>JAYZFV010000092.1:0-10930 GCA_036336595.1 Thermoplasmatota archaeon | reverse complement strand
GAGGGGGGGAGAAGTCCGGAGGGGATGGAGGGGGAAGGGGTGCTGGCGACGGGGCTGGTGGTGATTGCTGCCCGTCACCAATAGTGGGATCCTCGTCGTCAGGAAGTTCTCCTACTCCCAAGTCAGGAGCCAGGGCCTCGAGGCCGGGTGGGGGCGGTGGGGACGGGAAGCCTGGTGGCGGAGGAGGGGGGAAGCCCGGTGGCGGAGGTACGGCTGGCTGCTCTCCCTCCGACCCGTCCTCTTCTTCCTCATCAGGAGTAGGAACTGTGTCATCTGCCATGATAGGCGCCCCTCAGGGTACAATCGCACGGGTGTCAGGGTCGTTTAACGGTTGCCTGCCTCGAAATCGCGGTCTTTAGGGGCTGAGAATGTTGAAGGCAGGGACGCCTTCGGCGTCCCGATGACAGCGCAGGATGGTACAACACCACCGGTGCTCTTTGTCGTGGGTACTGCGGGGGCTGGCAAGAGCTCGCTAGTCACGTCATTCCAGAGGTGGGCTCGTTTCCTGGACATCGACGTCCTCGCCGTGAACCTCGACCCCGGGGCGGAGAGGGTACACTATGACCCCGAGTTCGACGTCAGAGACCTTGTTTCCCTATCCGAGGTAATGGACGAGTACGATCTGGGCCCCAACGGTGCCCAGATTCTTGCCGCTGACCTTGTGGCATCGCAGGCCGAGGACGTGTTCGATCAAATCGAGGGACTGTCTGGCGACATCATGATCGTCGACACCCCCGGACAGGTTGAGCTGTTCGCTTTCAGAGAGGCCTCGAGTCACCTCGTTCATGTTCTCGGACAAGGCAGGGCCTGCCTAATCGTCCTCTTCGACCCACTGCTATCGAGCACCCCAAGCGGCTTCGTCTCACAGATGCTCCTCTCCTCGATCGTTCACTTCCGCCTAGGTCTGCCGACCGCCAACTTCCTCTCGAAATCGGACCTTCTAGAGCCGGAGACGCTCGATAGAATCCTAGAGTGGGGCGAGAACCTCGATGTGCTCGAAGCCGCGCTTTACGAGGAATCTGCGCAGCAAACTCTCTACGAGGGTGCTGGAGGGCAGCGAGCAGAGTTCGCCATCGGGCAACTCAGGATGATGCAACACGCTGCCATCCAGCCAGGACTGGTCCCCCTCTCAAGCGAGATGGAGGAGGGGCAGGCTGATGTCCTCAGCTTTGCTCAGAACGTATTTGGAGGAATGTCGGATGCGAGGGACGGATTCGCGGGGGACATCGAGCATGAGAGGCAATGAGGGCAAACAGGACCTGCTGGCAATAGACGACGTGGCTGATGAGCTGCCAGAGCTCATCGACTGGGCGATTCGCATCAAGCACGACGATGAGGCCGTGTACGACTTCAAGCCACTTGAGGGGCTAGCCATCGGCTCGATCTACGAGAAGCCGTCGACCAGAACTAGGGTGTCGTTTGAGGTCGGTGTGACTAGGCTAGGCGGACAGGCTCTGACTCTGCTCTCAGGCGACATCCAGCTCGGCAAGAGCGAGTCCATCGCCGATACGGCATCCGTGCTCTCCCGCTACCTCGACTGCATAACCTACCGATGCTTTGGCCATGCCGACGTCGAGGAGCTGGCCAAGCATGCCACGGTACCGGTAATCAACGCCCTTTCTGACCTCAACCACCCCTGCCAGGCCGCCGCCGATCTGATGACCATAGTCGAGCATGCAGAGCGGGTGAACGGGCACATCGCATGGGTCGGCGACGGGAACAACGTACTGCACGACCTAGTCATCGGTGCCGTTGCCATGGGTCACGACATCAAGTATGCCACGCCGAGCGGCTTCGAGCCTGACGAACGCATCATCTCACGCGCCAGGTCAATTGCTGAGAGGACGGGTGCGACCATTGCCGGGACAAACGATCCCGGCGAGGCAGTGAGCGGGGCGGGTGTAATCTACACTGATGTATTCGTCTCCATGGGGGAGGAACACATGGGGGGAAAGCTCGGAGCGTTCGAAGGGTTTCAGGTCAACGAGTCACTGGTAGCCAATGCTGATCCCGATTACCTGTTCATGCACTGCCTTCCCGCGCATCGCGGCGAGGAGGTCACCGACGCAGTGATCGACTCCCCCAACAGCGTCGTCTTCGATCAGGCAGAGAACCGAATGTGGGCTCAGATGTCCATTCTCACTTACTTGTGCAACGAGGCGGCGTGGCACACATACCGAGAATTGCGCTGATTAGGGCATCAGGGAGCTGCCCAGCATCGCCACGAGGCACAATTGCATCGATCTCTTGATCAGCATTTGAGCAGCGTGATCCTCGGAGCAAAACAGCTTAGGTTTGACCATCATCAGCACTACTACGGCTGGTATCACCCCGACTAGATGCAACTCGGGGAAGATGCCGAGTGCAAAGGGTGCGAGTAACGAGGCCAACGTGATCAGTAGAATCAGCCAGGCGACGACGCGGGCTCGCTCCGGCCCTGCTTTCATGGCATACGTGTTCCTGCCTGCATCGCCCTCAATGTCCTCCACGTCCTTGACTATCTCGCGGGCTAGATTGTACAGGAACCCGACTAAGAATACGGTCAACGCCCGAGGATGGAACGGCTGGTACACCCCAGCGGCACCGAACAGAACCACCATGCCCACAGAGAGGCTGATTGCGAAGTTCCCCGGTAGGCCCCTTTCCTTGAGGCGGAAGCTGATTGGCGATGTGGACTCGTAGTTCATCAACAGAAGCAGCGCACCCGCCCATATCACGGGGGCGGGGTACCATCCCTCGATTCCCCCCTCCAAGCCACTAGCGATCACGCCAGCACCTGCGAGGCAGAGCACAGAGAGCGTCGACATCAGCACTATTGCCCTCTTGGCTGAGGATTTGGAAATGGCACCGGAAGGTAGGGGCCTGTCAGGTCTGTTGACGAGGTCTATCTCCAAATCGAGGTAGTCGTTCAACGCGTTCCATGAACACATGAAGCTCATGACCGAAAGTGCGTGCAGGACCGTAATTAGGGCGAAATCTCCCTCAGGTAGTCGCCCAAGACCCAGCGCTGCCCCCAAGAATACCCCAAACACCCCTGTGGTCGAGTTACCTGCCCTGAACAGGGTCCACCATGACCCCATCCCACCGCTGCTGCTCACAGCCAGACTCTGGGCAATCGGGTCTTCATTTCTTCCCTGACTAGGCAGACACCGGAGTAGCTTCGCGCTGGGCGAGGCACCACACGCATACGGTGTATACGCTGCCCCTGAATTGGCCTCGGATGTGTCCGATCTTGGAGAACCTCCTGTCCTTGGCCATTATGTTGCCGACCTGGTTCATCGTAGCGCCCCAACGGAAGCGCTCGTTGAGATGGTCGAAGATCTCCACCGTGTTGGCGGAACCCCTCTCCTCAAGAAGGGTGCATACCTCCTCGCGCAGGCGCCCAGTTCTCGACATCAAGCCACCTCCGCGCGAACGGGGCCCGATGCGAGCATCCTGCTGCGCAGACCAGCCCAGCTTCTGGGACTCACCTCCACGTGTGTCGGGGCACACGCGATGGGGGACCAGCCGTCAGACGAGCTCATCAAGCCGGCATGGCTGACGAGAGGGCCATCATTGGACTCCCACAGTGGTGTGTCGGTCCTCCTCAGGGATGACAACGCGACGATTCGGCAAGGCTCGGGCCGCTTTCTGTAGAGCAACTCAGTGTCTCGGTTCTGTCTCAGGTTCATGGTGCGATGTCATGCGGTTGGCATATCAAGGACGGTAGAGGAGATGGAGGTGAAAGTGAAAGTGAAATTGCGGGCATGGCTGTGCCCTGCATCGTTTTCAAATACGGACGTCGATTCGGCCCGACACGCCGCTCGTGTAGTGTAGTTCGGTCCATCATGACGGACTCTCGATCCGTCGACCCGGGTTCAAATCCCGGCACGAGCACCACGTGCTCCATCGGTTCTGATGGCGCCTCATAACAGTCTTAAGCGTAGGTTCATTGGAGGAGTAAGGACCGAATGCGCATTGAGCACGATGTGAAGTTGACCTTCGACGACGTACTGATACGACCCAAGCGGAGTACACTTGTCTCCAGGTCCGATGTGAACCTAGAGCGCGAGTTCCGCTTCCGCCATACCGACCAGAATTGGACGGGAGTGCCGATCGTGGCCGCAAATATGGATACCACCGGCCTGTTTTCCATTTCCAAGGTGCTTCAGGGCCACGGGATGCTGACGTGCACTCAGAAATTCTACTCCACGAGGGAGTTCTCGGAGGCCTGGGAAGACGGAGTGGATCCGGAATTCACAGCCGTTACCTGCGGATCCACTGATGAGAGTTTCGAGCTGCTCCAGAGGAAGATGGCGACAAACGATGGAATCAGGATGATCTGCATAGACGTGGCCAACGGCTACCGAGAGGTCTTCCTACAGTTCGTCAAGCGCGTACGAGACGCCTTCCCAGATAGAATAGTGATTGCTGGAAACGTCGCGACTAGGGAGATGACCGAGGCCCTTATCCTCGCAGGGGCTGATGTAGTCAAGGTCGGGATCGGACCGGGTTCGGTGTGCACGACCAGGAAGGTCGCAGGCGTTGGCTATCCGCAACTATCCGCAATCGCCGAGTGTGCCGACGCAGCACATGGGCTGAACGGGCACGTCATGTCCGACGGCGGGTGCTCCTCTCCTGGCGATGTCGCCAAGGCGTTCGCCGCAGGGGCTGACTTCGTGATGCTGGGTGGGATGCTAGCGGGGCACGACGAGTCGGGTGGCGAGATATTCGAGGATGGAAACGGGAAGACGTACAAGTCGTTCTACGGCATGTCCTCGGCCAGGGCCATGGAGCGCCACTACGGAGAGGTCGCTGAGCACAGAGCCCCCGAGGGAAAGGAGGTCAGGGTGCCCTACAGGGGATCGCTGGAGACTACGGTCCAGTCCATACTAGGGGGGATTCGCTCGGCCTGCTCATACGTCGGGGCTCGTAGGATCAAGGACCTCCCCAAGTGCACGACCTTCATCAGAGTGAGCATGACGACCAACGAGGTCTACCAGAAGTTCGACGTCGAAGACTAGTATCTGACTAGATGTCGAGAATCACCTGGGCCATCCACCCGGGCCCCTCGAAGGACGGAATCTCCGGCTCCACACCGATAACCAACTCACCGAGGGCCAGCTCTCGAAGCGCTAGTTCGTGAAGAGTGACGGCCTTGACCTCAATGACGAGATCGACCTCCCGGGAATCGACCCATGTCACCTGGGCGCGGATGAGACCATTCTCGATGCTGATTGACGCATCGACCAGCCACTGTCCTTCAGCATGGCCCCTGTAGAGCACCTCCTCCAGCCAGCGGACGAGACCCCTCTCCATATCGCCATTGGGAACCTCCACCTCCCACTCCCCAGTTGAGAAAGCGAGGTTTGCCACACCATCAAGGGCCCCTTCGGACGTCTGGACTGCCTGGAGCCCTAGTGCGGCCTCTACCATAGCGCCGGCCGCATCTGCCGAGAAGGTCCTGAGGCCGATGTCAGCTGTCGTAGGCAGAATCCACCATGACATGCCCCCTCGACGGGAAGTATGCGGATGAAGGGCACGGTCAGTCGAAGTTGTTGCAGAGCTCCCCCTGGGAGGGGAAGCTGGTCGGGTCCTTCGGGTTGGTGTTCCACCTGTTCTCGCACTTGTTGACGTAGCCGTCACCATCGGAGTCGATTAACGCGTCAGATGCGTCGAACGGGTCGAAGTCGAAGTAGTACTCCCAACCAGACCACATGTCATCGTCGTCCTGGTCCTGGTGGTAAACCTCAGAGCCGTCTTTCCACTTGTCCCCATCTGTGTCATTGAGGATTGGGTTGGTCCCATTCTGGTACTCCTCGAAGTTAGTGAAGTTCTCTAGGTCGTCGTAGAACGACGAACCAGAGCCGATTGGGTTGATGTGGCACTCGAAGTCCTGTGGGTTGTCCCAACCCGGGCAGTACCTGTACAGAAGCACTGTTCTGTTGAGCCCGTCACTGTCGGGATCTTCCTGGCCGTCCTTGACACCATTGAGATCGGAGTCAGGCATCCTCGGGTCCATCGGGCCCCTGGACCCAAGCGCGTCGAGAGTGTTGTTGTCGACGAGGCCGAGCTTGAGTGCCTCCTCCGAATACTCAACCTCCCATCCATCCGGCAATAGGTCGCCGTCGGAGTCGTCGTCGACTGGATTGGTGTCCCACCGGTCGGGGGCCTCGAGAGAATTCTGCAGGGAATCGTTGTCGATGTCGTAGAGAGAGTCGGGCTGGGAACCGAAAGCAGGGTTGAGGGCCCATCTCCCGCTCGCCGGGATGGTGAAACCAGAGAGGTTCATCTCATGGAGGAAGTACTGTGGATCGAGCACGCCGTCGTCGTTCCTGTCGCCGGAGGTAGAGAAGCCGGAGACGTAGTTCGTCCATATCCATCCCCCTGGCCCCAGCCCGCACTCCACCATCGAGTCACAGCCCAGAGGAAGCCAATTGGTGGTAATGATCCAGAGGCTGTGGCTGTTGGTGTTCTGCTGGACCGACTTGACCTGCATCTCCCAGCCGTCAGGCTGCCCGTCCCCATCGGTGTCGTTGATGAGCGGGTTGGTGGCCCCCTGCCAGGGTCTGGGCACGTAGAGAACCTCTCCGCCGTCGTTGAGGCCATCGCCATCGGTGTCGGCGTTGTTGGCGTGGGTGACGTACTCATCTGCCCCATCGATGACCTCCTCGCCGTCCTCGAGGCCGTCGTTGTCGGTATCGAAGGCAGAGGCGTTGGTGAAGTAGTAGACGGTGGTGCCGTTGTCGATCCATGGATGACCGTCAACTGCCTCCCTGTAATCCTCTAGTCCGTCGTTGTCGGTGTCCTTGTCAGTGGCGTTGGTGAAGGTCTCGTAGTACTCCTGCGCATCTGAAAGCCCGTCCTTGTCGGTATCGAAGACTCCCGGATCACTCCTGACGATGACCTGCCTCACGCCGAAGTCGACGATCCTGATCTTCCATCCAATCACCTCTATTCCATCGATTAGCCCATCTGCATCCGTGTCGGCGACTAGGGGATCGGTGGATCGGCCATCGATGATTCCGTCGCCATCCCTGTCCCTAGCATTGTACTCATCGAGGTTGGTGAACCGCTCGTGCTGCTCGACCACTATTACCAGATCCTGGAGACGACTAGTGACCTCCTGCCCAACTTCCACGTTGATGTGATAGACCCAGCCGGAGGTATCGGTCTTGACGGGGATGTTGACGTAGTTGCTATCGACTACCGTCCTAATCCAAAGTACGGTCCTGTTGACTTGTACGAAATCACCGGGTTCGACGTTGATCGTGTGGATCGTTGTGACCCCGAGCATGTCCTTGTACCTCACCCCCCCATCTCCATCAGCGTCGTAGCCGTCGAAATCCGGGTCGTCATCCGCGTTGCTGCCATCATTGGGGTGGATTCCATTGTGGTACTCCCATCCGTCGGGCATCTCGTCGTTGTCAGTGTCCCAATCGAGGGGATTAGTGAAGTTGGAGGGCCCCCAGATGTAGGAGACCTCAAATTCCTCGACGTTGTTGAGCCCATCGTCGTCTGTGTCGCCGTAGGCATCCGTAGAATTAGCGGGGTTCAGCAGGGAGTTGTAGCAGTACTCGAAGCCATCGGGCATCCCGTCGCCATCGGTGTCCCAATCTCCCGGCCCGTTGAGTCGTCCGTCGTTGTCCATGTCCTGCTCGAACCACGTGAGGTCACCTGGACCTGACATCAGGCTCGTGTATGGGGCCATTATTGTGAGGGTACCGAAAACAGGGACACCGCAGTGGATTCCTAGATCGACGGGGCCGTAGGCGATCTCGTAGCGGTCGGCGATAAGGTCGTTGTCGCTGTCCTCAGCGAGCGGGTTGGTGTCATATCTCTCCTCGATGAAGTTCCTCAGGGTGTCAGGCTCGGGCTGCTCGAGATCTAGTATGGCGTCACAAGAATGGCCGAACTGTGTGCCGAGCTCCTCCCACATGCTCTTTCCCAGATCCTGCTCGATCTCGGCTGACTTCTCAGGCGTGAGGAGGGGGCAGTTCCAGTTGCCATCCAGTGGGTCGAGGAGAGTGACTACGCCTGAGGGGGTGGTGACCTCGTGGGTGTAGCTGGACTCCCAACGGTCATTGAGGCCGTCGCCGTCGGTGTCCTTGAGCCGGGGGTTCGTGCCGAGCTCAGCCTCGTCGATGTTGGTCAGACCGTCCCTGTCTGGGTCACCCAACGGGCCGTTGTCAGGGTTGGGGAATGTCTCGTTCTGCTCGCCGGTCTCCTGCTCAGTGTCGACGTTGTTGATCTGGATAGGGTTGCACTCAATCTCAGTAAGGCCGACTCCGAGGGAAATACAGGGCTCGCCCGTGTCCAGTGGGTCAAGGCCGTTCTCTATCTCCCAACCATCAGAGAGGCCATCGCCATCGGTGTCATATTCCTTCCAGTTAGTGCCATATAGTGTGCTCTCCATTCTATCTGAAATGCCGTCGCCATCCCAATCGCAGCCGATTGTGGGGACGTCGGGCGGACACTCCTTGGGAACCCCGTCCAAGGAAGGGTCAATGTCCCCTATTGCCGACTCGAAACCTCCAGAATCGGTGCTGGAGAGGCCCGCACCAACGACGGTGTAGAGGCCCGCAAGACAGAGCGTCGCGACAATTGCGACGACGGCATACTGGTTGTGACTCAATGCCATCTAAGCGCCCCGCCCTCACAGAGGGCGTACTAGGGAATTTGGGTTCGGCTATAATGATTCATGGCGCTTGTCCAGATACGGTGTCGGCGATTTCGCGTGCTGGGCAGAGCTCGATCACAGTACTAGAATCAGAAATTACGCTGGAAATCCTCCCGTCGCGGCCGTGGGCACGTTCCCAGCATCCGAGTAGCACACCGGAAGCCAACGCGGGGTGGTAGGGCGACCCGAGGTCGAGAGAAACCCCCCCATTCCCATCTGTCTCGCGGGCCTGCACGACCGAGCCAAGGCCTTGCGTCGAGAGGTGTCTGCGACCAATGCTGATCCAGTCATCCGCCTGTGCAACGAGGACATGATGTCCTGAACTGATGAAGAGCTCACGAGCAGTGTCTGCAGCCGCTGTCCACCATATAGGGCGCTTGTCTTCGAGTCCTTCCCACCGATAGTCCTCGTTCCTTCCCTCGTGAATCCCGTCGAGATGAGGGAGGCAGTAGTCCTCGAATCTCAAGATGAGGTCGCGGTGCAGGAACATCCTGCGCTCGTTCATTATCGACCAATCCCCAGAGGAATTTATTCGCAGATCGGCCCACAACTCATCAGTCGACTCATTATCTAGATCCACGCCAATCCCTTGATCCCTCCAAGTCGGTCTGCGGGGCTTCGGTTCGGGGACTTGAGCGTCTTCCTGAGTGAGCGTGATTAACAAGCCCTCTCCCGCGCTCTCCGACCACAGGAAACGGTGCCGCTTGCCCGTAGCCCTCTCCCAAGCTGCGGCGACAAGCCCCGAACAAATCGGCCCCGAGGCAGGGCGTTCGACTAGGATCCTCGTCTTCTCGCCGTCATCTAGGAGCGCGAATCTGCCGAGACCCCTGGAATGCCAATCTTGGATGGTGCCAGACCAAGAGGAAGGCTTGCGACCAGACGGAGCATCGAAGCCCCCGAAGCCCATCATGTGCTCCTCGTACTCCACGGCAGCGTGTGCTAGGCGACGGCCGAGGCTCTGCCCGGTCCTTTGTTCGAGTCCCTGGAACCACGACTCGAACCAGCCCACGCCGACCCGCCAAGCGATCTTGTATGGGTCATAGTCACGAGCCATGTCGTTGTAGGTGCCGTCATCGATCGGGACCCATCTGAGTTTCACTTGGTGTTCGGGAGATAGCGGATCTCCGTAGAAGTGCTTGAGGAAGAGGTTCCCGAGGGAATCGAACAAACCCATGCTCAGCCCCGCAGGAAGGACTCGATGCGGTCGAAGGCCTCGGCGAGGATCTCGACGGGCGGCAGGCATACCATCCTGAAGTGACCCTGTCCGAACTCCGGTGAGAAGCCCGAGCCGTGGACGAGCAGTACGTGGTACTGGTGCAGCAGGTCTAGTACGAAGCGCTTGTCGTTCGCGGCCAATTCTGGGTCGGAGATCCTCACGAAGAGGTAGAATGCCCCGCCCGCGGCCTCGCACTCCAGACCGTCAATGGCCTCGATTCTCTTCAAGCAGTAGTCCATCCTGTCAGCGATTCTGGAAAGATGTGCTTCCAGCCATCCCGTCTCGTCGGTCAGGCCGGCAAGGAAGCCGTACTGTGCTGGCGTGGAAGCACAGAGTCGGCTGCGCAGCAGTCGCTCAACACCATCGCGAACGAGTTCCAGCCTTCCTTGGGGGTCGTGCCAAGCCATATAGCCGACCCTCCAGCCGGGTGCGAAGTAGACCTTGGAGACCCCATTGAGTGCGATTACCGGTACTTCCTCCGAGCGTGAAGCGACCGAGCACTGGTGACCAGTGAAGTCCAGTCCGTCGTAGATCTCGTCTGCGATGATGGTGCACTTGGGCCATTGGCTCGCAATGTCGATGAGTGATTCGACCTCCTCTGGGGTGGCGACGTTGCCGGTCGGGTTGTTGGGGTTAATTAGGACCAGCAGGCGGACGCTGTCGTCCATCTTCGAGCGGATGTCATCGAGGTCGATGCGCCAGCCATCGTCCGGATTCAGTCGGTACTCAACCGTGGTGCCTCCGAACATCTGCGGGTAGGCCATGTAAGGAGGGTAGTGCGGTCCGGGTGCGAGGACTGTGTCGCCCTCCTCCAAAAAGGCGGCGAAGAGTACCTGCAGGGCTTCGGTCACCCCATGCGTCACATAGACGTCGTCAGCAGAGCAATCCCATCCTTTCGCGCGCTCGCTGGAGGCTATGGCATCACGAAGCTCGGATATCCCGTAAGAAGGAGAGTAGCCGTTGTCCTGCCGGTCCAGTGCCGCCTTGAAGGCGGTGACCATGTGGTCCGGAGTAGGCAGACCCTCGTAGGCCAGGGGATCGCCGATGTTGAGTCG
>JAYZFV010000091.1:0-18742 GCA_036336595.1 Thermoplasmatota archaeon | reverse complement strand
GAGTTTCGCGCATGGCACTGATACAGCAGTGGCGCACCACCCACCCCTGGATCGCCGACGCTGTGACCGCGATCGTCGGTGGCTCGCTGGGCATATCCTCCCTACTCCCGTTCCTCGCTCCGCCGTTCGCTCAGGGAACGCTCTCCGCACCCCGCGAGAACGGTTGGGAGCATCCGCTGAGGGCGCGTATCCTGCACACCCTACAGCGCTCCCCGGGCATCCACTTCCGTGAGTTGCAGAGGCAGCTTGGAGCCGCCAACGGCACCCTCAGGCACCACCTCCGCGTCCTGATCAAGGAGCGTACCGTGACCATCGTGCCAGTGAACGGGAGGACCTGCTACTACGCCGGCGCGCCGGCCCAGGTCGAGATCCTCGAGGGTACAGGGGTCACCGACGAGGCCAAGGCGGCCGCTATGCTCCCAGTCGGCCTTTCAGGGGTCCAGCGCAACATCGTGAACAGGCTCTCCAACGCCCCGATCCCAGCCTCGCAAGCGCAACTCGCACGAGACCTCGATCGATCTCGGGCTACCGTGCACTCGGCTGTCTCCGTACTCAGGCGACGCGGCATCGTCAGCTACGGCAGGCTGTCCCTAGCCCCCCACCTAGAGGGGCTGCGATGCTCCAATGTCGACTACCCGTGGCTCGACATCCGTCGGGAATACGCCTGATTCCAATTCGCTCCCGAGCCAAGCCTCTTGAGTCACGAATCCGCGCGCCCTGTGTGTTCGCGCTCAGACTGATCGAGTACCCCATGCCCACGGGCAGCAGGGACGCCGACGTGCTCCTGACCTGGATACTCGATTCGATGGGGTTGATCGGGAGGAGATCTGCCCAGTGGAGCGGTGACGAGCAGCAGGGAGCCCTGCACCGCCTAGTGCGTGGTGCACTGCTGGTCGACCCACTGAGGGGCTGGGACACTAGGGACCTGGGCGATGCGAGCGGCCTGTCGCACACGGGAACGCACCACCAGATGGCCAAACTGAGGTCATGCGGACTGGTTTCAACCGAAGTGGACGGCAAGTGGCACGTCCACGTGCTGAGGGGCGGGTCGATGTCCGCTGCCGTCGGGCTGGTGTCCGTGCAAGCCAGGGCGACCCTCGAGCTTAGGGTCTCGGAGCTGGCCGGACTGGTCCAGCCCTCCGATACCAGAATGGGCGTGCAGACCGAGGAGGAGGAAGTCGGATTCGCAATCAGCATCGCCGAGCCGGGGGCTCGTAGGGAGGGGCACGATGCGATCGATGCCCTAGTCGCAGACCTCGGTCTGAACGGCGAGCGCTCGAGGGACGACGACAGACTGGCCCGCGATCTGCTGTGCGAACTGGCCTCTAGCGAGCGCCCGATGACCATCCTCGCCTTGGCCGAGCGGTTCTCAGAGAGCCGCTCTCGCGCCCAACGGGCAGTCGAGCGCATGCGCAACGCAGCGCTCGTCGAGCGCGTGCCCATGGTCGAGCGCATCTCGCAGGACGTCTACGCAGGGCTGATGCGCCAGCACAGCGGGCGTGGCGAAGAGTGGCTGATGTCGCGCGGGGGCCTTGGACGACTGGACGAATCGGTATCCAAGGCGCTTCTGGCCGGTGCCAAGAAGGAGTCCCTCAACATCGAGAAGGTGCAGGCCATCCTCGCACCCGTCCCCATCGAGGACCAGCGAATACTGCTCAACACCCTCGGTGGCAGGATGCCCTTCGGCATCAGGCTCGCCGGTGCCAACGGAGCACAGGTAGCGGAGCGCGTGATGCGACAGGCCGACAGGACGCTGAGGCGACTCAGGACGGTCGCCCAACGCCTCGATGAGGCGCTCGCGGGCTAGTTGGCTCACGCAGCGATTGGATCGGGTCTCGACAGCTCCTCGAGGTATTCGGTGACCATCCTCCCAAGTGCTCTCTGATCGCCCTCCTGGTGGAGCGCCACGCGCATTGCAGAGGCGCCTGGAAGGCCCTTGGTGAAAGAGACGGCATGACGCTTGAGATTCTTGTTGAACCGCGGGGCATAGAGTTCCTCGCTGAGTTCCATGTATCGGTTCCAGCACCACAGGCGCGCCGCTGCCGCATCGTCGTCACCCCATGGGGGCGGGGTGCTCGACCAACCGAGGTCGCGCTTGATCTCGTGGAATATCGTCGGCCTACCGATCGCGCCGCGTCCTATCATCAGGCCAGCGGCGCCTGTCGCTTCGAGGCAGGCGGCGGCTGTAGAGGCATCCACGACGTCACCGTTAGCGATCACCGGGATGTCGACTGCCTCGACGATCTCGCGAATCTGCTGCCAATCGGCTGTGCCTGAGTACCTCTGCCTCAGGGTTCTCCCGTGTACGCAAATCCGCTTGATTCCTGCCTCAAGCCGCTTGGCCACCTCGAGCGCAGTGTTGGGGCCTCCTCCTGTGCCGAGCCTGACCTTGACCGTGATCGGAACCTCGGCCACTTCGAGGCATGCCCGGACCATCGCGACGACTCGATCGGGGTCTCTCAGAAGCGCTGCTCCGGCGTCGTTGCGGCAGACCTTTGGCGCCGGGCATCCGAAGTTGAGGTCGATGACGTCAGCCCTGTCCTGAAGCAACCCCACAGTGGCGACCATCTCGTCGATGTCGCCACCGAATATCTGCGGTATGAATGGCGACTCGCGCGGATCGCTCTCGACCTTCAGCCACGAGTGAGCGTTGTGACGGGTCAGCCCGGATGCGGCGGTGAACTCGGTCACCGTGACATCGGCTCCGCACTCCCTCGCTAGCAGCCGGTACGCGAGGTCGGTGACACCCGCCATTGGCGCGAGGAACAGGGGTGGCGTCCCATTTTCCATGATTATCGGGCCGTGTGGTCGCCTTTGAGGGCGTCGAGCGCTCAGAAGGTCGATTCCCAGTTCGCTACGTCCTCTGCGAGCTCCCACTCCATGTCGTTGGAGACCGTGCCCCGCGCCTTCAGAATCTCCCGGGCCATGAGCCAGTAGACCAACGCCAGCGAGCGTCGGCCCTTGTTGTTGGCGGGAAGGGCGAGGTCGACGTTGCGCAGCCTGTTGTTGGCATCGCAGATGGCGACCACGGGCAGGCCCGACTTGACTGCCTCGGAGAGCGCCTGGGCATCGGCCGCGGGGTCAGTCACTAGTATCACCTCGGGCTCGATGTAGGTGCGCAGTCGCGGGTTGGTGAGCGTGCCCGGGATGAATCGGCCGACGATGTGCTTGGCGCTGATGGACTGGGCGAACTTCCGGGCGGGCCTCTGGCCATACTGGCGCGCGCTTACCACCAGTATCCTCTGGGCCTCGTAGTTGGACAGGAACTGGGCCACGACGCGGATCCTATCGTCGGTCTGGTGGACGTCAATTATGTGCAGCCCGCTGCCGTCCTGCTGCATGTCATCCAAAAACTGCTGCATGTCCTGGCTGCGTTGGGTGGTGCCAATGTGACAAGCGTGGCGCTCGTAGACGTCAAATGGAACTAGTGGGGACATGTTCTCCGCCATTCGGTTTCCTCAGCAGCGCGGCGACCTGACCATGACTCATAAGCGCTGCGCAGCGCCTTAGACGGTGGGGAGCTCAGTCGTTCAACTCAGAGAGGAACGTGCACTCGCCGGGTTCGTGGGACTGCGGGAAGCGAACGCAGGGCTTGGTGATGGTCGCGTACAGGTCGAAGTGGTCGTGGAAGGACAGTTGCTCGACCGGAGCGGTCACGCCGTACCCCCTGGCCTCCACCTCGAGTATCCACTCGCCAATGATGAAGTCGGTTCGCCACTCGAAGCGCTCCAGTGGGTGGTCCTTTGTGGCACGGACCTCCCAGAATGGGTCACCCTCGCCCTTGGTATTGGGCTGCCACAGCCTGGCCTCGACGTAGCGGATCTCGTTCGTGTCGTTGCCAATGAGCTCCTCGATTGTGCTCGAGTAGGGGAACTGGGCCCTGAAGTTGATGGTCAGCTCCGAGACGGTCTCGTCGAACTGGATCACGGTCTCGTTCTGATAGATGACCGATTCGACGGTCGCGCCGGTGTCGAAGGTCTCAGACCAGCCGGAGGTCACCTCCTTGTCTATATGCACGGGATGCTCCCTCCAGTCCTCGATTATCTCACGTTGGATGGAGAGGGCCAAGCATCCGCTGCTGAGCATTGACAGAAGCAGCAGGGCGGCGAGCGAGAGTGCCTTGGAAGCGGACCTCATCGAGCATCGGAGAGGCCCGTATGACTTCAATTCGTGTGTTCTCTGGTGCCTCTCGGTACTCATAGGGCACGTCAGCGCCGAAGCTCAGTCACCCCTCGTCGTCATTGAGGCGGCCTCCCGAGGGTGCTCGGGGGCATCAAGCCTGCGATGCCCAGAATTGTGACGGCGTGAGAAGAGCGAGGCGATCCCGAGCATTGAGACCGCGGCGAGCACGTGGAAGCCGGGTAGGAAAACCCCGCCGACAGGCAGGTCGGCCCAGTTGTCCCAGAACATTACCTCGAACTCCGTGTTGCGGTACTCGTCGTCATCGGAGCAGGAGCCGAACACCCTGTCTGTGCGAGTGACCGAGTAGGTGTCGTTTGCGGAGACGTAGCCGTCGTTGTTGACATCGGACCACGACAAGGTCCACTGGTAGCAGTCGTCGGCTTGGGAGGTCGTGCCCTGGTTGAGCGCCAAGGCGGCCACCACAACCTGTTCCTCGTCGTCCTGGTACACGACCCGCATCTCGATCTCGTTCAGGTTGGCCTCCTCGAAGTGCTCGCCGCTGACTTCACCGGTCCAGGTCTTAGGGTCCTCACCCTCCTGGATCTCGTTCTCGAATAGCATGGTGATGGAGGTCCGGGGGTAGTTGGTGTTGATCGAGAGGTCGAAGTCGGCGGGATCGAGCACCTCCGCCCCACAGTTGACGAGGCCGTCGATCTCCTCCAACCTGTACGAGCTCAGGACTGGGGGGTCCCCTAACGCCACGAAGGTCGCAGCGAATGTCCCGTTGCTGCCTGTCCCCGTGTGTACTCCGTTGGCAGAGCTCACGCTCCAGTCCGACGCCCATGTCGAGTCTAGCTCCTCACAGGCTTCCTCCTCGCCCCCCCCATCGTCACCCTCGTCGTCAGGGTCTGACGGGCCGTCCTCAAGGAGGTCGCCCTCTGCGAACGGGTTCTCGTACTCGTAGACCTCGTCCCTCGCGTAGTACCAGGCCCCGGAGTCGTCATTGCCGTTGCGGTAGTTGATGCCATCCGGGCCCTGAACAGTCGTCTCGTCGAACGTGATGGTCCCCATTCGCATCAGGGTCCTCTCGTAGAGGATCTCGGACTGCGGGTCGTGGCCCACGTAGACCTCGATGCCAGTGGTGTTGGCGTTCGGGTTGCCAATCCCTTCGTCCTCCTCGCTTGCTAGGTTGACGGACCAGAACCTGACCACGGCCGATGCGTTCTCCAGCAGGGGTTCGACGATGGTGGAGTTGTCGAGGTCGTCGATGGCGTTGAGGAACTCGGCCAAGGTCATCACGTAGTCGTAGGTGCACGATCCGTCGTTGGCATCTGTGGCGCCGGCGTCGTAGTTCGAGGCGTTCGAGTCGGTACAGCCGACGGTCTCGGCCCAGTCCGCCACCCCGTCGTCATCTAGGTCGTAGTCGCACGAACCGTTGTCCTCGGTCGCGCTCGAGTTGTGGTTGTTGGCGGTGGCGTCGGTGCACCCCGCTTCCTCGAACTCGTCGAGGATGCCGTCGCCGTCCGAGTCGTACACGCACGAGCCGTCGTCCTCGGTCGCGTTGGCGTCGTGGTTGTAGGCGTCATCGTACATGCACCCAGGGATTGGGTCTGGCACCACCGGGTACCTGCAAGAGCCGTCGTCCTCAGTGGCTGCGGCGTTGTAGTTGAGGGCATCCGCGTACATGCAGCCCAGCACCGGCTCTGGCGGCTCGGGGTAGACGCAGGAGCCGTCGTCGACGACGGCTGACGCGTTGTAGTTGGTCGCATCCGTGTAAGTGCACCCGAGCGCCTCCTCAACAGCGACATCCGACTCCGCACATCCAGCGAGCAGGGTGGAGGCAACCAGCAATCCAACCAGAAAGTAAGCCCTCACGGGTTCTAGTAATTGGAGAAAGCAATTGAGTATTGCGCTGGCGCCTAGAAGCCCATGCCGCCCATGCCGCCCATGCCGCCCATGCCGCCGCCCATGTCGGGCATGGCCGGGGCGTCTTCCTTCTGCTCGGGGTCGTCGGCGATCAGGGTCTCGGTCGTGAGCACCATGCCGGCTATCGAGCCGGCTGACTGGAGGGCGTTCCTCGTAACCTTGGCCGGGTCTAGTATGCCTGCCCCCATTAGGTCGACGTACTCGCCCGTGCGGGCGTTGAAACCGAAGTTGTCGTCGTCCTCTGCCATGATACGCTTGATGACTTCGTCGCCGTCCGCTCCGGCGTTCTGGGAGATCTGCCAGGTAGGAGAGGCCAGGGCGTCGTAGACCAGGCTGATGCCAATCGCACGGTCGCCGTCCGCCGCGTCCGACAGGGGCTTGAGCGCCTCCCGGGCGCGCAGCAGCGTCACGCCACCGCCGGCGACGACTCCCTCTGCCATCGCTGCACGCGTGGCGTTGAGCGCGTCATCGACTCGTGCCTTGGTCTCCTTCACCTCGGTCTCGGTCGCAGCGCCCACCTTGAGCACGGCCACTCCGCCGGTGAGCTTGCCGACGCGCTTCTCGATCTTCTCGCGGTCCCACTTGCTGGTTGCGAGCTTAGCCTGCCCTCGGAGCAGCTCGGCGCGCTCCTCGGTGGCCTTGGCGTCACCGCCGCCTCCGACGATGGTTGTCTTGCCCTTGGCGACTATCACTCGGTCTGCGCTGCCCAGGCTCTCCGGCCCCTGGGCCTTGAGGTCGGCGCCCTGGTCCTTGAGCAGGGGCTTGGCGCCGGTGAGGACGGCGATGTCCTCCAGCTGCTCGGCGATCTCGTCGCCGAATCCGGGTGCCTTGACGGCGACCGCCTTCACGACCCTGCTTACGACGTTCAGCACGAGAGTGGCCAGTGCCTCTCCCTCGATGTCCTTGGCTACGACGAGCAGGGGGCGCTTCTGCTGCACGCTCGCCTCGAGCGAGGGCAGCAGGTCCTGAGCGGAGTTGATAGTGTGGTCGGTGAGCAGCACCAAGGGGCTCTCGTGAACGGCCTCCCTCTTCTCCCGGTCGGTGATCATGTAGGGGCTCATGTAGCCCTTGCTGAACTCCATGCCCTCGACCACGTTGAGCGATGTCTCGATCGACTTGGCCTCCTCCACGGTGATCACGCCGTCCCGGCCCACCGCATCAACCGCCTCCGAGATGAGCGTGCCGATCTCCTCGTCGTTGTTCGAGGCGATGGTCGCCACCTGCTTGATCGTCTCGCTTGTCTCGACGGGGACTGCGCGCTCCTTGAGCGACTCGACGATCGTCTCGATGGCGTCGTCGAAACCGTCCCTGAGCTCCACCGGGCTCGATCCTGACTCCATGTTCTCGAGACCGTGTTGGCACAGGCTCTGGGCCAGAATGGAGGCCGTGGAGGTGCCGTCACCGGCGTTGTCCTGTGTCTTGCTGGCTACCTCCTGGATGAGCTTGGCGCCCATGTTAGCGAATGGGTCGCCGAGCTCGATGTCCTTGGCGATAGTCACGCCGTCGTTGATGATGGCGGGGCTGCCCCATGGCTTCTCCAGCACTACTGTCCTCGCAGCCGGTCCCAGCGTGACCTTGACCGCGTTGGCGACCGTGTCGATGCCCTCGAGCAGCTTGTCTCGCGCCTCCGCGCCGTAGATGATCTTCTTTGCGCCCATCTTCTCACCCCACGACCTTTGCCTGGATGTCCTCTTCCTGGATCAGCAGGTAGTCCTGGCCCATCCATTCCATCTTGGTACCGCTGTACTGGCGGTATATTACGCGGTCTCCCACGGCGACTCCCTCGACCTCGGGGCCCACTGCCTCCACCAGGCCGACGTTCATCTTCTCACGAGCCTCCTCGGGCAGGAGCAGTCCGGACTCGGTCTTCTCCGGGGCGTTCTCCATTGCCAGCAGCACCATCTCTCCTATCGGTTTAATTCCAATTCCCATAATCAATCCCCATTCGTTGCGTCCGTCGCAAATTTTGGTCTATTTTAAACTCAACGAATGTCATTCAGCGTGCTATGGTTAGATCTCTCGTTTCTGGAGTGCAAATTCCAACGGAAAATCACTCCTCCTCGTCAGAGCCACGCAGCCTGGCCGAGGCCGAATCGATGATCAGGGGAGATGCGAGGATGAGGACTATGGTAAGGGCGAGATTGTTCCAAGTGCTCGCTGTGACCGAGCCCTGAGTCCCGGAGACAAGCAGCTTGATCGCACCTATCCACGGCAGCTCGGCCGAAGCGACGCCTACCACCCACTCGTCCATGACCGCTGTGACGGGCATGCCGTTCTCGTCCTTGAGCCCGTTCCTGGAATCCTGCCCGGTAGCGGATAGCTGGTCGATCCTGCAGCCGTTGGTAATCGCGTTGTCGCCAGTAGTCAGGTATCCCTCGTGTGAGGGTGTCCAATCCACTATGGTCAGGTGCCCGTGGAAGTGACAGGGGTAGTCGAGCGTGATGGAGACGGTTTGCACGTTGACCAGGGGGGTTCCGGGGACATCCCACCCTCCCGATGCGTTAGCAACCGCCTTGAGGAGCGCCCTGTGGATAACCGGAGTCTCCGAGTCGCCGTTCTTCCTGTAGATGATCACATCTCCGGGCATGCCATGCGACTCGTACCCGAAGTCCTCGTTCCCTTCCTGGGTCGCCTCGGCGTAGGTGACGATGTCCACCCTTGCGGGGTTCATCACCAGAACGAGGTCTCCCGGATCGATGGCCCCGATCGAGCCGTCCTCCAGATCGTGCATCATCGAGCCGGACTCGACCACGACCATAGGTGGGAATGTTCCGGTCGCAATCCACATCGAGCCTAGGATTAGCACTACGAGGCCGATGGCGAGAGCTGCCTCCCTCATCCACCATCCAGACCCCTCGTGGTGAGATTCGGGGGGATGGTTGGGTTGAACGGGGTCTTGAACTGACACCTCATTCCTCCTCGTCGGGGCTGGGCTCGGCCCCGTCTCCGGGGGACCCCCTGGGCGGGAGCGAGGCCATGCTGTACTTCTTGCCCACCTTGATGCCGAGCAGCTCGTAGAGCCCCTTCAGCCTGGCTTGGTACTTGGGGCCCAGCAGGTCGGCAGCCTGCTCCGCGTCCTTCCTTCTCCTGAGTACCTCGGGCCTCGAATCCAAATCGAGGATGTCCTCCAGTACCTGCTTCTGGCCGAGGAAGTAGAAGAACTCGGGAGCGACAAGGAAGAGCGCCACGGAACCACCCACCAGTCCCAGCCAGACGTAAGGGGTCAGGTGCTCGTTGCCCTCCTGCTCGAGAGTCGCAACGCCGTCCATGAAGAATAGGAAGATGAAGCAGTAGAGGGTTAGCGCGGAGAAGAATAGGGTCATGAGCGTATAAGCCTGGAAGTGTTGCTCGCTCTTCGAGAGCCACCATTTCCTAAGCGGCCCGACCTGCTTAGCCCTCGCACGTGCCATCCTTACCAGCCCTCGGGTCGTACTCATACAGTTAGTGCCTTTCGCCGCGCGTTTCCTCATTGTCTCTCGAGGCAGATGGGTTTTCCACATGCGGCACCGGCGGCGAGGCATGGTTGGCGCCATCACCCTCCTGCACCCCAGAGTCAGGATGATTGTCGAGGATATGAGATGGTCCCTGACCCCTATTCAGGAGGCTGGCATTCCCGACCTCATCGAGGGGTCGGACAGGCTACTGATAGCGCCAACTGGGAGCGGTAAGACAGAAGCCGCGATACTGCCGCTGACTTCGCGGGCGCTGTCCGAGGGCTGGACCGGACTGTCCATCCTCTACATCACCCCACTTAGGGCCCTCAATCGCGATATTGACAGGAGGCTTGCGAGGATGATCGCCCCCCTCGGGCTCGAGGTCGGGGTCAGGCATGGGGACACCACTCAGAAAGAACGCCAGCGGCAGTCTAGGTCCCCTCCCGATCTTCTGGTCACAACCCCAGAGACAGCGCAAATCATGCTACAAGGAAGCCGATTGAGGGGGCATCTGGCAGGCGTCAGGGCCATAGTGCTAGACGAGGTCCACGACCTCGCGTCCTCTGAGAGGGGCTCGCAGCTCCTCGTGGGCCTCGAGCGGATCAAGGATCTCGGCAACGAGCGGATGCAACTGGTAGGGCTCTCGGCGACAGTTGGAAACCCCAACGAGGTATCTAGGTGGTTCTCGAAGCGCGCTGAGCCGATCATCGGCCCATCCCCCAGGCACACGGACGTCGTAGTGCACAGGGAGCCGGTGAGCCGGGAGGACGAGTTGCTGTCAGTAGAGTGGTCAGTTTCTCCTAGTTCGGTGGCCGCCTTCAGGAGGCTGGCCCGAACACTGCTGGAGGACTCGCCAGCGCTGGTGTTCGTCAACTCTCGCAATACCGCGGAGACCGTCGCACAGCGTCTCTCTTCAATGGCGCCCGAGTTGAGCTTGGGGGTTCACCACGGTAGCCTGGCCGCAGACACGAGAAGGGAGATGGAGCAGTCGTTGAGGGAGGGTGACCTGCACGGAATGATATGCACCAGCAGCCTAGAGCTCGGCATAGACATCGGCACCATCCAGCAAGTGCACCAGCTGCAGAGCCCTAGGTCCGTGGACCGCTTGCTGCAGAGAGTCGGACGCGCGGAGCATCGCCTTGGTGGAACCGGGCGGGGTGAGATGCTGGCATGGGAGGTCGACGGGGTCGCCGAGTGCTCGGTGATCGCACGACGGGCGATGGCTGGAGAGCTGGAGGGGGTCGAGTGGAGGACAGGGCCACGGGTGGTCGCAGCGAACCAGCTCATGCTGATGGCGATTGAGAGGGGCGTGGTACCGCTGTCTGAAGCAACTGGGATCATCCAAAGGTGCTCGATATTCGAAGAATGGGATCACGAATCGACTCTCGCAGTGCTGAGGGTCCTCGACAACCGTTGGATGATTAGGCTCGTCGAGCGCCCAGAGGACTCGGATGTCCTCACTTGGCCTAGCAGACTTTGGGTGGCTTTGTCCTCGAAGACTGAGGGGGACGCCCCCCTGGAGCGCCCACCTTGGGATCAGGATCATCCCGAGGCGGATCGAATCAGATGGAGGAGTCAATTGCTCCACGGGCTTCCCGATACTCTCAGAGGAGGCTGGTTCTCGCCGTCCGGACGACTGGGTCGGACACGGACCGAGCACTTCTCGATGATTCCCGACGAGCTCTCGTACCGGGTAAGGGACGTAGTGACTCGTCGAGTCATGGGCTCCGTCGACGAGGCCTTCGTGCTCTCCTTGGGCGAGGATGGAGAAGGTGCTGGGAGGGCTCGTCGCTTCGTTATGGCAGGGAGGACCTGGCAGATAATCGACGCGGACCCAGAGGCCGAGGAGCTCTCCGTGGCCCCGGTCAAAGAGCAGGGGTCTGCCCCGGTGTGGACTGGGGAGTTGCCCCCCGTCCCTCTGGCAATCGCAGAGGAAGTCGGTCGCCTTCGCAAGAGCGCTGCGGTTTCGGTAGGAGCAGTGCCAGAAGAGGCCGGAGTGCGCGAACTCAGCGATTACCCACTCTCTGACGCTGCTAGGGACCTGTTGGTCAGCGCGGTGGTCGAGCACGTGGAGTCCACTGGCAAGCTCCCAGACGGAAAGACGCTGACAGTAGAGCAGCGCGAGGGCACCGTGACGCTCAACACCTGCGCGGGCTCGAGGGTCAACGAGACCCTAGGGCACTTCATCCAAGCCATGGGATCCATGCGCGAGGGAAAGATGGGGCGAACCCTGATTGACCCGTATCGCATCGCATTCCAAGTCCCGGGCACCAACGCCCAAGATGTGCTGGGATGGCTGTTGGAAACGCCTCCTGCAGCGCTCGGCTCAATTCTCAAGATGACGATACCGAATGGGCGAGCCATTCGCTGGAGGATGGTGCAGGTCTCCAGGAAGATGGGCGTGCTCGGCAAGGGAGTGGACCCGAGGAGAGTCAACATAGAGGGTCTGATGGAGCGATATCGTGGCACTCCAGTGGTCGATGAGGCCCTCGACAAGCTGTTCCACGAGCGCATGGACATCGATGCCACGACCGACCTACTGAGAGCGATTCAAGACGGCTCCGTTGAGCTGTTCCACACCCCTCCGGGCAGGCTCGGTATCTCCCCCAGAAGCGAGAGGGACCTACTGCTGCCCTCCTGGTCGGACAAGGAGCTCAGGCAGCGCCTCGAAGCGCGCCTGCTGAACGAACGTGCCGTACTCATCTGCCTGAATTGCGGTGGGAAGCGCAGGAGGAGGGTGGAGCGGATGGAAGGGGGGATCGAGCCGTGCTCGTCCTGCGGAGGGGGCATGATGGCCTGCGCCCCTGAGCGGATGGAGTCTCTCCTGGTCGAATGGACGGACAGCAACGACCCGAAGGTCAGCGCGCGCATGTCGAAGAACGCCGAGCTGGTGCGAACTCACGGAATCGAGGCCGTGCTCTGCCTGATGGGCAGGGGCATAGCGGGAGACACCGCGACTAGGGTCCTGCGGGGCCACCAACGGGGTGACAGGGTCGGGCTCATGCGCGCGATCCACAAGGCTGAGCTGAACTATGCACGCACTCGCAGATACTGGTCCTGACGCAACCAATATTCACGGCCGGCCTCCCAGACCCCACATGCTGATCGGGCTGACCGGCAGGAACGCCTCCGGGAAGTCAACCTTGGTGGACTGGTTCGCTGCCAAGGGATTGCGCAGCGTGTCCTGCTCGGACTCGATTCGCTCATGGCTGGCCGAGAAGGGCGTCGAGTCCACCAGGGAGGCTTTGATCGAGGGCGGCAGGGAGCTGCGCCGCGAGGGGGGCCCGGGTATACTGGCCGAGATGCTGCTCGGGAGTCTGGAGGGTGCGGACGCAGTGGTCGACTCCATACGAACACCGGCCGAGGTGGCGGCGTTGCGCTCTCGCGACGACTTCGTGCTAATCGAGGTAAGGGCGGACGAGGATCTGCGCTGGCAACGCCTCCAGAGGCGCGCCAGGTCTGGGGACCCGAGCGACAGAGGCACCTTCGTTGCTCAGGAGAAGGCGGAGGCGGAGGCGGAGGATGAAGCGGGCCAAGCCTTGGACGCGACCGCCAGCATGGCTGATTTTCAGGTGCTCAATGACGGAACGATCAGTGATCTATTGAATAGGGTCGAGCAGCTCTGGTCGGAGCTCTAGGCCTGGCGAACCGAGATTCCGGCCTCATTCATCATTCCAATAGCGATGTCGAAGTCGGGCCGCCAACGCTCGGGGACCTCCACACCTGCCGGAAACACGACCTCGTTGACGCCGGCTTGGATCAGGGATCTCGTGCATCGAGAGCATGGCGGCCATGAGATGTAGGCCGTGTTACCCTTGAGCGAGACCCCGATACGGGCCGCATGCATGATCGCGTTCTCCTCGGCATGACAGATCAGAGGATACTTCTGCTCCCGGTCCTCTAGTCTGTCCGAATCGTCCTCTATGCCACGGGGGAAGCCATTGAACCCGGTTGAGCGAATCTCCCTGTCCTCCCCGACCACTACGCAACCCACCTTCGTCGACGGATCCTTGCTCCACTCCGAGATGTGCTTGGCCAGTTCTAGGAACCGACGATCCCACTTCTCGCTCACGGACCGCGTGGCAGGTGAGTTGGTAATCATCCTTCGGTTCTAGCACCTGGTGGGTGAATGGTGAGGGCGCTCCACAAATCCAGTCCCTCCCGCTGAACGAACTCACCGAAGAGCTCGCCGACCAGGTAGATGCTGCCTGTGACGTAGACCCCGCAGTCGAACTCGTCAGCCAACCTAACCGCTCTGTCCATCGCCATTGTGGGGTCATGGGAGATCTCCACCTCGAAACACCCGAGCTCGGTTAGTTCACGGGCAAGTTCCTGTGGAGGGACGCTAGGGTTCCTGCCCCCCTGGGCCTCCGTGACTACGGCGCGCACGAATTTTCTAGTGTTGGCGAACGGGGCCAACGTCGATTGCAAGTCGTGCTTCTGGGTCATTCCCAGCAGCAATACGTGCCTTTGTCCGTCGATGGCTCGTAGATCGTGACTCAGGCTCTCCTCGTTGTGGGCTGCGCTGATCCTGCAATCCACTCCGGGGGACCAGTCGAAGGCGTCATTAGTTCGCCCGGCCCAACTGACATCGATCTCCATCTCGGCCCACCCTAAGCGCTCGGCGATGATACAGGCCAACTCATGGGCCACGCCCTGCGCATCGTAGCTCTCAGGGTGGCACCAAACCACATCCGCACCAGCAATCCCCTCGATGGCATCGCGGACCCCAGCATCGTCGTGGTGCAGACATAGCAGGGGTACGCCTTCACGGTGGATGCCGGCCTTCTCTACCGCAATCTGCTCCAGCGTATCGCCGAGCAACTCAGTATGATCCTTAGAAATCGTCGTTATGGCACAGAGATCCGCTTCGACCAGCCTCGTTGCGTCCAAACGTCCGCCCAGACCGGTCTCGATAACTGCTCGGTCCACTCCTGCGTGGGCAAAGGCGAGCATGGAAGCGAGGAAGGTGGCTTCGAAGTAAGTCGGTTGGATTTCTGGTTCTACGAGGCTAGCCTGCCTTACTTCCTCCAAGTGCCTGTCGAACTGCTCGGGCCCGACCGGGCGGCCATCGACCCTCGCTCGCTCCTCCACGGTTACAAGGTGCGGCGAGGTGAACAGGCCGATGTGATGGCCATTGCGCGAGCCCATCGATGACAGGTGAGCGCACAACGAGCCCTTGCCATTCGTGCCGGCGACATGGATACTGGGGAAGGCTCGCTCTGGGTGCCCAAGGCGCTCTAGCATCTCGGCGCAGGTCGACAACCCGAGCCTGACGCCAGCCCCTATTCGGGCCGTCAGCCAGTCCCTGATGTCGGGGGTGGGTTCCGAGGCCATGGTTGGGTCAAGGTGAAATGTGCCTTGAAGGTCGTGGAGATATGGCGGACAGTGAGTTTGCTGAAGTGCTGGATGCCATACGAGACCAATGGGTCCCCATGGTAGGCATGGCAGCCATGTTCACCACCTCGATACTGGTCGGGGTTTTCATCCAGCCACGCTACAATTTCGATGGAAACCGGGCATTCGGCGAAGAGGGGGCCACCGAGGCGGGAAACATTTTCCTCGAGCTTGGCATTATTCTCATTTTCACGGTCGCGATAATCTGGCTCGCCCGCAGAGGCAAGGAGACTCTGATTAGGGCGTTCATTATGTTCGCGCTCTGGTTCAGCCTATGGATCTGCATCGAACCGTTCGTACTAGTGGTAGCGTTCTTCGTTGGCCTAAGCTGGAGTGTGACCGTAGTATCTACATTCGTGATCAGCATCGGCATGATGATTCTGCTCTACAAGTTCCCGGAGTGGTACGTGGTCAACACGGTTGGCGTCCTAGTTGGCGCCGGAGTGATCACGATGATTGGGATTTCATTTGTTCCAGTTCTGATTATCCTGTTCATGGTCATGGCAGCCATCTACGACCACTGGGCGGTCAACAAGAGCAAACACATGCTGGAATTGGCTGACACGATGATAGGGCTGAAGCTGCCCGTTCTTCTGGTGGCCCCAAAACAGTCGAACTACACCTTCCTAGACCAAGAGAGCGATGTCATGAGGCGAGCCAAGCCCGTCGGCGAAGCGGGCGGGGGCGCCTCCGTCGGAGACGAACCCGTACCGAAAGCGAGACCCAAGGGTCGAGATGCCCTGTTCATGGGCCTGGGGGATGTCATCTTCCCCGGTATCCTAGTCATCTCGTCAATCACCTTCCTGCCAAACGCGGGGCCGGTTGCCTTCGATTTCTGGGGCGACCCGACCCTTCCGGTTCACCTGGGACCGATGCTAGTGGGAATGGGCACGCTGGTTGGAGGCCTGGTGGGTTACATGGCCCTGATGACTCAAGTCGCACGAGGAAAGCCGCAGGCGGGGCTGCCGCTGCTGAACGGAGGCAGCATCCTGGGGTACCTCGTGTCAGGCGCAATGGTCCTCGGAATCGACCAACTCTGGCAGGACATTACATTCTTCTGATGTATGCCCAATGAGTTGAAGGGCGGTAACCAAGCCAAAAGGCCGGTCACGATGCTTGACATGTCCATGTTCAGAGAGCATGCAGACGTCGTTCGGGCCGACCATGACCGCCGTGGTCTCGCTCACGATGCCATCGACGAGGTCATCAGGCTCGATGAGGCGTGGCGCAAGGCGCAGTACGATGCGGATCAACTGCGAAGGCAGCGCAACGAAGCAGCCCGCGGAATAGCCGAGGCGAAGAAGTCCGGCGATTCGGCAGCCGCCGACGCGATCATCTCAGAGGTCGCCGACATAGGAGCGAAGATCGACGAGCTGTCGGCCCTGTCAGACGATTGTCTGGCTCAACGCGACGCGTTGCGGATGAGCGTGCCCAACGTCCTTCATGCCGAGGTGCCGGTCGGCGGAGACGATCAGAAGAACACCCTGCACAGCACCCATGGTGACAAGCCCGAGCTCGGCTTCGAGGCTCGCAACCACAACGACCTGGTCGAGATGAACGGCTGGGTGGACCAAGCTCGTGGGGCCAAGGTCGCTGGCAGTCGCGTGTAATTCCTGCAGGGTGTCCACGCACCCCTGGTGATGGCACAGCAGCAGTATGGTGCTGACTTCTTGATGGAGCGTGGCTACACCCTGGTGCAGCCGCCGCTTATGATGAATCGCGAGGCCTACGAGGGCGTCACAGACCTCAGTGACTTCGAGACGGTGATGTACGGCATAGAGCCCGATCCGTACTACCTCATCGCGACCAGCGAGCACCCTCTGACTGCGATGCGGATGGGCGAGATCATAGAGCCGGCCGAGCTGCCGATAAAGCTGGTTGGCGTCTCCTCCTGCTTCCGCCGAGAGGTCGGGGCTCACGGGCTCTCTGACAGGGGGATCTGGAGGGTGCACCAGTTCACCAAGGTCGAGCAGATCGTCATCTGCGACCCGGAGGACTCGTGGGGGCACCATGAGGACCTGCTGCGGAACGCCATTGACATGTGGGACAGTCTCGGACTGCACTACCGGGTGGTCAACATCTGCACGGGTGACATGGGGACCGTCGCTGCGAGGAAGTATGACCTAGAGGCCTGGCTGCCAGGTGTAGGGGCGTACAAGGAGGTCGTGTCGTGCTCGAACTGTACCGACTACCAGGCCAATCGACTGCGAATCCGCTATCGCACGACAGAGGGCAATTCAGCTGTGCACACTCTTAACTCGACTGCCATTGCCACGAGCCGTGCGCTCGTCGCCATCATGGAGCAATGCCAGAACGAGGATGGCTCAGTGGGCATTCCCGAGATCCTGCGCCCGTACGTGGACGGCAAGACGACGCTGAAGGCTCTCTGAGGCCCAGATGCCCGCATTCGTTGCTGAACCACGATTTGGCAATGGGATAATTTCATCACCGAATCGATTCGCATCCACCGGTAATGCGTATGAGCGCTGTCGTCGTCGCGCTGCTTCTGGCCCCGCTTTTTCTGGGCTCCTCGTGGTCGGTTTCTACAGGGGAACCGCTCGACGCCGAGATGCCACACAGCCTGACCCACTCGTCGGGCGACGGGGATTACGGTCCCCTCGAGTACACCGACCAGTACAACTACGCGACGCTCGGCCCACAGAACCGAACGGCGCTTCTGATGATGCCGGGCGGACACGAATACGACCATCCACTTCCCCTAATCGTGTCACTCCACGGCTACAGTAGTAGTGGATATTGGAATGCGGACTACCTCGACCTGTTTGACAGCGTGCTGGAGAACGAGCACCTTCTACTCTACCCGGACGGGACCTACAACCCGAACGGACTCCGCTTCTGGAACGCCACTGAGGCTTGTTGCAACTACTGGGATCAGGAAGTGGACGATGTAGGCTGGCTCATGGTGATGATCGACGAGGCCATTGCAAACTACGGTGCCGACCCCGAGGGAATCGTCTTCATCGGGCACTCCAATGGCGGCTTCATGTCCCACAGGATGGCCTGCGAGCAGGGGGACCGGCTTCGTGCCATAGTCTCCCTGGCTGGGTCAACGTACGACGAATTCGACGATAATTGCGCGGACACGGGGCACCCGAACGTCCTACAGGTCCACGGCACCTATGACTGGGTGATCTACTATGAAGGGGGTTATGACCACGATCCCTGGGACAACGAGTGGAACTACTACCCATCTGCTGAAAGTACCGTGGCGTCATGGGCGAACCGGTCGGGATGCGACGGCGTTTACACCGACTTGGGAGAGCTCGACCTCGATTGGCCCAGTGGGACTAATGACACAGACATGCTAGAGCATCTGAACTGCGCTCAGGGGAACCAGGTCGCTCTGTGGCGAATCAACGAAGGGAGCCATGCCCCTGCCTTCGTCGATGGCCAGTTCGCTAACACAACTATACCCTGGGCACTGAGCGGCTTCAGCCGAGACTCCGACGGCGACGGGGTCAGAGACAACGAAGACGCGTTCCAATACGACCCCACCGAATGGGCGGACAGCGATGGCGACGGGGTGGGGGACAACTCGGACGCCTTCCCAAATGACCCCACGGAGACCGTCGATTCGGACGACGACGGGGTGGGCGACAACTCGGACGCCTACCCCGAGGACCCCACGGAGTGGGCGGACAGAGATGGCGACGGGGTGGGGGACAATGCTGACGCCTTCCCCGATGAGCCCACGGAGTGGGCGGACAGCGATGGTGACGGGGTGGGGGACAACTCGGACGCCTTCCCCGAGGACCCCACCGAGACCACCGACACCGACGGGGACGGGGTGGGCGACAACTCGGACGCCTTCCCCGAGGACCCCACGGAGACCACCGACACCG
>JAYZFV010000090.1:0-6148 GCA_036336595.1 Thermoplasmatota archaeon | reverse complement strand
ACCAAGTCGCCCAGATTCACAAGAGCGGTGAGCTGGTCGTTCACGGCGATGTAGGACAGTGCTACGGCTATGGTGCTAAGGGGGGCTCGATGTTCGTTCTAGGCAATGCCGCAGGCAGGCCGATGATCAATGCAGTCGGCAGCCCCAGACTGGTCATCAACGGCACTGCTCTCGATTACCTTGCGGAGTCCTTCATGGCAGGAGACCCCCTGAAAGGCGGTGGCTTCGTCGTCGTTAATGGGATGCGCTTCGACCAACGAGGCGAGCTCGTCCCTCTAGAGACGCCGTATCCAGGGGGAAACCTATTCTCTCTGGCCAGTGGGGGGGCAATCTACGTCCGAGACCCGTACAGGCGCCTTTCGGAATCACAACTCAATGGCGGCACCTTCACAGAAATGACCGAGGCAGACTGGGCAGTCGTCCAGCCGCTGCTGCAACGGAACGAGATGCACTTCGGAATCACCCTGCAGAGACTGCTGACAGCTGGCGGCGAGGTCATGAGCCCCTCCGCAGTTTATCGCAAGATCATCCCGGTGAAATCTAAGACCCTACACGCCGAGGCAGCATGGGCCGGTCATGAGAATGTCGGTGGCCCCAATGCAGAATTGGTGAGGCGCTCGCTAGAAAGGGAAATGGCCCGATCCGAAATCGCGCGAGATCTGGAGAGGAGCCGTGTCGAAAGGGCACGCGCGAGGAGATGAAGGCTTATCCAGCCCGGGCCACAATCTCGACCACTTCCTCGGCGCATCCCCATGAGAGAGTAACCCCGGCTCCGCCGTGGCCGTAGTTATGAATCACAGTTCTTCCTCCAACCTCCTCGGACTCTAGCCGAACCTCCGTTCTAGAGGGACGCAATCCTACAGTGCCCCCAACTATCTTTGATCGGTCTAGGTCGGGCCACAGAGCCTCGACCTTGCTCAGAATCGCCTCATTGTCTTCTTCTCTAATTTCCATGCCCCAATCGCCAATCTGGGCAGTCCCCCCGAGAACGGTCACATCGCTGCGGGGAATCGTATAGGTCAGGCTCTCGGGTTGCTGGTCGAAGTGGCCGATGCCAGGGTCTTGGTCGAGGAAGATTACCTGGCCACGTGCCGGCTGTACCTCCTCGTCCCCACATAGCTCCCGTGCCCCCAGACCAACGCAGTTGATCACCACCTCGCCCTCCAGTTCGGATAGTTCCGTCACGAAGGACTGCCTGAATGCCCCTCCCTTCGACTCGACAATGGAGCGTAGCCAGGGCATGTACAGTGGCATCTCAATTACAGGGGCCCTGAACTCCCACCCGAACACATATCCCTCGACGATTTCGTCGTCTTTGAGGACTCTGAAGGCGGCGATTTCGTCCTTCCAAGCAGGCAATTCGACGATCTCCCGATGGTATTCCCTGCCATCTCTCATCTTGACGCCTGACTCTGGCACCTCTCGGGCCAGCCTCTCCAGTTCGGCGTAGGTCACCACCCCCCAGGCTTCAGCCCTCTCAGCGGGTGCGGTCAGGAATGGATACCAGATCGCCGCGGCCGCGTCTGACACAGTGTGCGGGCTGAACTTGTCTGCAACCACCTCGACCTCGTGCCCGCACTCGAGAAGCCTCTCCGCGCAGGACAGCCCCGACACTCCAGCACCGACAACCGTGCAACGCATGCCCCGCGATGGGCACTCTCCACATGATAGCGTCGGCTGACGCGCTCGCCTCTGGGGGTGAACCTCTTGAGTGACGGCTCCACTCGGATGAACGGTGTGGTTGTGCCGAAGGTGAAGCGTCCGAAGAAAGGCTGGTTCGTGCCTCGGAAAAGGCGACCCAGACAGGGACCTAGGGTCAAGCCGAACGTGAAGGGCCTTCCACCGTGCCCCGCATGCGGTCAGTGGAGCATGCAGAAGGACAGCACCCGTCGAGAGCTATACTGCGGCTCTTGCGGGGCCATCATGTGACGCCAAAGCCCAATATCGCCCCCCTCTCCCCGAGCATGCCACAGTGATGAGGAACCGCACCGGATGCCTTGGGCATCCAGAGTGATGGGCGATCTGAGTGGCACCCACGGTGGGGAGATGGAAGGGGAACGCATACTGATCGATGCCCTGAATCGACGCTTCAGGGTCATGGTCCCCGTTAGATTAAGCGAGCCCCCCGCCAACCTAAGGATCGCAAGGACCAGCAGGCCATGGCGAATTTATTTCAGCATGTTAGGGACGGTATTGCCGGCCTTCTTCCTGATGTACTCCTCGTTGTTCATCATTATCGGAGTGGTCGACTCGGAACCCATAATGGTGCTGTCTGGAGGGATGTGCAGCCTGCCCCTAGTCGTATTGATTTTCAGGCTGCATCGTCCCCGACTTGTCCATGTCAGGCTCGCAACTGCAAACGAGCAAGGCTCTAACGTCCACGCACTGCCCGAGGGGGGCTCGTTGAGAACCCCGGTCAAGACGACCTTCACGAGATTCCTCGTCAGAGACGACTCGGTTCTCGATATGCCTCCAAGCAAGCAACTCTGGGTAATATTCGCCATCACCGTCTCAATCGGCATCATACTGACCGTGCTGCTTTTTCAAAATTCAACCGAGTTGGCTGGGAACGCACTCTTCGTTCTTCTCGCAATTCCCCTCTGGCTAGCCGGTTTCTCCCTACCGGTTCTGGCGTGGTGGGGGACATCGACCCCCTTCATCGGTTTGCCCACTCGAAGGAGGGAGGCCGAGTCATGGTTGATTGCGGGAATGGCTTCTGCTTTCCCGGCCTTCGTCTTCAACAGCCTAGTAGCACCGGAGCTGATTCCGTCGTCCTTTCCGTTATGGGCCACCGAACTTGCTCTTCTCGCACTCGGCGCTCCTCTGTGTGAGGAGCTGTTCAAGGGGATGGCAGTCGCACTCTTCCTGCCTTCTATCAAGGGTCCGAAGCATGGGTTTCAGGTCGGGTTTACCGTCGGTCTGGGATTCGCACTGATTGAGAATTTCCAATACATCGGATCCTCATTGCTCGGTGGTCCCCTCGCTGCCACACTGACTATTTTGGTTCGAGGCATAGGCTCGATTCCAGGCCATGCCGTATGGACTGCAATGACTGGCACTGCAATTGGTTGGATGGCAACCGATAAGGCGTTCAAGGCCAAGATGACATGGCGTGCAAAGTCACTTGCCATCAGCGCAATAGACGTTGCCGAGGGACTCGGACTCGATACTGACGGCGATGGCGACCTCTCTGGATTCGATGGTGAGAGGCCGACCCTTGAAGACGCCGTCAAAGATGCAATGGCTGAGCAGACCGGCCCGGACGGCGCTTGGATAGTGATGGATCCCAGCCAGAGCTCGCTGCCGGGCCTAGGTGACCCGGCTAGTTACCCTGTCGAGATGTCACCCGTCTCCGGGTCCATCCTGATGCCCACTATGCGCTCCACAATGGGGGATAATGGAGTGAGTTACAGCAAGCCCCCCGATTCGTCCGACCTGCCAATTTCATTCTCACCGAAGTCGCTCGGACCCGCCCTCGGTCTAGCTATGGTGGGTCACTCCCTGTGGAACGGAACCTCGTACCTGTCGGGCTATGTTCCGGGTATGATGGGGTTTGGTGAGTTCGGGACCGGCTTGGCCGTACTAGGATGGACAATTATTCTGATAGCGACTGTACTCGTGGTCGCACGACGCCTGCTGAGGGGAATACGCACACTGGACACGCCCTTCTGAGTCATGATTGGACAGTGCGCGAGGCCAGTTGCCGAATCGTTCATGACCGCAGATGCAAACAGGCTGACTGAGAATATGGTGGACCTGAGTGATGAGCAGGTGATCTCCATCCTGCTGGTAACTCTCCTCCTGCTGATTTCTAAGGTCAAGGATCTATTGGATGGGGGTGGCCTTCTCGCTGCCCTTTTCGTCGGACTGATAGTCTCTTTCTTGGGACATTGGACATGGCTGGCCGTGTTGATGACTTTCCTCTTCGTTGGCTCGGTGTCCACGAAATGGAGGTTTGAGGAGAAAGTGCAGATTTCCGCAGAAGAGCCCAACGACGGGGTTAGGGGTTGGAAGAACGTGCTTGCCAACGGGGGCCTCGCCTCCTCGGTGGCTGTAATCGACTTCTATATCGGTGGTCACGCCTGGTCCTATCTCATCCTGTGCTCGTGCGTCTCCGTCGCCGCCTCAGACACCCTGGCCTCGGAGATTGGCAGCCTCGATCCTAGAACGCGAATCATCACCACCCTCCAGGCCGTACCCGCGGGGACCAACGGAGGCATGTCTCCCACTGGAACCGTAGCCGCCTTCTACGGCGGTCTTCTCATAGCGGTTGTCTCAACCATCCTAGGCGCCATCAACGGTGACCAGACGCCTCCTGTGTTCATTTTCACGGTGGTGATATCTGTGGGATGGATAGGCTGCCAGATAGACTCGCTACTGGGCGCAGTGCTGGAGAATCGCGGCTACCTCGGCAAGCACAGCGTGAATTTTCTATCAACTATCTCAGGTGCCGTAATTGCACTGATGCTCGCACAGAGGTTCCTTTGACATGGAGACGAGGGGTTTGAACGAGGTCGTGCCTGAGCGGGGACCAGGTGACGGAGTGGCTAGCATTCAAGCTAGTGGAATCCTACTAGTGTCCATCCTGATTATGCTTGCCGGCTCTTCACTTAGCATGGCCCAGACCTCGACCGCCTACGATGGCCCCGGTTTCGAGGCCCATTACCCAGAGGGGCACATGCTGTTCCTGAAGGGAGACGATGACTCACAGTACCTCGATAGGAACTGGACTACGGTAACCGGACTCCCTTCTGGCAGCGTAACATTCTCCAAGACAAGCTCAGCCTCCTCGCCAATCATAATCGAAGCCCAAACCCCTCCCGTCCAGGAGGCTCTGCGCTACGAAGGCAACATCTCGGTGCAGCTTTTCGCTTCTCTGGAGGCTTCGAGCGACGTCTGTTCGCTGACCAATCTGGTCGGAGGAACGCCAATTGGCTCAGAAACGCAATTCACCATCACCCTAACCATGGGGGGGGTCGAGGTACTGTCCAGCACAGAGACCAACGCGATCGTGATGAACAAGGGCCGCACCGATCCCCACGTTTTCGTTGCCGCAGCATCAAACGTCAACGTGACTATGAGCTCGGGCGACGTTGTCGATCTGGCGATACAGGTCCGGCATGAATGTGCCTTGTCCGGCAGCCTCTGGTGGGGGACGTATGACGCTCGCACTGGAGTGCAACTAGACGGGGATATCATCGAGACGGAGCTCGACGTCATTCTCGATCAGAATCGGATGGCCAGAGTTGAGTTCACACCCATTTCACCGTGGGGTCGGGATGACTTCTCCAACCAGGCTATCGAGTTGATTGGCCCGATAGGATGGTCCGAGATGAGACACGGATACTACGAGGAGGACATTTGGCAGGACCACTTCGAGATTCCCCACGGAACCTCGAAGGGCGAAGCCAACCGCACCGTCCTCTTGTGGTCCACAGAGCGACCACTGACCCCGGGCAACTACATGATTGACGCCTGTTTCACCATCACAGACCAAGATCCTGGAGAGACCTGCGACTCATGGGCGATTCTTCGGTTCAACGTACCCGAGGATACCCCCCCGCTTCTTGGCGGCTACTGGGCTGCAGTGCTAATCCCCCTGTGCATTGTCGCTTGGATTGGGCACTCCTTGAGGGGGGCAATGCTCCCTCTGCCGGCGTATGCTGTGCTACTCCTACTCGCTCTGGCGAGCCTAGGTCCCGCGCTTCACCTTCCTGACATCGAGTCCGAGCCCTATCGGGAGGGTGGTGCCGCACCTTCCTTCATACTGCTCTCGCACGACCCCGACTCCGGGTCGCTATCTCTTTCCGAACTCCTTGGTGATTCCGAGGTTGTGGTGGTGGGTTTGTTCACCTCTGGCTCGCCTAACGCGATGAGGCAAATGAACGACTTCGAGTCGGCCAAGATAATCATAGAACAAGAGGGAGGGTATCCAACCTTCGTCCAGATAGCAACTGGGGAGGGACTCCAGGCGATCAACCTGAACGAGTACGCGCAGACCCTCAATGGAACCTGGCCGCTCTTGATGGACGACTCGACCGTCGGACGAGCTCTTCCCAGTGGTGCTACCGATGCAGTCATCGTCATCGACCCGGCCGGCTTCATCACCGATTGGAAACCAGGCTCAATGTCCCCTGCGGAGATCCAG
>JAYZFV010000089.1:0-8196 GCA_036336595.1 Thermoplasmatota archaeon | reverse complement strand
GTTCTGGTCAGAGTTCACTCCGAGTGCCTGACGGGGGATGCCTTCGGTAGCCTGAGATGCGACTGCGGGGCGCAGTTGGACTCTGCCCTACACCAGATCCAGGAAGTGGGTTGGGGCTGTCTGGTCTACCTCCGTCAGGAAGGGAGGGGGATTGGTCTTCACGCTAAGATACAGGCCTACAATCTGCAGGACATGGGGGCTGACACCAGTGAGGCCAACTTAATTCTGGGACACCCCGTTGATGCGAGGGACTACAAGATTGCGTCTGAGATGCTCGAATCTGTCGGCATCGACAGGGTCTGCCTGCTTACCAACAACCCGGACAAGATCAAGCAGTTGATGAATCACGGGATAAACGTCGTCGAACGGATGCCTCTGGTGGTCGGCGTGGGCAACGACAACATGGAGTACCTGGTCACCAAGGTGGAGAAGATGGGTCACGAGATCAGCGACGACGCCCTGAACGGCAACTAGGCATCGATGGGGCCGTGACCGGGACTTGAACCCGGGCCGGCGGGACCACAACCCACCGTGCTAACCGCTACACCATCACAGCCAAGCGTGCCCCAAGCGTGCATCGGCCCGTATATCAACCGTTATGCAAGCGTTCTCACGACGCACCATCCACCAACGCCTTGAAGCGCGGCGCGGGACCGTTGAGATCCGTGCTAGGGACTCGGAGGACGTCCGCTGTGCTGCTCTCAGTGCTAATGATGGCCTCAGTCTCACCGATCGGACTGGCTGATACAGTGATCTCGGCCGAGAAAGTGGAACTGCTCGCTGCAGGGAATTTCGAGGAGCAGGGGGAATGGGTGATCAGCAGCACTACCGGATTCTCCCAGGATCAGGCAGATTACACCATCGCAATGGTCGCTGACAGCGAGCTCTCCTTCACCCACGCAAGGCCCGATAACTTCGCTGACTACACGGCTTGGGCTAGCACGAGTTCCACCGGCTCGAACGCAACCTTCGGAGAGCCGGACGGCTACTACGATTGGTCCAGGGGACCTGACATCACCATGAGCGGATACTACTACCCCGGGCTGCATGACATGATTATCGAGAACGTCTCTCTGGTGCTTCACTTCTCAATTCCAGATGCTCTGAATCAGGACGAAGTCAACATCCTGATGCAGAACCACGGTGCGGACAGACTGGTCCAGACATATGCGAGGACTCTGGGTGGAGTCAACAGGATGGCCAATCCCCTAGTGATCTCGCTCGACCATTACGTAGAGTGGGACTGGGACAAGGTGGAAGACACGCAATTCACCATCGACTACGTAGCTGTTGGAAGCGATGATGACTCGGAGGTCCGGGTCGACGCGGTGGGTCTGCGAGTGAAGTACCACCAGCCTTGGTTCTCCTTCGAGAACGCCAAGGCGCTGCACACGACCCCTGTCATCGAGACCACCCCGGTGCTGGACTACGGTCCGTTCGATGGTCAGATCGTGGGGCTGTCACAAGAAACGTGTGGCCTAACCCCGGCTGGGGCCGGGGGGGCATACTGGACGTTCGAAGTCGAAGTTCCGCCGCAACAGGAACTTGGCAGGATCCACACCTATGGCCATGGGAACCACACGATTTCGGTCCTGTCGAATCAGGACGGGAGCGGATATGTCGTGAAGCAGAACGGTGAACCCCTAGACAGTCCTGACTCGTCCCAACTCATCCGAATCGACATCGATGACGGATGCGTGTCAGGAGCACGGGTGGATGTCAACGACCCGCAACTGGTCGTCATAGGAAGCATCGCGGGCAATGTCGGTGGGTTGTCTGCCGAAACGAGCTACGTCCTCTTCGCAATTGGCAACAATCTCGTCCACACGCAACCGATGGAACTCGGTGAGTTCTCGTTCAGCGTGCCCATCGGGTTCACGCTTCCGGGAGTCGGGGGCGCTGTGGAAGTGGGTGTCGCTGCACGGTTCCAGTGGTCATCCAACGGGACCGCAGAGACGACGGTAGTCCACATCAAGTCGATGTCAATCTTAGGTGGGTACCACGTGGAATGGGACCTAGATCCCGAGTGTCTGGCCATGGATGACCTCCACCTGCTAGAGGACGAGGGGGGTTTGATCATCGCCATGCCGTCGCGCTGCACCGACGACATCACGACTAGCGAGGCCCTTATTGTGACTGCACATAGCACGGACACCAGCATCGTAAATGCCTCCGGAGAAGGGCATAACCTCAGAATTCAACCATACGCGAACTCGTATGGCTCTACAGCAGTAGATGTCGAAGTCAGCGATGAGAGCGGCAACACCTGGTCAGACTCGTTCACGGTCAACATCGCTCCCGTGCCCGATCCCCCTTTAATCGAAGGGCTGCCACTGACAGTGTACATCGAGCTCGGCGAGACCATCACCATCGAGCCGACAATCTCGGATCCGGACACCGGAGAACTCGTCATCTCAACTAGCCGCTCATGGGCCACGGTAGGCCCCCAGGGAGTTCTGTCACTAACCCCAGTGGAGCCGGGCACGCAGACCTTGAGGGTAACTGTGAGCGACGGCACGACAAATGTTTCACAGGACATTGAGGTGATAGTCACAGCCAATCCAGACCTCGTAGTCGAGTCCGTTGAGGTGAGATACGATGGGATAGCATCTATCTCCCTAATCAGGGGCGATGTCGTGCAAATCGTTGGTTTCGTTAGGAACGAGGGGCGTGGGACTGCCTACAATGTGCCCTTCCACTGCCGTCTAAATGGCATCCTAGTTGGCTCTGACTCGATAGACTCCATCGAACCCGGAGGTCTGAGGATGGCTGTTTGTGATGCACAGCTCAACGAGGCTAGTCCCGATTTGTCAATCTCAGTGGAAATCGATGGCACAGCCTCGATACAGGAGACTAACGAAGCCAACAATCTGCTTGAAGCCACGATTTCAGTGGAGCAGCCAACTGACCCTAGTAAGCGTCCTGACCCTGGTGCTGTCGTGATTTTCATCTCGGTGTGCGTCATCTTCGCCTCCCTAGTCATCCTGCAGATGGGGCCCCGTGGGGTGAAGAAGGAGTTCGAACGTCGCAAGTGAGTCCCGTTGGCATCCCGTCCGACGGGACGTTTGGCCGATAATCAGCGAAATCTGGGCAATGGTTATACCGGGAATGAAGGCGAAATTAGAGTGCCGCGCTCGGTTACCTCGGTGGTCAGCTCGGTGGTGTGTGTGCGAAAATGATGGTACTGAAGATTCGCCTGGAGACAGACGAGTGGATCTACGAAGAGCATGAGGCGGCCTAAGGGCTAGCTCTGTTCCTTGGTCCAGGTCTGCGGGTAGACCCCCGGGGGCATCATTACCGTCTGGGCTGTGGCCACCTGGCCAGTCTTCATTCCCGGCAGCGAGTCCGTGGCCACGCTCAAAGTTGCAATGGCCACGACCTCTCCCTTGAGGCTGGAAATCAGTGCGCTGGACCCCATAGTCAGCCCCTTAGGGGCGCTGACAACACCTGGCCTAGCGAGTGGGGCACCATGTGATAACGCGGCAACTGCTCCGTCCTTCACCACGATTCGAGGGAGATCTTCCAAGATGCTCTCCACTGGAGCGAGAATCCTGGCCAACCCCTCGCCCTCATCGTGCTCGCGCCACAGGAACGTCGCGTCGGTGAGTTGTTGCATAGTGCATGCCATCGAGTCATCGAAGCCTCCGCTGCCCTCCCTGTGGAGTTCCAAGAGTTCGCATCCGGAACCCATTAGCAGTCCTATGTCCTTAGCCAGGGTGCGCACATATGTGCCGGCGTCACAGTGGAAGGCAACTACGAAGACCCTGCTCGCATAGTCGGCATCGACAAGTTTGGCCAATCGAATGGCGCGAGTGCGAACCTGAACCTTGACAGCTGACTCCTTTGGGGGTACGTTGTAGGTCTCCCCTGTCAGACTATCCAGCAAGCCAGAGAGCCTGTCTTTGTCCACTTCGTCCTTGAAGCGCAACACGGCGATGTAGCGCTTCGGCTTCTGGAGCAAGATGGCGGTGAGCCTAGTGGCTCTTCCGCATAGAAGGGTGAGCAGTCCCGTAGCAAAGGGGTCGAGGGTGCCGCCGTGACCAATCCTAGCAATCCCGAGGAGGTTCCTCGCCCATGCGGTCAGTTGGTGGCTTGTTGGCCCCGGGGGCTTGTCGATGAGAATGACGCCGCACTCTAGGAGATCCCCTAGGGAGCGGTCATAGGGATTGCAACCATGGGCCGGGTTCGTCTTAGCAGATGGGTCAAGGACCCAAGTCTCCTCCTCGGCCATACACACTCACGATCCCAGTTTCGCATTCACGATAGCGAATACCTCGTTCTCGTCCTTGTCATCCGCATCGACGACTAGGTTGTAGGGCGAGAGATCGTCGAGATCTATGTCGTAGAGAATGAGATAACGCTCCATGTCATCCTTCTGGCGCTGCCTAGAGCGCTTGAGGCAGTCCTCGAAGTCGCCGCCCTCCCGACTCTGTATGCGGTGCGCTCGCTCCTCCTCAGAGACAGCGACCCACACCCTCAGGCAGTCGATTCCCATCTGGTGGGCCCACCAACCGCTTAGTCTGCTCTCGATGATCTCGGGGGAATTGTCTGCGGACATCAATTCTCGGAGCAGAGCATCGAGAGCCCGGTCAACGTCGAGGTCGCCCTTGGCCACTGCGCTGAGGTCCTCGACTGAAAGTCCGCGACGGTTCGCCTCCGTCCTAAACACATCCCCTCCGTTGAGGGAGTCCCAACCGAACGCCTGAGCGATCTTACCGACGAGAGTCGAGGTGCCACTACCCGGGGGGCCGCTTATGGTGACCATCACCACGATTTCATCTCCACTCGTTGCGGCAGACGTCGCACCTCAGCACCCCCTTCGAAGTTCGGGAAATTAGATCGGAGTCACACGAAGGGCAGGTCGTCCCTTCCTTTGGGGGAGCAGCGTGAAGGTTGCCCGAGCGCACCTGAGCGGACTGAGTGCCCTGCTTGCCCGTCTTCCTCGGTCCTGCCCTTCTCTGGGCGCGACGAGCCCTCCGGGAGGCTAAGTCTGGCTTCCTCTCCTCCTCTAGCATGTGGATGAGTGGTTCGGGTATCGTGTCACCTGACAGGACGAGGGGGTGCCTCGAGTACCTGATGAGCTTGAGGTGACGGTCGATGATCCTGCCTAGGGGTGCGCTCATGGCGATATAAGTCGCTATCCATGCCGGGAATATCCACATGATCTTTGCGTTGAAGCTCCACATCGGCTTCCAAGGCAGGCTGACGAAGCCGACCTTAAAGGCCTCTACAGACTCTGCCATCCAGCTGAATATGGCTATGATGAATATCATCGTGAACATCATCGGTTTCATCATAGATGACTGCATCTGCATCTGCTCAGGCATCATCTCCATCTGCATCCTCTGCATCTTTTCTGCCCTCGCAGTGTCCCTTGCCATCCTTGCCTCCCTCAGCTGCTTGCCAATCTGACGGCTCCTGTGCGAGAAGTGGGCCTGCTGCAGGGGGTCCATGAAGAACGATCTAATCACCGTGTTCACGACCATGATGGAAGAGCCGATGATGAACACGGTGGGCACGAAGTACTCTTGGTGGAAAGGCAACATTGGCTCGATGATGGCCCCAGCGCCACCGGAGAGTGCGATGCGTATGCCCGGATTCACCATCAGCAGCACCATCATGCCCAGCAGAAAGAGCATCGGGACCATCATGGACGACATGGCCTCGGCCTGAGCGTCGCCACCGGCTTGCGCTGAGGCCATGTGCATACGGCTAAAAGCGACAAGAATAACGCTTCGGTGGGCGATTCCGCCACGGCTTCATTCACGTGGAGAAGGTGAAGCCGCACACCGAACACAGCGAAGCCCCGATTCCCACGTCCCCACCACAGGCAGGACAGGACTTTCCCTGTGGGGCTGGCTCAGCCTCTTCCTCATCGGCCTCATCTGGCCCGTAGTCCTTCGCTTCCTCTGCCACAACTTCATCGGAACTGCCCTCTTCATGGGCCGTATAGTCCTCGGTGTGGTCAGCCTCGATGCCATCAACGTAGGCTTTGGAAGGTGGTGGTAATGGCTTGGGCTCATCTCGCTCGACCCACTCCGGAACGTTCGGTTCCTCGTCGACCTCTTTCCCAAAGGTGGCGCCATGGAAGTCCTGGGCGTCCGTTACTTTGTACTCGGCTTCCGGGTCGCCTTGTATGGAGTACAGCACCTCAACGCGCTCGTCCTGCTGGATCCTGCCTACAGCCCAGGTGACTTGGGTACCTTCACGGGCCGACTCCTTGGTCATGGAGGCGTCCCTCTCACCCTCCTTGTCAGAGCGGACAGTGGAGCCCTCGATCGTGAAGGTTCCCGGGACGACGTCGTGGAGCGCGAGGTCATCTAAGGCGCTGTCCGAGTTGTTGTGGAACATCAGTAGGATCTCGTATCGTCCCGGCGCACCACCGGGGAAGACCTCCTTGCCAGTACTAATGTTCCTCCTTCTATGGACGACGCGGATTCTGGGTGGTCGTTCGACCATCCTAGTAGCCACCGGCCCGAACCTCTCCGAGCTAAAGTCGACCCTGATCGGCGCCGCCAGCATCTTGTTCCTAGGCGATGGGTCTGGGGCGTGGAGAGGGTATCTGATGACCAGCGTCTTGCCTGGCTGAAGTCCGAGTGGAGCCGACGTTCCGACAGTAATACGCAGACCGTGGCCCTCGCTATCAGGGGAAATGTGCTTCTCCTCTAGTTGGATGCCGTTGACAATGTCAATTCGATATTGGTCGTCATTCAGCTCCGAGCCCTCCATTTCGATGGCGATCTGCTCAATCGAGGGAGTTTCGAAGATACCAGGGATGTCATCGAGGATCCTTATCACATTGATGGTGGAAGAACCTGTGTTCTCCAATGTGACTGCGGTCTCGACGTCAGAGGATACGTAGGACTTGAGTCGGGACTTGTCATACCTCTTCTGAAGAATCGCATCCAGCACAGTTAGCTGCTGCTCCTTCAGCTCGACGGTTCCAGTAGACTGAACAGAGACCCTGGGCAGGATGGAGAACCGCACCTCCTGCGTGAAGCTCGGTTGGTCCTCCGACTCCACACGCTTCACCATCGAGTCCCACCTCCCCTCAGGGGGAACGTCCTGGCGAATATCAGAGACGTCTAGAATCGGATCTTCCCTTCCAATGAGTCTGACCGTCGCGCCAGAGAGGGCGACCACGAAGGAAGACTTGTTCTCGAACACACAAGTGCAGTGCCATACCCCTGGCCGGTCGTCCTCTATGGCGTTCACATAGGAGAACTGCCGACCCGAGCTGTGAACCCTGTCGAAACGGGCCCTGGACACTGTCGCCTCGGCTGAGTAGGTCGTCGAGCACACGCCCGCGCGAATCTTGTCAATCGCGTCAGTCATGACTTTGGCTGAAACCGATAGAGTGCGACTCTCACCGATGTTCAGCCTGCCGATATCCCAGACTACCGAGTCGTCCTCGACGCTGTAAACACGGTCATCGGGGAGTACGAAGGAAGCGGGGACTGCCCGCTTGACCTCAACGTCGTATAGCGGCACTGGAGACACGTTCTCGATCTCGATAGTGATGTCGAGATCCTGGGGGCTGTCAGAGAAAACGAGAGAGAGGCTGGACTCCTTGTCCCGGCTGGGCTCGGTGTCGATGCTCTCTCTGAGGACGAGCATTCTTGGTCCGGACGCAGTATAGGGTATCACCGTGTCCTCGGTGGCATCTAGCTCCTTCACCGTAGAGATCTTTTCACCGAAGTCGGTGGACTCGATGGACTCCAAGTGGACCTCGATGTCCCAGGCTCTGTGCTTCTTGCTCGCGTTCCTCAGAATTAGCTCACCATCGATGAACTGACGCCTGACGGTACCATCCGGGTTCAGGATGGCCTTCTCAGTCTCGCTGAGGGTGGCATGGAGTTTGTCACCGGGGATTGAGTCGACCTCGGTAGAAGGCCTCAGGAAGGGAGACGGTCTGGCTGCCTCAACCTTGACAAACTGCTGCTCTTCAGAATCAAGGACAAGTCCGAAGGAGTCGATTGCCTCAGCGACCTGCGAGGTTAGTATGGGGCTAGGTTCGTGCTCGGCCTCCGTCTCGGGCTCGGCCTCTGTCTCGGGCTCGGCCTCCGTCTCGGGCTCTAGCTCCGTCTCTGGCACAGGCTCGGGCCAATCGCCACCCAGTAGTGAGAGGGAGTCCTCCAGCGAGTCGATCGAAAGAAAGTCGATGGCTGCGGAGGCTTCCTCATCCACTACCTCTTC
>JAYZFV010000088.1:0-21241 GCA_036336595.1 Thermoplasmatota archaeon | reverse complement strand
TCGGCCAGTGCTACGGGCACGCGTACCTCAGCATCCTCGTCAAGCGCGACAGCCCGTGGCCGGTCGAACAGGTGGCCGACATCGTCCTCGACAAGGACCTGAGGACCAACGACTGCAACTTCCTGGTGAGCTCGTTGTCGGAGGAGCTCCTTCCCGAGGGCAGGCTGACGGTCTCGATGGCGATATCGAAGAACACGGGCTCGTCAGGCAGCGCAGAGGTCGATTGGGGCAGGGAGTACCTCAAGCCGAAGGCGGGGGAGGACCAGCCAAGCTCCTCCACCGAGCGAAACTGGGTTGACGCGATGTGGGACGAGTCGGAGATTAGGCCCTTCGACCTGGAGGAGGCAACCACGTGCCTGAAGGCCAACCACTCGACTAGTGACGCGGCGATGGCCATACTCGGTGGCGGCTACGTCTGGCAAGCCCATTGGTCCCAGCCCACCGGAACCCCCGAGTGGAACCTGTCCTGGGTGGACGAAGACGACCGATCGGGTTGGCTCGTGCTGCGCTCGGCGGACTCTGGCGGATGCGACGTAGTCGGGCAGGGCTCGAACGACGACGGGGACGTCACTTGGAACCGTGATGCCATCCCGAGCACGCAGACGATGGATCTGCTTGAGGGCAGGATCCTCGATCCGGCCAGATACCCGGATCTGCAGGACGCGATCGCCACCGGCACGGAGGGCGCCTGGCACCCCGATACAGCGGTCGGGTACCGACTCTCGGTCTCGGAGGAAATCCAGCTGTTCAGCTTACTGCCCGGTGACCTCGGCGACGGGAAGGTGACCATGACCGCCGGCAGGGACTGGAGCGATGGCGGAAGGGACCACTCGGCCGAACTCGCCATGGACGCGGAGACCGGCGAGATGGTGACTTGGTACCACGTCGACCGCCCTGCAGAATGAGTTGAAACCCGGCCCGGCCCATTCGGACAGAGCGTCATGTTCAACACCGCTCCGAGCGCCGTCCAGCCCGATGACATCGTCCGAGGACGGCGAGGCCCTGCCCGAGGTGAGGGCCGTACCGTTGGTCCTCGACGTGGAGTTCACCGAGGACGAGGACGAGACTCTAGCCCCTCCCCTCGATGCCGTCGACGAGATTAGCACGGCCAGGGCGCGCCGCCCGATGGAGCTGCCGGCCGCGCTGCCCACGCCTCCTGGCAGGGCCCGCGTGGTCACAGTGACCAACCAGAAGGGCGGTGTCGGCAAGACCACCACCGTGATCAACGTCGCAGCTCAGCTGGCCTTGAGGGACCACAGGGTCCTCGTGGTCGACTCGGACTCGCAGGGCAACTGCGCAACCGGGCTGGGGGTGGACAAGAGCAGGGTCAGGGCCACCACCAGGGACCTCATGCTCAGCCCCGAGACGGCAGCCGACTCGCGGCACGCCACGGCAGTCGACAACCTGCACATCATCGTGGGGGACAGGAGCCTGATCGGTATCGAGCAGGAGATGCTGAGGCAGCTCGGTCGCGAGAGGCGCATGAAGGAGGCGCTCGAGCCCCTGCTGCCCCACTACGACATAGTCCTGATCGACACGCCGCCCTCCCTCGGCCTCGTGACAATCAACGCCCTGGTGGCCTCTGACGGGATTCTCATCCCGGTTCAGACGGAGTACTTCGCACTGGAGGGGCTGGCCCTGCTCGCCGGTACCATCAGGGAGGTCAGGAACCTGCTGAACAAGGACCTGGGCGTGGACGGGGTCATGCTGACGATGCACGCTCAGACCCTGCTCAACCAGCAGGTCGCCGGGGAGCTGCTTGAGACCTTCCCAGAACTGGTGGTCAAGCCGGCCGTCAGGAGGAACGTCAGGCTGGCCGAGGCACCCAGCCACGGCGTGCCGATCCACCTGCACGACCCGTCGAGCGCGGGCGGCCAGGACTACCAGGCCATAGCAACTGTTCTAGAGCGCCGCTGGGGCCTCGACTAGAATGTCTGGGCGCGGGCTCGGCCGAGGCCTCGGCGAAGTCGCCTCCGGTACAGATGGCCCCGACCTGTCCTCGTTCGTGTCCGAGGGCGGCATGCAGGACTCCCCCAGAGCCGCGGTCCTGTGGATGGTGTTCGGGAGCTTCTGCTTCGGCTCGATGAACGCCCTGGTTAAGTGGACCAGCGTGCATGCCGACGTCTGGATGATCATCATGGTGCGATCGGCGGTGATCGCCTTCGCCGTGGCGGCCTTCGCCGCGACGCGCGGAGTCAGCCTGAGGGTGAACGACCCGAGGACGATGCTGCTGCGCTGCACGGTCGGGCTGATTGCGATGATCCTGTACTTCACAGCCCTCGGCAGGATCCCGATAGGGCAGGCCGTCACCCTGCAGTACACCGGCCCGCTGTTCGTCGCCCTGCTCTCAGGCAAGGTGCTGGCGGAGAGGGTATCCCCCAGCGTCGCCCTGCTCCTCGTCACCGCGTTCGCCGGAATCGTGCTGATAGTGTCGCCAGACCTGCGCAGCGTCGAGCCCGACGCGCTGCTGGCGCTGGGCTCCGGCTTCTTCGCAGCGCTCGCCTACATGTTCGTGCGCGAGCTGCGCAAGACCGACTCACCGGCCTCGGTGGTGTTCTGGTTCGCGGTGTTCTCGGTCGCCGGCAGCGTGGTGCAGGCCGCGCCTGACCTGTTCTCGCTGGACCGTCAGACGCTGGCCGCCTTAGTTGGCATAGGGATCGGTGCCGGAGGAGGCCAGGTCGGCATCACGATGGCCTACCAGAAGGCCAACGCGGCTTGGGTCAGCGCGTTCTCGTACCTGACAGTCATCGTGGCGACGTTCTACGGCTTCACGGTTTTCGGGGAGTCACTCGGCTTGGCCGACTGGGTAGGCGGTCTGCTGATTGTGGGCTCGGGCATCGCTCTGGTGTTCATGGTGCCCGCTGGGGACGAGAAGACGAGCCAGCACTAGTCACTCGAAGAACTCCGAGACCTCGTCTAGACTTTTGCGCTTGAGGTCGGGAATCTTTGCGCCCTCGGCCGGGTAGCCGACCGGCATCAGCAGCATGGCGTGCTCGTGGTCGGGCCGCCCTAGGACCTCGCGCAGGAACCCCATCGGCGAGGGCGTGTGGGTCAGCGTGGCCAGACCCATGTTGTGGACCGCCGCGATGAACAGGCCCGCGGCGATGCCGCACGACTCCTGCGCGTAGTAAGTCGGCGCCATCTCGCCGCCGGGACGCTTCCTCTGGGAGTGCCTGAACAGAACCACGATCCATGGCGCGTCGGTGACGTGCTCCTTGACGTAGTCAGTTCCCAAGGGAGTCAGTACCTCCTCCCAAGCCTCCGGCATCCGCTCCTCGTAGAACTTCTTCTCCTCGGCCTCGGCCTCCTCCCTGATTCGAGCCTTCAGCTCGGGGTTGGAGACAGCGACGAACGTCCACGGCTGCAAGTGCGCTCCCGATGGCGCGGTGCTCGCAGTTCTGACGGCAAGCTCGATCAGGTCGCGCGGCACGTCACGCTTGGAGAAGTGCCGCGTCGTGCGACGTCCGTCAAGCAACTCGTGGAAGGCGCTCGCACGCTCATTCATCTCCCCAGGTGGAATCTCGTGGAAGACTAGGGGGACGAAGCCCGGCTCGATGTCGCCTTCGCCCATGAGCCGGCTCAGTCACGTCGAGCCATGAACGCTGCCATCGCCATCGAGGCAGCGGCTAGGGCGCCGCCGAAGCCCGGCAGCCACCCCTCTTCCTCCTGTTCCCCGCCGAGCGGCTCGCCGGCGCACCCGTCGTCTAGGGCGGCCTCGCCGCCCCACTGCTCGCTGTCCACGTCGTACCAGCAGGTCGACCAGACCTTCCAGCCGAAACCGGTCTCAGGGACCGAGGAGGTGTTGCCGTCGGGCCACTCGAGCTCGATGCGCCAGTTGACGTAGCTGGATTCGTCATCCATGGCGATGGATCCGGTCCACAGCCTGCCGTCCGAGTCAGGTGAAAGGGTGACCGTCTCTGGTGCGTAGCACACTCCCGAGTTGATGCAGATTTGGGTGGTCCAACCGACTTGTGTGCCGTTGGAGGAGGCAGCGGTGTCGAGCTCGACGGTGATCGCGAATTCCTGGTTGGCGGCAGCGGTGTCGGCGGTCTCCACCGAGACCAGCGAAGTGCCATCCAGGGCGGTCGACTCGTTGGCCCCGCCCTCCGCCCAGACCGGGGCCATCAGGAGCACGAGGACCGAGAGCACGACGAGAGCCCGCACGTCCGACCCTCAACGGCGACCCTCATCAAATCTAGGTAGCGCTGCTGGCCCTAGACCTCGAGCCCCCACAGGTCGTCGCCCACCCAGTGCAGGGTTTGGATCGCCTTCCCCTTGGTCATGCTCATCATCTCCTCGCCGTCCATTAGCGCTATCCCCGTGGCTATCGGCCCTCCCGTGTCCTGGTCTCTAATCCAGACGAAGTCGCCCTCAGCCAGCGACGGGTCCGCAATGTGGATTCCGGCCCCCATGCAGTCGGCGCCGTTCTCTAAGAACGGGATGGCGCCGTCGTCGACGGCGACCCAGGCGCGCTCGACCTGCCAGGCCTCGATGCCCCGCAGGGTCGGGTACCACGACCACTCGCCGCCCACCTCGATCCTCATCGCCAGGGCCACGCGCTCGATTAGAATCAGGTCGGTGCCCTGGTAGTGGGCCTGCTCGAGGAAGCCCGAGAGATCAATCTCACGCCCGATCCAGGAGCTCAGGTCCTCGGCGACGTCGCGAATCTGCTTGAGTCTCACTGGCGTCCTTCGACGCAGGCGCTTGTCCACCATGCTGCCCGGCAGTCAGGCCCTCGCAAGAACATGGCGACGCATCCTTACGCCGAACAAGTTGAAGCCGCAGACTCCCAGCGCGTTACGATGCTGGCGGTCTGCCTCGATCTTGAGGGCATCCTCGTGCCAGAGGTCTGGATCAACGTCGCCGAGCGTACCGGCATCGAGGCGCTGCGCCGCACCACTCGCGACGAGCCGGACTACGACGTGCTGATGCGCTACAGGCTGGACATACTGGACGAGAACGGCATCACCATCGACGACATCACCTCGGCTATCGAGGCGATGGAGCCGCTCGAGGGGGCCGTCGGGTTCCTGGAGTCACTCGAGCGCAGGTGGCCGACAATCGTGCTCTCGGATACGTTCTCGCAGTTCGCCCGGCCGCTGATGGGCAAGCTGGGCAACCCCACTCTGCTGTGCCACACACTGGTAATCGAAGACTCGGGGCGCATCTCCGACTGGACCATCAGGCTGGAGGACCAGAAGCGCAGGACCGTGGAGGCGTTGCGCTCTATGAACTTCGAGGTCGTCGCAATAGGCGACTCCTACAACGACACCTCGATGCTGGCAGTTGCCAGCGCGGGAATCCTGTTCAGGCCACCTGACAACGTGGTCGAGGAGTTCCCCCAGTACCCGGTCACCCGCGACTACGACGGGCTCATGGCCGCTATAGGGGAAGCCGCGGCAGCGCTTGGCGAGTGATTGGCCGACCCCCTCCAATCGGTTGAAATAAGGGAGGTCGGTGGGCGGGACGCATGGCGAAGTGGCACGGCTTCTCGCGTCGCAAACCGTCCGGCGGGCGCCTGAAGCGCCCCAACCGGTACAGGGGCAAGCGCAGGACCGAGGTGGCTAGCGAGAACCAGTTCGCTTACGTGGGCGAAGAGGACGCCCGCAAGAACTACCGAAAGCGCTCCGGCTCCCAGACCGTCCGCCTACTCAGCGTCAACCAGGCCAACGTCAGCATCCCCAAGGAGGGCAGGACGGTGAGGGCCACGGTGACCAACGTGGTCGGCAACGACGCCGACCCGAACTACGTGCGACGCAACATCGTCACCAAGGGTGCGATAGTCGACACCGACCTCGGTCGCGTCCGCGTGACCAGCCGCCCGGGCATGCACGGGGTCGTCAGCGGCGTGCTGATGGAAGAGTGAGCGGCGCGAAGCCCTCAAGGCACCCCTCTTCCGAGACGTCGACGGTAGCATGGCATCACGACCCGACGAGATGACTCTGTGGACCCGCTACTTCGATGCCAGGCTAAGCAGGTCCGACGGGCGACGGGTCCCCAAGCAGGCCAGCATCCCCGGCCCTACCTTGGACTCGGTGGTCTGGGCGGCCCGCAGCGCCGGCATCCGCACGATGAGGCAGGAGCCCGAGGCCAGCCATCCCTCCAGGCCGTACGCCAAGGAGGGCAGGCTGGTGGTGCCCCCCAAGCACGCCCTCGAGGCCACCGGAGCGCAGAGCAAGGAGGGCGTCATGCAGGCGATAGGCGGCATCCTACGCAGCCGGATGGTGGAGGCAAAGGATCAGGGCAAGGCAATCAGCAACAGGGGGCCGGCCAAGGGCGACCGCAGGCAGCGCGCCCAGCGCAAGTCGTTCAAGCAAAGGAGCGCTAGCAAGCGCCGATCCAAGTTCGGCAAGAAGCGTTGAGACGCCCCTACATGGTGCTCTCGATCCGCAGCAGCATGTCCCGGATCTCGCCGAGGACCTCCGGGTCGAGCTGGGGCTCCGACGAGCGCCCGGTCGGTCCGGAGCGCGCTGTGACCATGTCCCGGTGCCTCAGCACGGTGTCCCTGAACTCCAGCGCATCGACCACGGCAACCAGCTTCACGCTGCCCGAAGCGCCCCCCTGGACGCTGCCTCCTGCGGTCTCGACATTGAGGATGAGCATGCCGAACAGCTTGAGGATCGGCCCCTCGTTGACGCTGATGTCGGTGATCTGGTCGAGCGGGATGTTCTGCTGCACCACCACCCAGAGCCCGCGCTGGGTGCTGAGCCCCCTCTCGGTGAGCGCGCACTTGAGCTTCTTGTACCTGATGAACCAGTAGACGTAGGAGCCGGCTATCACCAACAGGACGATTGCCAGCCACGCGGCGTCTTCCACCGACAGCACCCCAAGCAGCAGCACCCACCACGTCGAGGCCAAGGTCTGGTAGACCGGCAGCCGGGAATCGAAGCGAGCCTCCAAGACTACTCCCTCGCCCACCATCGGGCGCTCGTCGGCACTCGCTGGTTTCAACCCTATTGGACTGTGACGGTCCACCCGAATTCGTCGGGGTCGCGACGCTGCTGGATCGCGGTCAGCGCCTCGTACATCTCCATGGTGATGGGACCGACCTCGCCCTCGCAGTACTCGACTACCCGCTCACCGTGCTCGATCGAGCCAATTGACGCGACCACCGCGGCCGTGCCAGCGCAGAAGCACTCGTCGGCATCCAGCGCGTCGTCTACGTCGACCCTCTCCTCCCTGCACTCGTAGCCCCGCGAGGCGGCGATCTCGATGACCGAGGCGCGCGTCACGCCTGGCAGGATGGTACCGGTCAGTTCCGGGGTCGAGATCACGCCGTCCTTGACGCAGAAGAAGTTGGCAGCACCGACCTCCTCGACGTACCTGTGGTGGACTGCGTCGAGGTAGATGACCTCGGCGTACCCCTCGCCCTTGGCCATCTCCGAGGGTATCATCCCCGGCGCGTAGTTCCCGATCGCCTTGACGCCCCCGGAGCCCCCCGGGGCAGCCCTGTGGAACTCGTCTGAGACCTTGAGTGAGATCGGCTTGATCCCGCCCTTGAAGTACGGGCCCACCGGCGATACGTAGACCAGGAAGGTGTAATCGGGGGCGGGCGCTACGCCTAGGACGACCCCGCTGCCCATCAGCAGGGGGCGGACGTAGAGCGCTCCCTTTCCTATGGGGGGCACCCATCGCGCATTCTCCCGCACGGCTGCTCGCACCGCATCCAGGAACATCTCCTCTGGCACCGGCGGCATGCCGAGCCTGCGTGCCCCCTCCCGCATCCTGCTCGCGTTGAGATCGGGTCGGAACAGCACGATGCTGCCGTCTGCGGCGTGCTGGGCCTTCGTGCCCTCGAACAGGCCCTGGCCGTAGTTGAGGACGCCCGCTGCCGGCGACATGCTGAGGTCAGCGAAGTCCTGCATCTGGCCGGGCTGCCACTCGTCGCCCTGCTTGCAGGTGGCGAGGTACATCCGGTCGGTCTGCTTGAAACTGAAGGTCAGGGCGTCCCAGTCAATCGATGGCTCGGCGTCCTCCAGCAATCCATGCACCTCGATTTATCCAGTGGGACGCGACTCGGCTTTCAACGGTTGCCCCGGTTCCCATTCCCGGCATGGTTATGGCCCCTCACGATGACATACGTTGAAGGCAATCGGCTACAGTCTGCCAGCGAGGAGTCATCGTGCAGTGGGAGGAGGATGCGTGCATCGTATCGGGTGACAACCGGGCGTGGCAGCATGTGGGCGAGTCGCGCACCGTCATCGAGCTCTGGTGTCGCTCCAAGGCAGGCCACTCCACGTTACTTCTGGTCAACGGGCTCAGGCCCTACGTGGAGATCTCCGACACCCGCACGGGCGATCAGAGCGCGAAAGCCCCCCTCCCCCTAGATTCGGTGTCCGCGATCAGGGAGGTGCGAGGAGAGCCCGAGCCCATCGGACACAAGCTCTCCCAGGACGGCATCACCAGGCCCCACTACCGGGCCTATGTCAAGGACACCACGAAGATCCGCAGCGTCAGGAAGGCTCTCTCGGAAGCAGGCTGGAGGGTGACCAGCGCCGACATACTGTTCGTCCAACGACTCCTCCTCGACCTCGACCTCGGGCCCCACATCAGGGCCAGCGGTGAGGTCCTCTGGACGGGGGACCGCGCTCCGGACGATGCGAAGACGGCAGACTCCACGGACCCGGAGATGGCAGAGTCCCGGATCAAGGACGCCGGTGGCTCGGGCATCTATCCCGTCGACATGATTCTCTCGTGCGACATCAGCGGCCTGGAGAGGGCCGAGCCGTTCCCAGCCCCCTTCGTCACGCTCTCCTTCGACCTCGAGACTAGCATCGCGAACAACTGGATCCTGTGCGCGGCAGTGGTTGTGGACAGGGTCGGCGAGCGCACAGAGTACCCTATAGTGGGCGAGGAGAACGAGATAATGGAGAAGCTTACCCAGATAGTTCGCTCCGAGGACCCCGACTTCATCACGGGCTACAACATAGACAACTTCGACCTGCCTAGGATGGAGGAGCGGTCCGAGTACATCGACACGGAGTCAGAGATGGCTAGGGCATCGCTCCTCGGATGGGGTAGAGTCCCGATGAACGAGACCGAGACCAAGCGCGGCTGGAGGAGGCCTGGGCGCGTCTTCCCCAACAGGGAGCAGAACAGGGTCTGGACGATTAGGGGCAGGATACCGCTCGACGCATGGTGGCAGGCGCGTCAGACCCTGAGGCCGCAGCGCGAGTCTCTGCGCTACGTCTCACGACTACTGTGGCCGGTTGACGAGGACAGGCAGAAGATGGACATCGATGCCAGCAGGATGGACGAGGAGTGGGCCGCGCGACCGGACGAGGTGCTGGAGTACTGCGTTCGTGACGCTGCGTTACCAATCGACATACTGGGCAAGATGAAGTCGGTGGCACGTAAGGAGGCTCTGGCATCTGTATCTCTGACTACGGTCGAGACCGCTGCCACCAGCACCACGAGCCGCTGGATAGACTCCCTAGTAATCCGCCTCGCAGACCGCGAGGGAGTCGCGGTGCCGACGACCAACGCGGGCCCGAGGAAGCGGGACCAGATTGCTGGGGGCTACGTCCACGAGGTCGATTCAGGGATGGAGCCATGGGTCGTCGTGCTCGACTTCAAGTCGATGTACCCCTCAATCATGATTGCCAACAACATCTGCTCGACCACCCTCGTCAGGGACGGCGCCGAAGACGACTCCCACAGCGTCTCCCCGACCAGTGGCACTAGGTATGTCTCGAAGGACGTCAGGGTGGGGTTGGTCCCTCGACTGCTAGAGGACCTGATGGCGAGCAGGGACCGCCACACGGCCGCTCTGGCGAAGGCTAGAAAGGAGGGCGACGAGGCCGAGGCCTTCCTGCAGGACCAGCTTCAATACGCTGTCAAGATCCTGATGAACTCGTTCTACGGGGTGTTTGCTTCCAGCTTTTACCGCTTCACCCATCCCGACCTCGGTGCCAGCATCACCGAGTGGGCCAGGCACAACATCCGGGAGATCATCGGAATCCTCGATAATGAGGGCAACACCGTCGTTTACTCGGACACCGACTCGATCTTCGTGAAGACGCCCGTGGAAGAGGGCTCACCGACGAGAAGGCCACAAGGCCGCAGCGACGATTTCGAGAGTTGGAAAAGGGCGAGGGACCAATCTCTCGGGTTCGGGGAGGAACTCGCGGAAAGGTTCAGTCGCGAAGGCGCCGAACTCGAGTTTGAGACCGCGCTCTCTGCCTTCTTCAGCCACGGCGCCAAGAAGCGCTACGTGGGCCGCGTGGTGTGGCCACGCGAGGAGCTGCTGATCAGGGGCTACGAGGTCAGGCGAACCGACTCGTTCCAACTACTCTCCAGCACCATGGAAGAGATGTTTGAGATGATTCTCGATGGGGCAACGCTCGCTGCTGTCGATATGACCAAGTCTCGGATAGACAGCGTGCGTGAGGGCGAGGTCGACGCCGCGCAACTGGTGATCAGCCGCTCCTGCAAGGGGCGCTGGGACTCGAGAAGAGGGGAGTGGTCATTCGATGTGTACGCCAATCCGGATGGCCTGCCCTACGTGCGCGCAGCCAAAGAGCGAATCTCCAGGGGCCTGCAGTTCACCCCCGGAATGAAGGTGGGCTACGTAGTCACCAACGCCAAGGAGAGCCCGATGCAGGTCAGCGCATGGCTGGTCGACGAGATTGGCGACGAGCCGCCCGACTACGACCGCGAGTACTACGCAGGCAGGCTGGCCAAATCCCTCGGCAGGATCACGGAGGCGTTCGGCTGGAAGGAGCAGGAGCTCCTCAGGGGCACTAGGCAGAGCAGCCTGTTTGATTTCTAGGAAGAAATACCCACAATTATCCCAACCACGGTCTGACGCAGAGGCGCAGACTTGATTTTTCACCGACCTTTGCCACAGCACGCTATGACGAGGCCGCGCGGACTAGCCTGCCTGTTGATCATCATGTTCCTCGCCCCCGCGCTCGCGGGGTGCACAGACTTCCTCAGCTCGAACAGCCCCCCCACGGCGACCATGTCCTTGGACCCCTCCGGGACGGTGAAGGCGGGGGATGCCGTGACCTTCAGCGCCGCAGGCTCCTCCGATCCCGACGGCGACCCGATGACGTTCGAATGGACCTTTGGTGATGGCAATACTGGAACCGGGCTGACCACCAGCCACACCTACACCCAACCCGGCGAGTACGCCGTTAAGCTGGCGGTTGGGGACGGAACCCACGAGGCGACGACCAGCACCACGATCAGCGTGGTCGATGCCTCGGCCAGGGAGCCCCACGCGGCGATCACCCCCGACAAGGACGATGACTGCGAGGGCGAGGATCCGCCCAGCGGCGACTTCGTGATTGTCTGGCTATGCGAGGACGACAAGGACGTCGATGACCGGGAGGTCACGGTCTCCACCACCGTGACCCTCGACGCCTCGAACTCATGGGCGGGCTGCGATCCCGACAACTCCGACTGCTACGCCGAGGAGTACCTCGTCGAATGGAAGTGGGACCTCGACACGCACACCGACTCGGACGGCGACGGGGTCACCGACAACGACGTCGATGCCACCGGCGAGACCTACTCGTGGTCAGAGAGACCGGCAGGCGCCTGGGAGGTCCGGCTGACGGTGGTGGACAACAATGGGTTCGAGGACCACGTCGACTCGATGGTCTACGTGAACTACCGAGGCGTCTGGAAGGACTTCGTCATCGACAGGGCGACGCCGAACCCCGTCATCATGACCTGGGAGTACCCACTGAGCTACGACGAGGAGAGCAAGGACAGGATCCGCTACATGCGAGTCAAGCTGAGCTACCCCAAGCAGGACGAAGACCAGCCAGGAGGGGGGCTGCCGGGAACGACCACCAACAACAAGCTGGACCTGTACCTGTACAACAGCACCGACGACGAGGTCGCCAACACGACTGGCATAGAGAACGATAACAGAGACGCCGGTGACTGCGACAGCGATGACTACTGCCTCTGGATGGTCATCGGGGGCTCCACTGTCAGGGGCTTCCTACCGGGCCAATGGACCGTCGACTTGGAGAACGCCGAGACGCACAATACCGAGGTCAACAAGTTCGTCATAGAGTTGCAGTACAGATAGCGATCCCAACTCCCGGACGACATGGCCTCTTCGATGCGCTGCTCGCTTGTGCGGACCTCCGGAAACCGTGGGGAACGATTCATATACGCCTCTTCGGTCGGCGGGCCACCTTAGAAGGCGTACGTTATGAGTTCACAATGGGAAGACAAGAGCAAGCCGCATCTGAACATCGTGTTCGTCGGTCACGTCGATCACGGCAAATCGACCACGGTCGGAAGATTGCTCCTAGACAGCGGCCACATCGAGGCGCACGTTATCGAGAAGTTCGAGAAGGAAGCGGTCGAGCGAGGTAAGGCCGGCTTCGGCTTCGCTTACGTCATGGACGGCTTGAAGGAGGAGCGCGAGCGTGGCATCACAATCGACGTCGCCCACAAGGAGTTCTTCACGCCCAACTACTACTACACGGTTATCGACGCACCGGGTCATCGCGACTTCGTCAAGAACATGATCACCGGCACCAGTCAGGCTGATGCCGCGGTCCTCTGCGTTGCCGCCAACGACGGTGTCAACGCCCAGACCAAGGAGCACGCCTTCCTCGCGCGTGTCCTCGGCGTCAAGCAGTTGATCGTCAACATCAACAAGATGGACATCAGCGGCGTCGATTGGTCCCAGGACAGGTTCAACAGCGTGGTGGAGGAGGTCACCGAACTTCTGACGATGGCCGGCTTCAACGCGGCGGACGCCCCCTTCATCCCCTGCAGCGCCTTTGACGGAGACAATGTCTACAACAAGAGCAGCAACACCCCCTGGTACAACGGCCCTACCCTGTTCGAGGCAATTGACGCGATCCAGATGCCGCCCAAGCCAACCGACAGGCCCCTTCGCCTGCCGATTCAGGACGTCTACAAGATTAGCGGCATTGGGACCGTGCCTGTCGGCAAGATCGAGACCGGAGTGCTGAATGCCGGCAAGACGGTTGTGTTCAACCCGAGCCAGCAGTCAGCCGAGGTCAAGAGCATCGAGATGCACCACACCACTGTGGACAAGGCCGAGCCCGGTGACAACGTCGGCTTCAACGTACGCGGCTTGGCCGCTCACGACATCCGCCGAGGAGACGTTGCCGGGTACACGGACAACGAGCCCGCCTTCGTTCGCCACGACGAGTCATTCGTCGGGCAGATCCAACTTATGGACATCCCGAAGGCGATTGGTGCTGGCTATACCCCGGTGTTCCACGCCCACACCTCGCAGGTCGCTGTTAGGTTCGTCGAGCTGCTAGAGAACTCAAAGACCAAGGAAGCCAACCCGCCGTTCCTCAAGACCGGCGATGCAGCCTTGGTCCGCTTTGCTCCGACCAAGCCCATGGCTATCGAGCAGATGGATGCCTTCCCAGAGCTTTCCCGTTTCGCGATCCGCGACATGGGCAAGACTGTGGCTGCCGGCGTCTGCATGAAGATCGAGAAGAAGGCTTGAATCGGCATTGGTGACATCAATGCCGGTCGTCACAACGGTCAAACTGACCGGCGACAATCACCAGGACGTCGATCTGGTCTGCGCTCAGATCCAGGCCATCTCCGACGAGACCGGAGTGAAACTCAGGGGCCCGATTCCCCTGCCGACCCGACGAATCGTCGTCCCCTGCAGGAAGAGCCCCGACGGAGAGGGCTCCGAGACGTGGGACCACTGGGAGATGCGAATACACAAGCGGCTGCTAGAGCTGGTCACCAACACGGCCAAGGACGAGCGTTCCCTGAGGAAGGTCCTCAGGATCCCAATCCCAGACTCGGTGACGATCGAGCTGTCGCTCCGCAACCTCGGTTGAGGGCCCCTATGTCTCGCCCGCGGCCTCATCGCGGGCAAGCGAGCCCATCGGGTCCCAAGCAGGGAGGACGACGGGGTCGGCCTCCAAGCCAGCTAGCATTTCCCCTGTGAGGTAGTCGCGGGGAGCTGCGATCTCGAACATGTACTCGTCGTACCAGCTGTCGTTCATAGTAAAGTAGCCCTTGATGCCACTCTCCTTGGCGCCCCACGAGTTCTCGACGCGCCATCGCCGCGGCTCACCATCGACCACATCCACCCCCGTGAACAGCATCGCGTGTGTCATCATGGTCTGCCCGAAGCGGAGCCGATTGGCCTTGTCCATGCCAAAGCCGACTCCATACAGATCCTCGAGCTCGAACAGCTCGGCATCCCAGAGGCCTCGCTTTCGCTCCATCTGCTTGCCGACGTCGCACCCCATCCACACTGGCATGCCGTCCTCCAGCAGCTTCTGTGTGATTGCCTTCATCTCCTCTGATGGAACGTTCAGATAGACCACCGGTGGCCCACCTGCGACGTTCTGCAGGAAGTCGACGGTGTAGGTGCGGTAGTACTCGTTCCGGGGGTCGTTGACTATGCACACGGAGTCCTCCCAATCGATTTCGACGAACTCGGCGGCGAACTCCTGGGGCGTCATCGTCCCCTTGCGGTGGAATTCGTCATCCTTGTCACGCCACTGCCAGTCGAAGGCACTGGGCGGCGTGCCCAAGTGGATGCACAGGATCCTCCATATGTCGGCCATGCGACTCTCCTTGTGCGCTCGCGCCTCCTTGCTCGAGCCACCACCATCGAGAATCGCCCTGAGCTCGCTTGCCGAGGACCTCAGGATGTCCTTCAGCACCGCGTTCATCCAGCGCGTGTTGCTGCTGCTGTGCGACTCCGGGTAGGCGGACTTGGGAACCAGCCCATGCTTCCTGATGAGGTTCATCGCCATGTTCCACTGTCCTCCATCTCCGATCGGGTCGCCGAGTAGGAAGTGGATGGTCCGATCGTCGACCGGACGGTCCGAGGTCTCAATTATCGCCTCTAGGAAGTGGTTTGCGCGCTCGAACTTGTCCCAAAAGTGGATGTGGGCCTGGCTGAACTCGAATTTCTTGAGGTTCATCTTCTTCATGGCGCCCACCCTGAACAGGTTCAACGTCGCGAACAGCCAGCACCGCCCGCTCCTCATCTGGGCTGTCACCTCCCAATCGTCCAGCTTCGTGCTGAATGAGAAGTCCATGTTCTGGACCAGCTCGCGGCTCAGTGCGAGCCCGGTCAGCTCGGCGTTGCTGACCGCGTTCTGAGCGACCCTCGCTGCGGGATCTGCGTTGAACGCCTTCCTGTACCTTGCGATTTGAGTCTTGGTCACTACCTTGCCCAACCTATCACCTCGTAGACCATTGTGGGAGCGGCGTGCGTTAGAACTTGTCCTCTCAGATGGGCGCCGGCTCTGCGAGGCCCGCTGCAATGAGGGTCTCTGCGATGAGCGAGGGGCATGCCTCGATGTCGCCCTCCGTCAGAATCATCTCGGTGCCGTCGGCAGTAATGATGGGATCGGAGACATCCTTGAGAATCCGAATTCTGAGGAGGCTCTCGCTGGGAATCTCCGGAACCTCTGCGTTGCTCTTCGACTCAGCCTGTGAGGCTGCGTGCTCGGGGAACGCATCCAACTCCCTGATGCGATCCTCCTCGTCATACTCCGGCTCGTCCCAGCCCCCGTCCTCCCGGACAGGTGCCCGCCTCGGCCGTGCGACATCTTCTGCTGGGGCTTCCTCGGAGAACTCGGTAAGCGGCTTGTGACCCCCTGGCGAGGGAGGATCCTGCTGGACTTCCTCCGTGGCGCCAAGGAGAGCGCCCCACGAGACCTCGTGCTTGTACTTCTCGACCAGATGGCCGATGCCGGTATGGAATGCTCGCTCCGAGGAATCGTGCTTGTCCCATTCCAGCCTCTGGAAGCCAGTGGAGGGAATGGCATCTCCCTGAGGGGACCTCATGAGGTTGGAGAGGACGGCATGCTGGGTGAACGCGTTGAGGCGCAGTCTGGTCAGGTCAGTCACGCAGGTCCTGACGACACCCAGCCTCCGCGACTGCAGCTGCGCCTTGGCGGTCATCCCCTCCTCGCGAACGGTCTCCGCCAACTCGACCTCGAGGTGCTGGAGGAGCTGGCCGACGCAGGTCCAGAAGTCGGACATGGGCAAGTCGACTGGCACCGTCTGGCCCTTCTGCTCCCTAGTCATCTCGAACAGGGACTTCTCGACGGTGACCAACTGGCTCTTGGAAAGCCTGGGAGCGTTCGAAGCACTGTCCATGGAAGTGACCTGCCGCACACACCACGGAGGCGATACATCAACAATTCCTCATCGGACCCGCCGGGAAGGATACGCGAGAATCAAAGGCACGACTCCTCTCGCCGTGCTGCAGGTGTACCCGAGTGGTCAAAGGGGTCGGGCTCAAGATCCGATGCATAGTGCTTCGCAGGTTCAAATCCTGCCACCTGCACCACCATTGGGGCTCAAGCCCGTTCAAGCAGGGCCTTCAGTAGCTCTATCGCGCCTTCCTTGCCACTGGATTCGGTAACGCAATCCGCTGCCTCAACGACGTTCGGGTAGGCGTCGTTGACGGCGACGGAGAATCCAACCAGATCGAACATGGCAATGTCGTTGGGAGCATCGCCGCAGGCGATCACGCGCGCCGGGTCGACGCCTCGTTGCTCCAGTGCCAGCCGCAACCCACCCCCCTTGTCCAGCCCTGGCTTCACTATGTGGACGGCGAACCCGGTCGTGATCACCTGTAGGTCGCTCCACTCGCTGTCAGCCAAAATATCCCTAATCTGCTCGTAGGAATGGGTCTCCTTCAGGCACCACTCGGTCTCGCGCCAGCGGTTCGACTCGATGCCTCGTGGGTCCAGCCCTTCGATCTGCGTCGCGAGCCACTGCGCTGCTTCCTTGGAGCGAGACCCGTCTGCCAGAGCCAGAATCTCATGGCCCTCGTCGCTGTCCCAGACCATCCCGCCGTTCTCTGCCACGACGAAGCCAGAGACGCCCAAGGACTGCTTGATGGGGGTGACGTTGGGAAGCGTACGTCCCGACGCGAGGGAGACGGGCATCACTTCGGAGTCGACCTTCCGAACGAGCGCAACCAGTTCGGAATGGTAGCCCTCGATGTCGAGAAGCGTGCCATCGACGTCGAAGACTATCATGTCCCAGTCGCTTCCCTGTGGCAGCTCGACCATGGGCAATCGGAAGGCCTTGGGCTGATGATTCCACCGGCTGCTGATATCATCATGTTCAAGCGGGACCTAACGATGGGGAACTTGATGTCAGAGGATTCCGAGGAGTATCTTGTTCTGGGAGACGAGGAGCCCGAATCACCCTCAGATGTGGAGGAACAGCCTTCCAAGACCCCATCCTTCCCCAAGCTTGGCTCCCTCAGGCTGCCTCGAAGGTCGCGCTCGACATCGGGGGCCACGAGCAACCAGCCCGCAGATGAACCACTGCCAGAGGCAACCCGGGAAATCCCGGACATCGGGCTGTCGTTGGATGGCGTACACCAGTTCGACTGGGGGATCCAGGGAATGGACTGCCCGGACTGCGCAATGAAGGCGACCCGGGCCGTCAACCGACTTCCGGGAGTCGAGTCATGCAAGATTTCCGTCGCAGACGGAACCGTGGAAATCTCCCAAGACATGTCCAGAGGCAGTGTGTCAAGGGCCTCGTCGGTCTTGGGGAGCTTGGGGCACGCCCCCGACATCGACTGGCTCTACGTCGTAGGGACCGACCCAGAGCGACTGGCATCCGAACAAGGAATCAGCACAAAACTGCTCAGAGAGTGGATACTGGACACCCCCGGCGTCCTAGACGTGCGACTAAACAAGGGAATGGTGGAGGTCCAGAGTCTGTGGCTGCGCAACGCCGAGCTCAGGGAGGCGTCCGAGAAGAAACTCGCTGGAATCCTCGGACCTGGATTCAGGATGGCACCCTATCGCGGGGCTAGGTTCCGCCAAGACCAGAAGCAGCTGCTCTCGGCAGTGTTGACGATACCGCTAATCATCGTCGTAGCAGCAATCGAGGCGGCCGACAGTATTCCCCCGATAGTCGCATCTCTGGTTGCGCTGGTCGGAATAACATTCACCGGACTGCCTATGTTCCAAGCGGCCCTGGCCAGCCTGCAGAACCGCATCGTCGGATTCCAGGTCTTGACCACTCTTGCCGTAATAGGGGCAGTGGGCTTGGGGGAGTGGGTCGAGGCCCTGATGGTAGTGGCACTCGTCGCCTTTGCCTCACACTTGGAAAACAGAGCGCTAATCCGGGCTCGGGAGTCGATGCAAGGGGGCTTGGACCGACTTCCAAGAACTGCCCGCATCCATGTTCCCGAAACACCTGCTCAAAGTGGCGAACGGGCCCTGAAGGTGATTCAGCCGGGGACCACGCTGGCACCTGCGCACGGCCCCGCTGACGACCTCGTCCCGGTCGAGGCGCTCGAGATCGGCGAGCTCGTCGAGGTCCGATCGGGGGAGACGGTCCCCGTCGATGGAACAATCGTAGAGGGCGCCGGCGCCATAGACCGCGCGCCGCTCACTGGGGAACCCATTCCCATCCCGGTGAAGGAGGGCGATTCGGTGGAAGCGGGCTTGGTTCTTGTTCGGGGCCCTCTGGTGATTAGGTCGGAGGCGAGCGGGGACGGCACCCGCCTGTCGAGCCTGATCGATTTGGTCAGGCACTACAAGGACCAGCCGACGAGGACCCAGAGCGTCATCGAGAGGTTCACGATTTTCTGGACTCCCCTCGTTGTCTTCGCTGCCCCTGTAATCGGCTTCTTGTTCACTGACTCGATTGATCAGGCGGTCCTGACAACCCTGCTGCTGTGGGTCGTCTCGTGCCCCTGCTCCCTGCTTCTTGCTTCCCCCGTTCCCCATGCGGCCGCCCTGACCTCGGCATCGTCCTTCGGCCTGATCGCAAGGGGAGGGGACATACTGGAGTCTGCCGCGGAGGTCGAACTGGCGTTGCTGGACAAGACCGGAACGCTGACCAGCGGCCGCCCCCGACTCTCCGGGGTCACCCTAGCCAGCGGGGAGGACGAGGACCGCGCCCTGCGCATAGCCGCCGGGCTCGAGCTCCGCTCCAACCACCCATATGCCAGGACGATCCTCCAAGCCGCCGACCAGCGCACTCTGAAGCCGATGAGTGTGTCCGGCATCGCCGACGGCGATGCGGGTGTGTCAGGCCGGCTGAGGGGCAAGCCAGTGATGCTGGGGCGTGCTGACTGGCTGAAGTCCGAGGGCATCGAGATGCCACCTGAGATCGAAGACGCCCTCGATTCGTCTCGCGAGGCCGGGAGCGGCGCGAGCATCCTAGCAGTCGACGGATCCGCTATCGCGGCGTTCGGCTTTTCACACGACGACGCCCGCGAGGGCGTGCTGGAGGCCGTGCAGGCGTTCAAGTCACAGGGCGTGAAGGTCGAGATCCTCAGCGGCGACGAGCAGGCCAGCGTTGAGGCCTTCGCGAAGCTCATAGGAATCGACCCATCGATCTGCATGGGCGGAGTGGACCCCGAGGGCAAGGCCGAGTACGTCTCCGAGCGCTCCTTGGGAGATCGCACCCTGATGGCCGGTGACGGCTTCAACGACGCGGGGGCCCTGGCCGCAGCTGACATCGGCGTCGCGGTCGGTAGCGGGGAGCAAGTCAACCTCGACGCCGCCGACGTGCTGATTCCCGGACAGGATCCACGAACGCTGCCTCGCTTGGTCACCCTGGCCAAGCGGACCCGCCGCGTTGTGTACGCGAACATCGCGATCTCCATCATCGTCACCGCAGCCCTGGTGTCCGCCGTCCTGCTGGGCTTCGAGATGAAGCTCGCTGCGGGCATCGCGCTCCACGAGGCCAGCGCCATCCTCATCATTCTCAATGGGATGTGGGTCTCCGGCTCGGGCGTGCAGAGACTGTCCACGCTCGCCGACCTCGGCCGTGACCTAGTAGCCGACCTTGCCGAGATCGTGTTCCTTCTGATCGGCAAGGGGCTGGACGACACGTCGGCGACCGCTTGATTAAGTGGATGTAGTTGGACCAGACGTGGCACCGCCTCCCGAAGTCGAGTCCAAGTTCGCACCCCCATTGGCGGAATGCCCCAACTGCGACCACATGCTGCCTCAGGGCATGGGAGAGGTGGAGTGCGAGATTTGCGGTGCCGTGTGCCGAGTGACCCACGAGCCAACGATGGAGGCACTCAAGGTCGAGTCGGTACAGTGCCCACACTGCGACACTGTGGTCGTAGCGGGTACTGAAAAGAGGCCGGTGGAGCTTACCTGCGCCTCGTGCTCTGGGATCTTCGTAATCACGAGCAAGATCGTCAAGGTTGAGATCGAGTGCCCGAACTGCCAGAGCCGGCTCAGGATCCGTCCGCGCCCGGGCAAGCGCGAGCTGAGCTGCCCCTCCTGCGCCAATTCCTTCAACGTCACTTTCTAGGCGCTAGCCAGTCTGGAATGCGTCAATCCTTGACCATCGCTTGGAAGAGGCGACGAGTGGGCTCTTTCCGAGCCCATTCTGATTCACAGGATACTCCACCCTGCAGCCTCCACCCCTCCTCTATGTGGGCCAAAACTTGCTCTCTCAGTCTATTCGGACCGCGGGCACGGAGAATGATGTAATCCATGAGTCCGGAAGGGGGTTTCACCCTTGAACGGTGCGCTAGCCCCTCGTGGACCCTACTCCTCACGAGTTGGGGCTCCCCCGCGTGCCATGGCTCCTGCAATGAGGGATAGCAATACCAGTGAGAGGGACCAACCCGGCAGCCCCTGGTCAGCCATGACCACCTTGAGGAACACCACGGAGCGTTCGGTCTCGGAGAGCAGACGCTCTGACGACCCGTCGATCAGCAGAGGTGAGAAGCGCCCCTCAAGCTCGACGGAGATGTTTCCGGTGTACAGTGGTCGGACGGTGAACTCGAGAGTGGTCGAGTTGTTGGCGCCCAGCTCGGCTACCTCAACAAAGTCCGGCGATGCCTTGAACCCGTTCCCCTCCAGCCAGAAGGTCCCGTTGAAGAGCGGTCCGAAGCCGGTGTTGTTCAGTTCGAGGGAGAGGGTGAAGGACTCGCCGTTGAATATCTTGGTGGGATGGCTGCTACCATCAAGCACTGGATGGGCCCCGAAGAGGGGGTAGTTCCCCATCATGTACAACGAGCCGATGAAAGCGGCAGTGAGCCGGGACTGCTTCTCCTCCACTGAGATTACCCCCCACTGCTCGTTGTCCACCTCGATGGTCACCGAGGGCATCCCGAGCGAGTAGCCGTAGTCGAGCGAGGTCCCCTTGGCGATGTACAGCTCAGCCGCAGCCGGCCCGGCTCTGAGTCCGGTGAGCTCAGTCAGCTCCTGCTCTAGGCGGGTGTACATCTCGACGTCAGGCGTGAGTGACTCGGTGTATCCCCACGGCGTCAGGAACCAGAGTGTGCCGGTGTGCATCG
>JAYZFV010000087.1:0-16388 GCA_036336595.1 Thermoplasmatota archaeon | reverse complement strand
CGCCCAAGCGCGCAGGATAGATGGGGCGATGGGGGTCCTGATGTTCGTGTTCGCCGGGCTGCTGTTCAGCGGCTACCTGTAATCAGCGGATCACGAAGGGCAGGTGGAACAGCATCTCCAGCACGATCGAAAGGGCCTTGGCCTCCCTCCCTCCGTTGGATTTCCCGTTCTCGGGCGGCGATAGCCTCTGCAGCTCGCCGGCATCGAACCAGAACGAGCTACAGGTGGGGCAGCCGTCGAGTTCGATGGGGTCCATCTCTGTGCCGTCGAGTTTCGTGAACACGATTCCGCGCACTCGCATGCGAGAGTCGCACAGCGGGCAGCCGAGGTCGACCTCCGCTCCGTCCTGCTCGAAGGACTTGTGCATCTGGTGCAGCTTGTCACGCGAAATCACCGACAACGCTGCGTCCGCGCTGAGCAGCATGCCGGAGCACTCGTCGCAGTGATGGACACCGAGGCGCGAGAATGTGGAGCGGCCCGAGTCCTCCGGAGAGACCAGTGCGGAGCCGTCCCTAGGGCAGACCAATCCCATTGTCTCTAACGGGGAAGCATGAGGTCTTGAACTAAGTCCCGGATAGGGGATATTTCGATATTTTCGGCGGGCGGCGCATTCTTGTGGACCCGTAGGGTCCGAATTAGCATGGTTAGCGGTGCTGAGGAGGGGGTTTCAAGCGACGTCGCCCGTGCCTCGGACGGCCGCATGCCACTGCGGGTGGTCACCGCTGCGGCCATCTTCGATGGCCATGATGTGGCCATTGGAATCTTTCGCAGGATCCTACAGAGCCAGGGCTGCGAGGTCATCCACCTCGGTCACGACCGCGGGGCCGACGAGGTTGCCCGGGCAGCCATCCAAGAGGATGCGCACGCTGTGGCGATTACGTCCTATCAGGGCGGCGCGGTAGAGATGTTCACCCACACCAAGGAAATTCTCGACGAGGCGGGCTTCGGTCACGTCTTCCTGTTCGGAGGCGGGGGGGGCACTATCCTACCGAATGAGATCAAGCAACTCGGCGATGCTGGAATCGCCCGCATCTACTCGCCTGACGATGGTCGTGAGATGGGACTTGTTGGCATGGTTCAGGACGCTATGGACTCAGCCTTGGGCATCGACCTGCTCGACGAGTCCCGCTTCGACTCGTTGTCCGGGCCTGTCACCGCAGCCGACCACGGCGGGGTGGCTCGGCTGCTTACTCTGGCCGAGAACGGCGATGAGGGGTCGTTCGCGTCTGCCCTCGAGCGTGTGCGCTCGTGTGCGAAGGAGGACGCCTGCCCGGTTGTCGGACTGACCGGCACAGGAGGGGCGGGCAAGTCCAGCTTGACTGACGAGATAATGCTGAGAGTCCAGCGCGACAACCCCGGCAAAAGAATCGCCTTGCTGGCCACGGATCCTACCCGAAAGCGAACCGGTGGGGCCCTGCTGGGAGACAGGATTCGGATGAACTCGCTCTCCGACGAGCACCTGTTCATGCGTTCGTTCGCAAGCAGGGACAGCGGCAGGGAGATCGCTGGCTGCATCAGCAGGGCGATCGAGGCCTGCCAAGCCGTAGGGTTCGACCTCGTGCTGGTCGAGACCAGCGGTATCGGCCAGGGGGACGATGCCATCACCGAGGTCGCTGATATCTCGATGTACATCACCACCCGCGAGTACGGCGCGCCCAGTCAGCTAGAGAAGTTAGAGATGCTCGATGCCGCCGATATCGTCGTGCTCAACAAGTTCGACCGAAGGGGCTCCGAGGACGCCCTAACTGAGATTCGCAAGCAGTTCAAGCGCAACCGGGAGATGTGGGATGCAGAGGACAGCGCCCTCCCGGTAATCCCGACCATCGCCAGCCAGTTCGCCAACGCGGGCGTTGATCTTCTGTGGCAGAGGCTTGCGACGATACTCAACGACAGGCAGGGCACGGAGTTCGCCGCCACTGAGGCCAGGATGGATGCTGACGGGCTCCCCCACAGGCCTACTCCCATCCCCTCGGAGAGGCAGGGCTACCTGGCTGAGGTCACCGCCGCGGTCCGTGGCTACCACGAGAGGACCGCGGAGGCAGCCTCCCAAGTCAGGCTGGTACAACAGCTGGAGGCTTCGGCGTCCCAAATGCGCAACTCCGGGAAGGACGATGCTGCAACCGACCTCGATGAGGAGGCGGCAAGCGTCCGGGCAGCGGTTCCCGACGAGGACTGGCAGGCGCTGGAGGAGTTCGGTGCGCGTGCGGAGGCATACCGCTCCGGCCAAGCGAGCTACATGGTCCGCGGCAAGGAGATCTCGGTCGACACCACGAAGACCACCCTCTCGGGGCTCGACCTCCCGAGGGTCGCGCTCCCCGACACCGAGGACTGGGGCGAGCGCCTCGAGTGGATTCGCAAGGAGAACGCTCCCGGTGCGTTCCCGTACACGGGCGGCGTGTTCCCGTTCAGGCGAGAGGACGAGTTGCCCGTCAGGATGTTCGCCGGTGAAGGCAGTGCCGAGCGCACCAACAAGCGCTACCACTTCCTCTCCGAGGGCCAACCGTTCAACCGGCTCTCAGTCGCGTTCGACTCCCCCAGCCTGTACGGCCACGACCCCGTCGAGAGGCTCGACATCTTCGGCAAGGTCTGCGAGTCGGGCGTCAGCATCAGCACTGTGGACGAGATGGAGAAGCTGTTCGAGGGCTTCGACCTGTGTGCGGCCAACACCTCTGTCTCCAAGACCATCAACGGCAACTACTGGTGGCACCTGGCCGCCTTCTTCACCGTGGCCATCCGGCAGCAGGCGGCGAAGTTCGAGGAGGAAAACGGCAGGCAGCCCAACGGCGATGAACGCGCCGAGATCAGGGCGCGGACGCTGAGCGCGGTGAGGGGCACTGTCCAGGCCGACCAACTCAAGGAGGCCATGGGTCAGAACACACTGGTCTTCAACCTCGACACCGCCCTTCGGATGATGGGCGACGTCGCGGAGTTCTACGTGGAGAACGAGGTCAGGAACCACTACTTCGTCAGCATCAGCGGCTACCACATCGACGAGGCGGGCGCCAACCCGATATCGCAGGCCGCCCTCACTCTCTCGAACGGCCTGACCTACGTCGAATTATTCAACACGCGCGGGCTCGATGCCGACAAGTTCCTACGCAACTTCAGCTGGTTCTTCTCCAACGGGATGGACCCCGAATACGCAGTGATCGGGCGCGTCTGTAGGCGAATCTGGGCTATCGCCATGCGCGACCTCTACGGGGTCGACGAACGTGGCCAGAAGCTCAAGTACCACATTCAGGGAAGCGGGCGCAGTCTGCACTCGCAGGAGTTCACCTGGAACGACTACCGGACCACCCTGCAGGCACTCTACGCTCTGGCCGACAACGCCAACAGTCTGCACACCAACAGCCGTGACGAGGCTTTCGGAACGCCCACCGAGGACACGGTCCGAGATGCTGTGGCGATACAGCTCATCCTCTCGAAGGAGTACGGCTGGCTCCAGAACGAGAACCCGCTGCAGGGCTCGTACATCGCAGAGTGGCTCACCGACAACGTCGAGGAGCAGGTCCTGAGGATCTTCGAGGAGATGCACGGCCGCGGAGGCGTGCTGGGCTCGCTGGAGGTCAACTACCAGCGCAACCGCATCCAGGACGAGTCGATGGTGTACGAGCATCGCAAGCACTCGGGCGAACTGCCCATAGTGGGGGTCAACACCTACGTGGACGTGGGTTCGGCAGTGATGTCAGCGGACGACTTCGACATCGATGTCACACGATCCGACGAAACCGAGCGCCGGATGGTGATCGACCGCAACAAGGCGTTCAAGGAAGCTCCTGCGGCGGAGGCAGAGGCAGGCCTCGCCCGGCTCAAGCAGGTCGCTCGTGAAGGGGGCAACCTGTTCGAGGTCATGATGGAGATAGTCGAGCACTGCACGGTCGGTCAAGTGACTCAGGCGCTTTTCGAGACCGGAGGCAAGTTCCGCCGCAACATGTGAGGGTCGTCGGTTTTCTCGATTTATATACGCCCGGTTGCAGGGGAGGCATGGCAACAGAAGGTTATGCAAAGCGGTGCCCGTGCGGCACCACAATTTGGATGCAACTCTGTGGTGACCAGATATGGAGGTCCTTTGACTTCCCCGATAAAGGAAAGAAGTGGACCTTGCACTGGTGCTGAACATCCGGAATTTCGTCCAATGGCTTGAGAAAGAATCACAGATTGGCTTCACGCCATTCAAATACTGAGTGACCGATGACTGCTTGGCGGGATGCTGCCAGTGGGCTGGTTATGGCAATCGGGAGAAAAACGCCTCACACTCCTTTCACCAGATGGCAGGGGCGTTTCCACAGAGACGAGCTCGGAAAGGATTCCGAAGTCATAGCATATGCGACTAGGCGGTCCTTTGACGGCTTGAGAGTGGTCACTGAGGAGGACAGGGAGTGGAACATTGCTACGGGCATAATGCATGCCATTGACATAACCAGTGAAGAGAATCGCTGGGCGTGCTATTATTTCGAAGACGATGGGCGCAAACACATCGTCGCTGCCAGCCGTACTTCCGATCTTACTGGGGATGCCGGAATCCTAGCCAAGTGGATTGAGCGAGACGCAGTGGTGGGTGAGTTCGAATCCAGTAAGGAATGCCCGGTAATTGCTCTCCACTACATTGATTCGTTGTCGGACCTGGGAGAAAGCGAAATTCAATTCGATTCACTAGAGGAAGCTTTGAGCAGCGAATCGATATTCGACTGGGGAGATGGAGGGGCTCCAAATCAACTACCGGACCCCGTCGCTGGGATTCCCCCCTTGCCAGAGGGTGTCCTTATCGCGGGCGACTTCGAGCTCGAGATGCTGAAACTGCTACCAACTGACCTATTCAGGAAGGATTCGATTAACGGGACTACCGATGGGAGAGAGGAAGCAATAGAGCTGATCAAGTGCCAACTCGCCGAGGTTCGTGTAGCCAACACGGAGGGCGCGCCGAGTCTCAGGCAATCAAAGGTGATGGAACTCCTTGAGCTAGGGCTTTCTCCAGCAATCAATCTCACAGGAAGGCCGGGAACTGGAAAGACCACCGTGGCCCAGATGGCCGTGCCAGAACTATTCCTTCAAAGGGGGGTAAGGCGAGGAAAAAGGAGGATCCTGTATGTCACTACGACCAACGACCTGGCAGTAGAGGCAAGGAAGGAAATCGAGAAGATTGCTGAGCACGTCTATCCCTTGGGCAGAGACCTAACTGAACGATTGATGGGGCATGTCGAGATTCTCACCCGTCATCAACTAATTCAGGACCTTGCACTCGACAGTGCGCGGTTCGATTCATCTATCCTAGGTGAGATGATTGACAATGCTCTAGCAAATGAAAAGCAAATCCTCGAATCGAAAAAGAGCAGGCAAGACAGGAATGAGTGGGGGTTGTTGAAGAGGACTTGGTTGGAAGGACAGGAAAGTCTTCATGACCTATCCAGGGTATTGGAAAACCTGGTTTTCGGACTATTCGGTACAACCGCAACGTACCTCTATTGGTATGAATCATGCACGGGAGAATAAGGCAGGGAGGACCCGAAGAAATGGCGAGCTATATTCAACGAGAATAAAGTAAACCTGTTTGAGCCTGCAGAGTCCTATCAAGAAGAGGTTCGTTCCAATCCTAGCGAAGACAGCGACGAACATGTTTTCACTTTGAGTGACTTCTGGAATCCCTTCACTGAAAAGGACATTTCCAAAGGGAGAGATAAAATCGCTTCACTGGGGACATTCCTCAGAGAGCCTTCACTTGGAGGAAAGCTATTCCAGGAAGGGGAAGGGCACTGGACATACGGCTCGGTTATCGACAGAATAGACCAGATGATCGAAAACGGCGAGATCAACAAGCCCATGCGAGATGGAACCACGAGGAATCCATCTGCAATCTGGAGGAGGGGGGATGAAAAAGCAAGACCCAGAATCAGAGGGAATCTGAATGCGTTTGATGCGATAGTGATAGATGAATCACAAGATTTCACAGTTAGGGAGATTTCAGTAATCCTCAAGTGGTTCTCCATTAGGGCCGCGGAGACGGATTCGACGACTTCATCGTCAGCAGGTAGGTTGCCTTTCCTTTTCCTAGCCTCTGGAGACCCGTTGCAAACGATTGAGGGCAGTCTTTTCAATAGCCGAAATGGGCACATCAATGCGCTCTATGACGATTGGAGGGCTTACCTGAGGAGGAATTCCTTCGACCCACACCACCCCTCGGATAATGGACTGATGAACATCATACACGAAGACCTGGAAGCGAATCACAGAAACTCGGGGCCAATAGTTCAGAATGTTATCAATCCAACAATTGGTGAGATGCGCGTTATAGCAAAGAAAGAATTGGGGCAGAAGAGGGAATTGAAAACTCAAACTGTGGCTTCATCGCGCAGAGGTTTTGTTCTCACATCGGGAGGTCAGGACAAAGTCTTGAAGCAAATCTGGGAGATGACGGTACAACAGATAGTGGCGCAGGTCGAGAAGGCGAAGCAGCAGAGCTTGGCTACTCCCCCCCGTGCTACGGTTGCACTGATACTGGCCGGTGTGGACGGCGAGGATGACGACAAACTCCTGTCCGCTATCCCCAAGGACGGGTCCTTTCTTCCCCTCAGGGAAGCTGTGCGATCACTGCTGGACCTCGGATTGGAAGGCGACTGGAAGAAAAAGGTCCTGAGAGATGCTGGAATTCACGACATTGTCAGCGTGAAGGGGCTCACCCTTGAGGCTGCCGTGGTCGTCGGGTTCGGAGACAGGTTGCATGACAGTGTCGATAACGGCCCCTATGAGAGAATGAGGCTGCACTCCCACTATCTGGTTGCCTCCAGCAGGCCCCAATTCGCCCTCCTCCTGCATGATTCAGAACATGCGGAATGGGTCGATGATTCGACAGATTCGATGGAGAGCGAGGACCTGAAGAAAATCCTCGAAAGAGTGGAGATTAACCTAGAGCCGGCACTTGCACTGGACCGGGCTATGGAGACTCCCGGTGACCAAAGATTCTGGGACATATTGAAATCAGCGATAGAGCAAATCAGGGGCAAGCAAAGACAGAAGGATAAGTCGGAAATTTGGAGGGCGGCCGAGGAATTCGTTAATTGGGCCAATCGAATCCACGAACTCTACGAAATGGGCAAGTACCGAAGAGCCGCAGAACTTGTTGGGGGAGTCGCCGATGACCAAGAGTTGGGCGAGAAACTGCGCAAGGGTGCCGCACACATCGGGCGACCCGCTCTGATAGATAGTCCGGGAGAGGGAGAGAAAACCCCTACGGAAACGCTTCACTCATTCCTCAGTTGGAGGGATTTCACAGAAAATTGTGGTCAGGGGCACTACGATACGGCGAAGAAAAAATCTGTCCAATGGGTCAGTCCAATCATGGAGCCATGGGTGATTCTTGGCGGTACAAACAATGGTGCTGATTCGGAAGCCTGCTCGAATATATTCGAGAATTTGCAAGAGTTCAGATTCACTCCCTTTGAAGGAGGTGGTGAGCAATACAAGGCCCCCAAAAGAGAGGATTGCACGGTAGGAGTCACCGTTCCTCCCGGATGGATGTTTAGCGACATGGTACAAGCCAACGCTTGGTCCACCCATTACTCGCAACTAATACAAATCGTCGAAGCTGCCGGGAAGCGGACAAAACCCGGTGACAAGAAGAACATTCTCAGACTGAAGTGGTACATTTATGCAGCCAGGGAGCCGCGGAAACTGTGGGGGCTGATAGATAGCCCTGAGTGTAAAACCACAGACCGGAGAGAGCAGATAGCTGATTGGTTGCTAAACTGTCTTGCAGGAGACTCTCCTGGCCCTAGATTCGTCGAGGCCTTCGAGCATTGGATGTATGATTCGAAAAAGAGGGGCGTCTTGCATCGGATGTTCAGGGATTGGCTACAGAATGACTTTGGTACCGAAAGGATCCTACTGGTAAAGGAGGCATTGCAAGAAGACCGATTTGCCGAGTTCATCAAGAGTGACGGGAAATGGCTAGAGCAACAGATTGTAGAATGCACTTTGAGTGAGTTTGCCCAACTAGGGGGAGGGTCCGATGTTTTGGTCTGGGCGCAGAATAGACTACTCCCTACTCTGACGGTGATCAACAAGTATGTGGCGGGAGAGATCCGGGCTGGTGTCCTATCGAGACGTATCTCCGGCCTGTTCGAAGCCATGGAAAGAGACATGTCTGGAGCGCCGGAATCCAGAACGGTTAGGAGGAAGCGTGGGAGAAGGGGCGGTCCACGGACTGCTCGGCTCCCTAGTGAGGTCACTGCCCCCCCGCGCGAGAGAAGGGCTCTGAGACTAAGACAATGGCTTCTGGATGACAACCTGGATCAAATCGCCTCCCGAACAGGTTGGAAAGTGGGGAACACATCTACAATCGCCTTAGCTCTAATTTCGATTATTCGCCGCTCGACAGGATATTCTTCGATACGCGATGACATCTACCAGGAGTGGTTTGGCAAGTCGCTTAGCAGGACATGGAACGACGGATGGAAGAATCGAGATGTTGAGAAGACAGTTGACATCCTGAAGAAGATTTCCACAGGGCGTTACGGACTCGATGGTAAAAGCGGGGAGATCAAGTTGTTCAACGATGCATTGAGGGAGTCGACTGGTAGGAGGATGGATGGTTTTCTTCAGGAGGTTTACGAAGACTCCGTCACGAGCGGGGGGGCATCGAACCTGCTCTGGCATCCTGCTCTAGAGTACCTGATGTACCTGCATGCTGCTGACAAGCGGGAAAGGAAGGATCCTCGTTTGATACTACGGGCTACCAAGGAGGCCTTGAACGCGAGTGAGAACGCACCAGACTTGTCTATGTATTACAGGGAAGGGCATAACTTCTGGAATTTGTCGACCTTTGGGGACAATGATACGGCTAGGGTTCGTAGCAGGTACGCAAAGAAGAGGAAAATAGTCAGGGGCCTGATGCGTACCAGAGGGATGTGGAGGGAGAACGTATGGCCCATGGGCCAAGGCCCGGTACCCAGAGAGGCGAGGGTCCCTTGGCCCTCTACTGACTTGGGCGGTAAACCCCACCAATTCTCAAACACCTCCCCCGGCATTATTGCCTACAGTGACGTTGCATCTGGACTGAGCATATCCAAGATGAAAGACATTCATTGGAGATTCCGCCTATCTGGCTCTTACAGGGAGGCGGCGGTGTTATCCGTGTGTCTGGCAATTCACAATTCCAAGAATGCGGCCAAAGGTGCTGATTCCACCAAGATATCAGAGGCCGTTTCACTCGGACTCCACGATGCCATCCTGGAAAGGTGCGGGGCCTACATGGACCACGTCCAAGTCAATCGCAGGTGGGCGGCCAAGGCGAGTCCCGACAAGCACGAGGTCAGGGGCAGAGGGCAAAGAGCTCCTCTGATGAGTATGATGACTCTTCGCTTGGATCGGGGGGATAGCAAGATAAAGCCGACCGAGCCGTCCCCGATCGGACGCAAGTCTGCCCTCAGGTTGCTCGAGGATTCAACCTTGGAACAGATCCTCCTGCATCTCGAGCCGAAAGCGGGCACTGAATCCACATTGAGCAAGAGAGATCTCAAGCAGGCGCTACTTAGACCAGCCGACATAATCGAGTCGACAAGGAGGCTCCTGCCCTACATCCTACTCGCAGAAGAGGTGAAACTCAACGATAACAAATGGCTTGTCGGGGCCCAGTGGTTCTCCCCCAAGGATACTGGAGCAATGGTTGATGATACCGAATTGGCCTCGCCGATAGAACACAGATTTGGTGTCAAGGAATACCGAGAGGACACCCTGATTGACTATTCCCGGGATGATTTGGTAGCCATGCTTGCGGACGAAGGGGACTCTTGGATGCTCGAGCTGTGTGACCTCCATAGGTCGGTTGGGGAATGGGATTCTTCGTCTCTAAAGGAGTTCACTGACCGGTTTTTCCTGTTGTTGGAAAAGGCGCCCGGGAGTCTCGACCGTATGGCACGGACCCTCCTCAGGGAAAATGATGATTCAGAGGATGATTCGGAATCAGAGTTCGATGCTCTGCTCGGCGGTCTCGACGAAGAACAACAGAGGGCCCTCAGGGCTTGGAAGAAAAGACAATCAGGGACTTGAGAACATCCTGAACTCAAGATGCAGCCTGCCGTAATCGGTTGTCGTTTTCCTTAGCAGGGAAGAGAAGCTCCGTCTATTCCCATTACGGTCAGATTTTGCCAAGTAGCAGGAAGACACCATTTCTCGGGTTCCAACTCGGGGCGAGTTGACGTATTCGACGAATGGTTTCGGATCCGGGACCGAGATGGCGTCAACCTGCTTCAGTAGATCGAACAACTTTCGAGCCCCGTCCATGCTAGAGAGGAATCTTTTCTGGATTTCGCCGCTCAGTCTCGGTTTCGGTCTGGGATACCCAAGCAGCTTTGGCGTCTTGGCGATGAATGCCAGTTTGGTGTTCTTACTGCCCCTATCTTCCTGCTTAGTTGACAGGGGATCTGAAAATCCTTCGAAATCTGCACCTTCGAGGTTTGGAGTCTGCACCAGCACTCCGAACTTACCCGCATAACGTGATTCTGGGCCTGTGAAGAAATACAGCCACTTCTCCAGGCCCCCCATCTGAATAGTGTCTCCCGTAGTGTTTCTGGTTCCTTCGACGACCTCACCGATATAATCCAGAATTGCTGAAGAATCTGTGCCGTCCGAGTCGATCACCATTACTGGAATGTCGTCAGTGGCCCAGGAGGACTGCAATGGCAACTTGGGGCTATTTGCAAGAGCTAAAGCTCCTCTAGAGAGTTTCCATGTCTTCGAGCCGCCACGACAAATTGTTACCGATTCCGGTGGCCAGACCTTGTAGCTCTCTGCACGTGTGCATCCGGCTCTTCCTATGATTTCGTCATCTGGTAAGAGTTGCTCGAGGTAATTGATAATGTGAGCACGATACCCAGCCATTTCTGGATTGAGTGCGGATTCATCCTCGAACGAGACATACAACTTCATGGGTTGCACCCTCAGTCTTCCGAGTAGATTTCGGCAAGAGTCTCGTCGTATGGCTGCATCAAGTGGAACTTCCCCCCTGGGACTATCGAGGACAGTACCAGATGTCTATGAGATAGGACAATCAGTGAGCGGTCTGGGACTGCTGAGAGTCCCTCGGCGCTTTCGATTAGCCTCTCTATCAACTTCCTGGTCCACTCCTCCCCTCTCCCGCTCTCGGGCTCGTCTAGGATTAGACAATACCTAACTTCGTCAGGGGTGTTGAGGTCGTACTCGGTGGCCTGTTGAGATTCGGACTCGAGGAAACCTAGCCAGCACTCGGTGACTATCGCTGAGCGCTGGCCGAAAGAAAGGGTTTCGGGATCGATGACGTCCTGCGTCAACGTCCTTCGGAAAACCATCGGCTTGTCTATTGTACCTGGAACAACCTCCCTGGACCAAGGATCGTTCTCGTCGCCCCCCAGTACGGCATTGATATTCTCGAAGATCCTCCTGATCTGTTTGAAAGCCGGATGGTCGAAGTCGACTTCGAATCCAAGATTATGGTTTCTGTGCCGTTCCTCAAAGGACCTGACCCAATTAATTTTGATTGGTACTGTTTTTTCACCGTCTGCGCGCCTGTCGAAATCGCCATACACAGAAATCAACCCGGAAATTAGTTTCTGGCACTCGTCCAGAGAATCTGATCCTGCCCCATGACAGACCTTAGGCACCTCCACGTACTTGACGCGCAGGCACCTGAGAGTTTCGAGTAGCTCGTGGGTCCTTGAGATGAAGAAGCCTTCCGGGGGATTTGAGGGGTTTAGGTGCTCTGCAGGTGGGTTACACTCTGTGGTGCCGTGATTGGAGTCTTCGAAGTCTAAGTCAGATGACATGTTCAGTTCTTCCAGGTTCTGGAGCGTGCGGGCGAAGAAACCGACAATCTCAGGGGAGGGGAAGAACTCTTCTGGTACAGACATCTCCGGGGTAGCCCCCAAGAGGAGGGGGAGTTCCCAATCTCTGATCTCAGAATGCGGACTTTGCCCGTTCCATTCACCGGCTCGTGTCTCGTACAAGTAAGTCGAAGTAGGAGTATCGGCCCCCCCAGCGCCGGCCTCCCAGTTGGGTTCTAGGTGGAGGTCCTCAACACCCTCTACCTCGTCATCATCGGAGAGGGTGACGAACCTGATCATCATCCTTGAGAATGGGATCATCCTCTGCGAATTGTCCGCTCTCCAGTTGGATAGCCTGTCAGCTGTTATCACATCGGCCTCCAGAAACCCCTTTCTGGATATCAAGGACGACGGCTCTCTGACCATCTGGTATGCCTCCTTGAGGAACTGCCCGAGCCAGTACTGGGGCCTGGAAACGCTGGCGTCGCTCTCGCCGGAAGGGAACCTGAGCCTCTCGAGCAGCAACATCGCGAACGTCTTCCCGTAGCCGTTGGGCGCCCAAACAGACTCTAGCCCGGGGACGATTGGGATGGATAGGTGTGTGGAGGGCCTGGGCGGTTCGCCGTCATCCCTGTTTGCGTCGATCTGCCGTTCTCGCTCCGGGTTCGAGAGCAGGTCATAGAACACCACCCTGTGCACAATAGTCCTGCTCACGTTAACGCGCCCCCCTCAATCAACATAACCGCTTCTGCCTTTGGCCCACATCTCGCACAGCCCGGCTGCTGGCTTCATTCCCGAGTCGGTCCTCTTCTTCCGGGGTTGTCCGAGGGCCTCCAGAAGTTCGGGCCTTGTGCAGTCTAGAAACTTGTACAGTAACTCGGTGACCGTGTTATCCTGAGCGGACTGGGCAGCGGGAATCTTCGTGACAATTTCAGATGTGTCTTGAGATTCGTACCAGTTCATGAAATCGTCCCATTCGCCGTTGCTGCTCTCCTCCAGGCCGGACTCAATCACAGCATACCTGTATCCCTCTCTCAGAGAAGTCTGGAAAGTCTGGAAAAGAGCCCGGTTGGGGTCTCCGGCCCTGAAGTCGACTAGCCTTCCGGCCAATCTGATATCCCTCGAGAGGTATCTCCTTATGTTGTCCTCTCCAACACGGTCCAACAGGTCAGGGTACTCCGTGTTCGGGAGGATTTTTCTCATCAGCTCAATCATCTCTGAAACCCCTCCTGCCCCGGGGCCTAGGCTCATTTTCCTGTGAAGCGCCTCCACTGCGAATGCAATGCTGACGGCGTTTGCCTCCTCCCCCCTCCCGGAAGGTGCCAAGGGGATGTTTGCCTTCTTCAGCATCAACTCTCTCTTCTTCTCCAGGACTTTTTTCAGGGTCTCCTTCCTCAGTTTCACAAGTGACGGGTCGGTGTGAATTCTCTCTATGATTAGTTCCGCTCTCTTCTGCATCGCGGTCCTGTCTTCTCTGCGGTCGTAGTATTTGGTCAACCTGGAAATTCTCTTCCCTGACTTGCTCAAGGGAGCTCCGATGTAGTCCTTTTTCGGACTTGTTGATGGCCCCGCTGCTCCATCCGGTATCTGAGCGGAAGCCCGGTTTTCCTCGATGTTCAAAGTCTTGATGTAACCGCACTTCTCGCATTCCTGTTCCCCCTCATTGTTACTGGCGAAGTCGCATTTCCCTCCAGCCTCACAGCTCCTCATTGTGATGGCATCGTGCCTGTGAGGCGGGTAACGCATCGAAGAGCGCATGGGTCGGATATTGTTCTAGTTGACTAATATGGTTCTGACAGGTTATAAACTGAGTAAAGCATCTTTGTCCCTACTGCCAAACTCGATTTCGTCTCTGAATCGGGAAGCTAATTCGTTCAATCCTGGTTTGTCGATCGCTTTGCAAATAGTTGGCTGTCCCCACGGTTCCTGGGATCCGTATTTCTGAGGGTTTGGGAGCAAGTGGTTTGACTCTAGCAAATCTGAATTTTCCCGTTCAGGTCCTTGTAAGGGAAGGGATATTCCTCCATTCAATACTCTCTTGGTAAGAACCGCTCCAGGATTTAGTGAGAGGATGTTCACGTCCAATGAGTACAGCGGCAAACAGAGGAAACTTTCCAACTCCTCTTCTAGGCTCTCACGAGTGTCATCCGGTGCTCCAATGATCCATCCAGCGGCAACCTCAATCCCTGCTTCCGCACAGCAGGTTACTGCGTGTTCATTCATCCACGTTTCCGCTCTTTTATTGAAGAATTCTAGTTTAGATTCGCTCATTGATTCGAGACCTAGGAAGATTCTTCTGCAACCGCTGGCATACAGTCTTTCAGCCAATGATCTACCATTATCCACGAAGTGATCGACCCTGCCGTAGCAATTCCACGGGATGCCGATTTCCAACATTATCTCGAAAACTGATTCTAACTCTGGGTGGGCAAGAAAGTCATCATCGTGGAATTCTATGGCCTCAACTTTCCGATTGGAAATAAGGAACGATAAATCCTCCTTGAAGCGAGAGACGGACCTTGGAGCCCATCTTCCATTCTGCGCACCGGAAGAGCAGAAGTGGCAGGCTTCAGGGCATCCTTTACTCAGTATAATCGACATCGGTTCAAGTCCGTTCATGTCCCTCTTATCGGAAGCTCTGTGACGTACGTCAGAGGGAATCAAATCGTAGGAGAATGATGGCCTTGGCCATTCGTCCGGAGCAAGTATTCTCTGAGGAGGTGAAAAATGGCGCAGCGTCTGGTTACCTGACCTGTAGCTGAAACATGCGCCTGGTGTTCGCATTAGTTCTCCGGCTGTCCACCGGTCCTTCGAGAACAGGTGCCGCATTGCACTAACCCCCTCGCCCCGAATGATGATATCGGCATTGCTCGTTTCAGGATGTAGCGTCACATGAGGACCGCCAGAGAAGATTAGAGTTCCAGGTTTACGTATTTTTTCGGTGAACTCCTTCTGGCGATGATGCGTGAGGGTGTATGTTGTTATGAAAACCAAACCGGTGCTTGCCTCTGAAACCCAATCTGAAACACTGTTTAAGCAACCCTCAGTACCCAATAATTCCTCATCGAAGTATCGAATCTGTTTTGTTAAGTCAGGCCTAACTTCTGAAATCGTAGAAGCCAGCATTAGAAGGCCGAGTCCAGGAAGATGTGCCCCGGTGTCCCCTATCTCCGCCCCCGGTGGGACGAATGCCTGGTTGACCAAAGCAATCCTCACATTCGAATCGATGGTAACCGACTCTGGTATGGTCTTACGATCCATTATGACTTAGTATGCAACTAACTGGATATCAATTGCGAATTAATCAATCAGAGAACTCGTAAATGTGAGTGGAGGGGCCGGGCAGGGCCAGTTGTCCATCGGAATCGGTGCTGGAGGGGGGGCGGGGAATCTCTATCCACTTAGTCAAGGTGAGTTGTCCCTCATCCTCCCCCTCGTCTAGGACTCCGTTGCCGAAAGCCCAAGCTACGGTCTCTATCGGGAGCTCCAACACCCTGGCCCAGATGCGGGTTGGCATGTCCCGGGGGTCGCAGGGGCTGGACAGGTCCACGAACTCCATCGAACACCCGTCAAACGGTCCAACATACAGCGATCTTGGCCTTCTGAAGCCCCACTTTCCCCGGAAGGAAAAGACCCCTGTCAGTGCTATGGTGAAAGGAGCCCAGTCTGAACCGGTTTGCTCAGTCCTGCACATCTCAACCACGAAGCCCGCCTCCAGAGCCTGGCTCTCTATGTCCGAGTGGCGCAGCAAGGTCACCAGTCCGCTGGGTATCCTGAGGGCTGGCGAATCCTCGAGCTCTTCTGAACTCCTCCCGAAGTTGAACAGGGCTTCTTCCACGTCATCGACCGAACCTTGAGCGCCGTGCCTCAGAAGAGTGAGTGCCCACACCGAGTGAATCTTTGTTTTCTTGGTCATGACACCACTCCACGATAATACAAATGCCCACTATTCCAGATGCTTCCAAGACAACCGTTCAGCCCCGCTAGGAGTTCTGATTAGGGGTTGTCAGGCGGTCGCTCCGGGCAGGCATAGTACAGTGCTCTCGACGGTATATGAATGTCGTGATTTTCCGAGGTTTCGGATCGGCTGAAAATCCTCACGTCTGAGCAGTGAGCAGTTCTATGATGCCCAATTCACCCAAGGCAAGCCTTGCGATCCCAAGTGCATCCTCACTCACATCGTAGGTATCGCATGACCTGCCACCGCCGACGTTGAACGTTGCAATGGCAGTCGTCCCGCTGCCGCAGAACGGATCCAGCACCCTTCCCCCTGGGAAGCATGAGGTGCGAACTATGCGCTCGAGCATCTTGACCGGTTTCTGAGTTGGGTAGTTTCGCTTGTTTCGTTCTGTTCGAGTGAGGTTGTAGATGTCATTCCAGAAGTTCTGGACAGGGGGACCTTTGGACTCGTGCAGGTAGATTTTCTTATACGGCTTGTTCTTACCGAAGTGGATCAATCCCTGCTCATCCAGGTCCCGGGTCTTCTCCTCGGAGTAGCGCCAGCCGAAGGTCGGCGAGTACCTCTTGTACTCGTACTGGTGGCCCGGTCTCGACTTCTCCCCAGTGGCAGGTGCGAGCGCGTACCTACCACGCTCGTCC
>JAYZFV010000086.1:0-4154 GCA_036336595.1 Thermoplasmatota archaeon | reverse complement strand
ACTGATTGGAATCGTAACAGGGCAGGATCCCTCCTTGGATGGACCGCAGCGCCTGAGAATCGGCGCATCGTCCTTGCTCGAGGACGTCGTTGGTTGATTGGTGGGCCCGACCGGATTTGAACCGGTGATCTTCGCCGTGTGAAGGCGACGTCATAACCCCTAGACCACGAGCCCGGCCTGCTTGCGAGCCGCGACCACGGCATAAGCGTGATGACGAGGTAAGCGAGCAGAACCCCCGCCGGAGTCAAAAGTCCGGTCGATTTCGACGGCTCGTGGAAAGTAGGTTGGATCTCGAGGTCCTTCGCGAGCGGGCGACCTGGCAGGCCTTCGGTATCGGCGTGGTGCTGTTCTGCATCATCGCCTACTCCTCCCTGAGCGTATTCGGCCTTTCCTCGTCGCTCTACGGGGTCTCGGACCAAGTCGAGCAGGTCCCTGACTTCGAGGCCGTCTCGATGAACAGGGAGGGCATCGACGATGCGGTTGCGGGCCCGGACGGGATGGTCAGGCTGTCGGACCTACGAGGAAGCGTAGTGGTGCTCGATTTCATGGCGGTCGATTGTGGCAATTGCCACTACGTTCAGGAGCACATCGACGCCCAAATAGACGATTGGGGGGTGCTCGAGGGGGCATATCCGGTGGTCGTGTTGTCCATCGGCTCGTGGTACAGCTACGAGTCATTCGAGCGCATCAACCAGACCTTCGGCGACCCCGCCTCAGAGAGGCACATGCGCTGGCCGGTCGTGAACGGGGCATCTGACTCTGTCATCCTCGCGGACGGCGGAAGGGGCGATCTCACCGAGCACTACTCCGCGCAGAACCTGCCGCTAGCTCTGGTGATCGACCACGAAGGGTACGTGGTGGCCAAGGAGGGCACAGGGACCCCGCTCGATGGCTGGTCGTCCTTCGACGGTGCGATACGGAGCGCCAACGCGGGCATGGCCGACGACCTGAGGTTCGGAGTCGAGAAGGCGGACAGGTCGAGGAGTGGGGTTTTCTTCGTCGGACTTTTCCTAGGCGTCCTGGTCTACTTCTCCCCCTGCGCCTTCCCCGTTCTGCCCTCCTACATCAGCTACTGCCTGAGCCTAGGCATGAGGGAGGACGAGCTGCGGGAGGCGGGCAAGATTGAGGGAAGCATGCCGAGCGTGGTGGAGGTCGGTGGCTTCGCTGCCCTAGGGCAACTGACGTTCTTCGCTGTGATTGGCGCTATCATCTTCGGACTGGGCGGAGTAGTCGACCTCTCGGGCGCACTGCACAGCATCGCCGTGGCGATAGCGTGGCTGCTATTGGTCCTCGGTGCGCTGATGCTGCTCGGATGGACCTCGCACGTCCTGGCTTGGGTACAGCGCGTTCTGGATCGCTACCAGACCACCGAGGTGGATGACCGGTTCACCCCGCGCCGCAACATGTACCTGTGGGGCATAGGGTACAGCGCTGCCTCCGTGGACTGCACCGCTGCCGCTGTTTTCCCATTCGTCGCCTGGCTGGCAGTGGTTGGGGAGGGGGCGTTCGTGACGGGGATGTCCGGCCTGATGCTCTCCGTCTCGTTTCTCATGGTAGCCGTGACCGTGCTGGTTGGACTGGGGAAGCAGGCCACGCTCGACTTCCTGCGCAGGTCGACTGCGATGGTTAAGGCCACGGGAGCTTGGATGATGATGTTCGCCGGTATCGGCCTGCTCGTCTACCTCACGCAGCCGGAGTTCGTGGCCGGGCTGATGGACTAGAGCCCCTCGATGGGCTGGAGCATCTCGCTGACTACTGGCCGTACCGACTCCCATATCTTGTCATGCACCTGCTCAACAGTCAGACGCGTGGGGATGAGGGTCGCGCCTGCCTTCCCTCCTGCGGCCTGGAATGCCTGTCGCATCGTCTTCTGGTACCTTAGGAAGGATGACGTGATGGATGGCGAGAGGGCCAGGTCCATCCCGGCCTCGAAGTGGTTCAGCGCCTCCAGCCTCTCGCCGAACATTATCCGGTTCAGCAGGCGGCGCGGACCGGCGTGTAGGATGACGAGGGCGTCTGGGGAGGGTACGTTCGAGTATAGGGATTCTATCCACTCCCCGTCACCGCCGCGCACCTCCTCTCGTAACCTGGGGGTCAGGGTGTAGCGGTCGGCTATGACGACGAAGCCCGCATCCAGGAGTGGTTCGGCCTCGTGCTTGATCTGGTCGTGGAGGTCTGTTGCGTAGAGCAGGGAGCGGGTTCTCCAGTTCAGTTGGTGGATGTCTGCCGTGCGGGACTTGACCAGGAGCCCCATGAGTTGGGACCTCGCCAGTCCAATCGTGTGAGTCGCGATGCCATGGGCCTTCAGCCTAGCAGACAGCAGTCGGGCGTGCAGGGTCCTGCCCACGTGGTCGGGACCCTCGATGACGATGAGCTTGCCAGAGCGGCTCATTTTCCCTCCTCCCCTCCAGCGTAGGTAAGCCAGTCGATATCGGACTCGCTGAGGTTCTGGGCCAGCCGGTCTGACTGGTCTATGGTTTGCACCTTGGAGAGGTCGATGTGCTGCTGGAATGCCTCCCTGACTCTGGACTGTACCTCGGCTACGGTGCCTTGGGCGTCCAAGCCGACCATCCGACCCTGATCCACCAGGCCCGAGTAGATGTCCGAGACCTTGCCCTGGAAGATCTTGTAGGAATCTAGCCGGTCGGTCGTCCAGCCCATGTCCATCCCGGCCTCGTAGTACTTCAGCTTGGGCCTGCCCTTCGCAATGCGGTCGAAGCTGACGTCGACTGGGACGTCGAAGTACAGAGTCAGGTCGGGCTCTCGGGCGAATGCGTAGGTTGCCTCTATGACCTCGGACGGAACATCCCGGGAGCCATCTCTGGCCATAGCCGTGTACTTGTAGCGGTCGCAGATCACGATTCCGTCGATCTCGAGGACCGGCTCGATCTGCCGCGCCCACCTGTCGGCGAAGTCAGCGGCGTGAATCAGGTGGAAGGTAATCGGTAGCAGCCTGCGAGTGGTCTTGCCCAACTTGGTGGCCTCCTTGACGATAGTGCTGGAATTCCACTCGGTGTGGTACACCGGGAGCCCCTTTGCGCGCAGCCAGTGGTAGAGCAGCTTGGCCTGAGTGCTCTTGCCCGAGCCATCCATTCCCTCGACGGCTATCAGTATGCCCTTTTTCGCCAATTTATCACCCATTACCACCCAGTATCCGAACTAAGCGCGGGCAGGCGCACCCGCCGCGACGTATTAGGGTGTAGCCATCTCAGTTCCTCAGAATGGAGTCGTATGCAATCATATTGAGCAGGATTTCGCCAAAATCCCTCGCATAGGCGCATAGGCGGCGTGTGGACTCGGATATCCTGTCCTCGAACAGGAGCGGCGTGGCCTTGCCCTTGCCCGTCCAGAGGCTCTCCTCGTGCCTTTCCAGATCCAGTTGGGCATCCTTGAGGGAGTTGCGGGCGGCCTCTATCTCGTGCGAATCTCTGATCCTCAGGTTGATCATGAGCGATTTGATGGATTCCATCCAGATCGGCAATGAGACAAGGGGCAGCTCCCCCGGGTCGAGGTGGGGCCGGGGATCGGTCTCAAGAGTCATCTTGGCCAACTGGTTCGCGTGGTCCATCATCCGCTCGAGGGAGCGTGCCAGATTGGCATGCTCGACCCCCTGCTTGCGGTTTAGGGCTAGGGATTTGACGATATGAGGGGAATCCAGCATTGACCCGACCTGCCTATCGATCAGATACTGCAGTCCGTCTACCTCCCTCTCACGCTCCTCGTGATCTGCTATCATCTCCTCATCTCCTCCGCCAAGCACATCCACGATGTCGCGCACCAGGGAGGACAGGAGCAGGTACATCCGGTTGAGGCTCGCTTGCAAGGGCAGCTCACCGGCATTGAGGAGGCTGACCAGACGAGCGCTGTAGTCAGATTGTTCCCCAATCTCGAAACCGCGGGTCGAGCGTAGGAACCGTCGTATCTCACTGCGGACCTTGCGGTTCAACGGGCGTTCGCGTTGCACGATTATTTCCAAGGCGCCTGAGATGTACGCACCCATGAGGTGGTCGTACAGAGCACCCTTAGGCAGGCCGTCTAAATCTAGGGAAATTAGCGTCCTCTGCTCCTCCACGACATCCAGTGGGGACAGGGACAGTTCCCCGCTTGGCCTCCAATCGACGCGAAGGCTATCCCGAGCGGCGAGATTGTTCGCC
>JAYZFV010000085.1:0-9649 GCA_036336595.1 Thermoplasmatota archaeon | reverse complement strand
TCATCAGGTGGAGGCGCGGGGGGTTCGTCAGCGGTCGGTGCGATGGGGGGTGGCTGTTCGAAAAGCTCCTTGGAGCCACCGTACATCGAATTTGCGATGTCGTCTGCCGATGGCAGTTGATCCTCCTCGAATTTCGTTCCGTCCCAGCCATCGACCGTCATCTTGTAATCGCCAAGCGTGGACACCTCCTCCAAAGGAGACCTAGCGCTCCGAAAGACCCTGAAAGTCACGGCCAGTACTGCGATAATGATACCGAGGCCGACGGCAATCAAGATGTAGTTCGCGCCCTGCCACGCGACCTCTTCGACGTCGGGCCCTTCTTGGATCGGCACTGGCTTGACCAATGAGATCTGGGTTGTCTTGCTGATGGTGTCCAATTCGCTGATAACCAGCAGAGTAACGTTGAATGAGACCAAGTTTTCCTGTAGGTTTTCCAAGTTTTCCTCCCTGACGTCCAAGTGTATGGTCACGTTCCTGCTCTCGCCGGCCTTCAGTACGAAGTTCCTGTCTTCTTCGGCGATTCTGGCGCTATAGATGGTCCATTGGTTTCCCAGTTCGACCTCCGCCCTGATTTGTTGATCTAGCTCTGGATGGGCGCTACGGACGGAGTAAACTAGGGAATAGTCGTCTCCTGACTCAGCAATGAGCATCGCATCGGAAGAGGACGGGGGGGGAAGAGCCAGGAGGTATCCGACGGTACCGACATCGAACTTGGCTTCACCCTCGCTATAGAGTCCCGATTCTACGCTAGTAGCTCGCAACGTGATGACTCGTGCGCCGTCAACGCCGGGATCGAAAGAGTAGCTCACGCTCAGGTTGTACGAGGAGCCGGGCGCGATGTAGGGGGTCCTGCCCCCAGAAAGGCCGGATGCGAAGGCAGAGACGTCTGACGCGAATGACAGGTCGATGGTGAAGGCGTCATCGACGTTGCCGGTGTTCCAGATCTCCCACTTCAGGGTCCTAGCGTCAGTTCCAGCAGCAAAGACCTCTTCGGACAGGTCCCGATCCTCTACTTCCACTAGGTTGGTCACGGGAACAGTCAGGTAGAAGTTGGCCGTAGACTGGTATGTCTGATCGGATTGGCTGGTGGCGACAATGGTGACCCTGTATGTGCCGTTCGCCACCCCCTTGGGCATCGGGAGTAGCAACGAGACTGTAGTCTGCCCCCCGTTGGCCTCCATAGTCACCGTATGGGAGCTGACGTCGGCGAGCAAGCGCCAGTTGTCAGTGTCTATCCTGATGTCGAAGGTCTCCTCCGTATTGCCGTAGTTGAAGAGGAAGACCTGGATGTTGTTCTGCTCACCGTTAGCGGGCGCGAGCATTGCGTTCTTGACAGGAGCGATCGCCAGATCGTGGTACACGGGGACCTCAATCTGCAATACCGAAGAGGCTTGGTGGGTATTCGGAAGACGCGGATTGACCAATAGTTCGAGGGGATATGTCCCGGGGTCCATGCCTGAGGGGATTGTGACTTCGGCGTTCAGGGAAATCTCCTCCACGGGGGTCAGGTTCAGGATGGAGATCTCGTCCCCCCCTACCTCGTACCACTTGACGTTCTCGGAGGTGAAGCGGCTATCGGAGAACATGCCGCCCAAGTTCCAAGATGAGTATTGGTTGCCCGTGTTCTTCAGGTCCATCGTGATGTTCGCCTTACCACCTGGCAGGATTGACGCAGCTGGGTTGGCCAGAGTCTTCTGCTTTAGCGTCATTCTGTAGGTCGATTCGACACTGACAGGGAGGATGATCTCGTACTTGTTCGTGTTGTTGAGGACTCCGTCGTTTATCCAGGCATACCACACCAGATCCTGGACATCAGCACCATCGGGTATGGAGAGATTGAACCAGGTATCGGTGTGGGTCCTGGCTTTGATGACGTTGGACTTGACGAAATTGTCATGATCGATGATGTTGTTCGAGTCGATTCGAAGCGGATAGCCGAACATCCAGGACCTGTTGGAGACCTCCGTGTAGAACCACAGGGTGATGTCGATGTAGCCCCTGTTGAATATGTGGCAGTGGATCGAGGGGGGATTGGGGTCAGCAGCCTCGACTAGGACGGTATTGCCACCCTCCGAGTCGGGGTCGTAGACCATGGTGCCCCCGTAATTGTCGGGGAAGGAGCACTGGGCATCGAGGGTGTACTCAGGGTAGCGCTCGATTGCGAATACAATGAAGGAATCGAGGTGGATGCCCTCGTTCGCAAAGGAGGAGTCGGATTGGAATAGTAGGGACACGGAGAATCCCTCTGCTGGGTGGAGGCCTGTGGCGTTCCAGACCAACCGGGTCCAGTCTCCCTCTGTCGTGGACAAGTTCTGGGCGGTGTAGTTGAGGTACTCCAGGCTCTGTCCGGAGTTTGTCTCCAGCATTATCGTGTCACCGGCAGCCATATCGCCCCAAGCATCGGTTGCGATCTGTATGGAGTACAACAGTGGGCTCTGGAGCTTGACCAAGCAGAGGTTGGAGCCGTGGATCGACGACACGGTGGAGTCGTACTCGCCATAGCCAAGGCCGTGACTGTATCCGTCTCCCCAGACCCCATCCGCGCAGCCGTCCTGGCTGTTGTACCTCTGCCAGGCCCAACGGAGCCTGTCGAAGCGGTTAGAGGCGTAGTTGTCATTGGCTCCCGAGACCTTCCAGTGCCATTCCCCGGTCTCGCTAGAGGTGTTCTCCATCCTCCATGTCCCTGTCGGGAAGTCGTTATCTGCGGAATACCCGTCGAGTTCGTATCCCGCCGCGTACCAAGTAGGCCTCCCAAAGCCTACCGGGTTGTTCGTGCAGAACTTGCCCTCGAAGCCCTCGTCGTCACAAAAGCCGTTCTCCATGGCATCGAACCACAGAGCGATAGGCACATCTCTCTCTAAGAGGTCGTTCGAGTCGTCCCCGTCTATCCCAATTCCAGCATCGACTGTCCCTCTGATGGTCACGCCCCCACCCAACCAACCGTCATCATTCAGCGAGCTGTGGGCTGTAGATGGGTTCCAGATGAAGGTCTCCCTCACGGACTGGCCGGCAGAGAGGGTGATGTTGAAATTCCATTCCTTGATCACAATGCCAATGGGGTGCCAGATCTCGAGGGTGGCGTCAGCGGTAATGGGGGAGGGGTCGACGCCACCCTGATTGAAGGTCACGTTAATCTGAATTATCTCGCCCTTGGTCATGTACTCGATTGTGCTCGAGTCAGGTTGTGCCCATTGCCTCGCTGACAGAGTGCTGTTCCCGAGCTCGATTCCAGTGACCTCGAAATCCACAGGGTTGCTCTTCGGGGCAACTGCGTAGGCTCTTTCTTCTTCAACGGGAACAACGAGGGCGAGATGGGATAGGCTCATCATGAGGAGCAGTGAGACGAGTGAGAATGCAGAGGCGGTTCTCATGGGTATCAAATTGCGAAAATCTTCCGTGTAAGAAGGTATGGGAGTAAAGTTCGGCGGTGTCTGGAGAGGAGACGGCCTGCGAAGATACACGAGATAACTGCGGAATCCCCACCACCCCCCAATGAAGGGCTTATGGTTCCATGTTGAGGCGTGCCAACATGGTTAACCGGGCAATCCTTCTGAAGAGGCTGCTGCTCGCGTCCATAGTTGTGGGCCAAGTCACCCTGGCCCCCATCATCCTGTTCTCCTTGACCTACCTCCCGGACATAGATTACCAGAATTCAACCATCGGGATTCGAACTGGGCTGTTTCACTGGATCCTCATCGCCGGGCTGTCTTATGGCTTGATCTCGATCGCCCTGGCCCTCGTTATTGGCGGATACAGGCCATTCTTCGTCTCCAACCAAGGAGGATTGCTGCCGTTCCTTGGACTAAGTAGGATGAGGAACGACCCGGAGCTGGTAGACAGGGCCAGACTCTCCCTGTCCGCCAGTCCCTACGGGAAGATGGCGAGGCTGGTACACCATAAGAGCGGGGAGGGGGAACACGACCTCATGGCCATTCACGGTGGCCTCCAGCTGCTTGCCGTGCCCATGCAGGCCATACTCATCGCTGTGCCTCTGGCAATCATAGAGGGGGTTCCCGAGACGATGATCAAGCCGAACACAGCCTTCGAGCTCGGCATGGCAGGCTACATCATCGCCCTGTGGATTTCAGTGAGGGTCCACCCCGCAATCTCATGGCATTTGGTGGGAATCGCAGCAATGTTCAGGAATGTGATTTGGCGTGTGTCCAAATTGTCATGGATACTACCAATATTCCTCTATTGGATTGTTGCCAGAATAGTACTCATGGTTACCCTCTCATGGCTGAACGTGGATTACTCCCAGTGGCACGAGATGCAGCTGGAGAAGATCCTCCTGCAGGCCGTTGCACCCGAAGCAGAGGTCCCCGAAACCGCAATCCTAGATTACATAGTGGCGATTTCCGTCCTTCCGATGGCGACTTTCACCACGATTTCTGTATTGGGGGGGGCCAAGTCCATGCCGGTATGGATGATGGGCCAGGAGGAGAGTCTGGAGTCCCTAAGGGGAATGCAGCTCGAGGCTCCGAGCGAGGAGGGCGCATCCACGTTGGAGGGCATTCCGGAGATCTCGGACGGAAATGTGGGAGATGGCGACCAAGAGGAGGATGAGGCCGAAGCCGGGGAGAAGGGGGGAAGTAGCAGGATGATCGACCTACCGTTCAGCCTTTTTGATGATGACTGAACGAGACCTGTTCGGAAAGGGCCTCGTCTACCAACTGGTTCAACAACGACCACCCCGATCCTAGGAAGATGCCGAAGGCGATGGGATTCGGACCGATCAAGTGCAGAGCGGCACCGGAAGACAAGAGCAGTATTACACCGGTATGGAGGCTCGTCAGCGCGATTATACCAGACTTAGGGACCCAGAACGAAATTGCGAAACAGCCCAGTCCAACTATGGCGCCGGCAAAGAATTGGAACATGAATCAGCCTCTTAGTTCCCCCAATACTTTCTCGACCCGATCCATGCCTAGTGAGATATCCTCGCGGCCGATGGTGTATGCGAATCGCAGATGGCCCTCGCCGGCTTCTCCGAACGCGGTGCCTGGGGAACAGAGGACACCTCCCTCCAGAAGTTTCATGGCGATTTCCTCGCTAGTCATTCCGGGGATCTCAACCTTGGGAAAAACGTAGAATGCCCCCGTTGGAACGTGGCAGGAGACTCCAGGCATGGCATTGAGGCGCTCGCATATCAGGTCTCGACGGGCCTTGAACTCGGCGCACATCACCTCGGGATAGTCCGGAGACTCGACGAGAGCCCCCAGGACAGCGTACTGCATGGCATCGTTGCTGCATGCAGTCACGTAGTACTGCATCTTGGTAAGCTCCTTCATCACCCCCTGGTCAGGAGATAGGAGGTAACCGATCCTCCATCCGGTCATTGCGAAGGTCTTGGAAAAAGACTGGACCATGATCACGTTGTCGTAGCCAGCCCCCAGGAATGAGACATGCGGGCCATCGTAGACGATTCGGTCATAGACCTCGTCGGTGATGAGCCACAGATCGTGTTTCCGGGCAAACTCCACCAGTTCGTCCCTCTGGCCCTCGGTGATGTGCCCCCCGGTGGGATTGCTGGGGAAGTTATAGAGGATGGCAACAGTGCGACCGTCGACCCTAGCCTCTAGGTCCTCGACTGTAGGTACGAAGCCATTTTCGAAGGTGCAGGGATATAGGTTAGGCTCGCCCCCGCAAATCACGACGTCAGGTGGATAGAGGGGGAAGTACGGCTCGGGAAGGAGAACGTTGTCTCCGGGACTTACAATCGCGAGGAAGACGTCCAGGATGGCATTTGTGCCGCTCATGGTGATGCAAACGTTCGACTCGTCGAGATCTGGGATGCGGTGGTGCCACATCTCAGATATCTTGCCGCGCAGTGCGGGCAGGCCAGCTGTGGAAGTGTACTTGTTCTTCCCTTCTTCCATGGCCTTGGTGAATGCCTCGATAGCGATTGGAGGGGGTTGGAAGTCTGGTTCGCCGAGCCCGAACTGCACAGCGTCGTCGTCCGCCATGTCGAACATCCTGCGCACGCCCGTCGGGCGGATGCTTTTGGAACGGTCCGAGAATCGCACCATGACCTGTGGACGCATGTACTAGGATTTGAACAAGGCGGCCGGAGGACCTCTCAATCGGGCTTGGAGGCCTCGACATCGGACACTATCTCGGCATCTAGGACCTCGGCGGATGGGGGTCTTAAGGCGGATATGATCTCGTCTATCTCCTCGTCTGATCTAACTTGGACGAGCACTATGGATGCGCCCCAAATAATGAAGACGATAGCGAGTATTGCGATAATGATTGGCGACAGGGACGTAGGGGTACCATCACTGGAGAGCCCGTGCACTGTCGCCAGGATAGGTAATGAGTTGCTCTCTCCCGAGATTGCTCTGACCTCAATCTCGTGGGCACCCTCGCTAAGCTTGTTTGGGTTCAGTATGACATGCCAGAAGAATGGAGTGAGTGCTCCGATTTCTGCCGGCTCAGCCGAATAGGTCGCCTCATGCCAGTCCCCACCGTCGATGCGATACACGACACGCTCGATGCCCCCTAACTGGCCCCAAGCATGGCCCGTGACGTTGATGGTGCCGTTGGCGTCGATGATGCTGAGAAGGTGGTTCTGCAGGTTCGTGTCGATTGACTCAGTCTGGTCGGTGGCCGCTAGAAACAATGCCAAAGTGACTGCGGCATGCGCATCAACATAGCCGTAACCGAAGTCCCGGTTCCAGTATGGATCGACATCTGGAGCGCTAGGCTCGCCGAGCCGCTCTGCGGTCTGCTTGAGGACCTCTTTGACCTGGAGTGGAGTCAGGTTTGAGTTCGCCTCGATGACTAGGGCTGCAACCCCGCTGATTGCAGGAGTGGCGTACGAGGTCCCGCTTCCTCTGCCACTGTAGGTGTTCCCAGATGCATCTCCTCCGAGGAAGTTGTTGCAGCCGCCACTAGTGACGCATCCCTCAGCCTGGATGATGTTGGTCCCGGGGGCGCTGATCTCGGGGATGAGCTCGTTCAGGGGGTTACCATCCCCGTTGTCCCTGCGCTCGCCGCGCGATGAATAGGATGCGATCGTGTCGTCGGACCGATCGACGGTGTTGTGGTCATCGATGGCTGCGACAGTAATCGAGAGGGAGGAGGCGCTCATCCCCGATAGGCCGTCGTTGTCGGGGCCGTCGTTTCCGGCGGCGTTCGAAACAGTCACGCCCGCCAACATGGCCTCGTCGAGTATCCTGCTGTGCATGTCGGTACCGTCAGAGCCTCCGTTCTCATGGCTGGTGATACCCCATGACAGTGAGATGACGTCGATGCCGTGGTTGGCTTCACCGACTCCAGGCCATGAATCATCACTGTGGTCGATTATCCACTGGAGGCCGTTCATGGCCGACTCGTAGAACTCCTGCTCGAGTAGGTAATTCTCGAAGGGGCCTGCACCGACGTCAGTGCCTATGCGCACATCGATGAGGGACGCGTTCGGCGCCGCGCCGTAATAATTGGACTGACTGCCATCGGACTCCAGACCTGTGGCGCTGGCCATTCCCATACACGCGGTGCCGTGCTGGTTGCCGTCATCTGGGTCGAAGGAGCCGTCGTCCTCGCGCCCGCCCGCGAGCAGACATTGTGGGTCGGTGTGCATGTAGCAAACGGCGTCGTACCCTGCGACGAACTTGCTTGAGAGGCCGGGATGCTCGTTGTCTACTCCGGTGTCGGTGAGAGCGATGTTAACCCCTTGGCCGCTGACTCCGAGGCCCCAGGCCCCCAATGGGTATTCAGTCGAGTTTCGCGCCTTGACCGCAGGGGTCTGGACATCGCCATAGAAGACGAGGGAGCCATAGCGCTCGACCATTATCACTCCATCGAGTTGAGCTAGAACGTAGATCTGTGAGGCATCTATGTCTCCAATCAGCAACGCGTCCACGACCGGTAGTTCGAGGTGGATATCGTGGCCTAGGAGGATAAGTTGTTCTCGATTGGAATCGGTGACTGGGCGATCGTAAGAAAGGCCGACGTTGACGGGCCCGGAGGCTGTTTGCAATGAATCATGGATGCCGTTCCTGTCAGCGTCTAAGGAGGTCCATTCCCACCATGGGCTTGGGTTGCCCCAAGTCACGGGTGCTTGTGCTGGCACAATAGTCGTTTGACCTTCCTCTATCAACTGCAGGCCCTGTTCATCCAGCGTCATCGTTGTTGGCGGAGCTATGTTTCCAGCCAGTGGAAGAAGTAGGAAGGCGCACAGGAGCGCGTTGAGCACTTTGGCATCCATCGAGCGAGCGAGCTGTCTGTAGTCCTTCAATCCAACCTGCTCATCTGCAGCTTCGGAGCGAAACGCCTAGCAACGTGGTGGTGGGGGCACTGGGATTTGAACCCAGATCAGCGGGTGTCTTCCGCTTAGCGTGCACCCGGATTGCGCACGCTCTCGGGTTGCGACGGGTCGGTGCTCCAGTTGGTCATCAAAACCATCAGAAAAACCACTCGTCGTCATTCCCGTGCAACTGGAGCCCGCGGTACTACCAGGTTATACTATACCCCCAAGGGTGGGCAACAGAACGAACCCCCTCTTATGATGCTCTCGGTCGGGTTCCGCAGAGACGCGGGGGGAGTCAAAGCGATGACACTATGGGGCCGACGACGATGCTCGTGAGGACCCAAAACCCAAAGACCACGGAGGCCAATCCCCAAGCCCTCGGTCGAATTCCGACGCTCAGAAGGCCCAGAATCCTAGACAGCGAACCAGGGAGGAGTGCGATTGTGCGCACAATGAGGACTGCCGAACCCGCACAGACGGCGAATCCGACCAGCAAGATGGGGGCTGTGCCCATCCCTACAATACCAGACCTAGCAACAGCCCCCACGCCTTGTGGCACCATGGAGGGGACCCGCAGCCAGAGGAGCCAGGCAAGCCACAAGCCTAGGTAGACGTCTTCTGTGAACCTTGGGGGGGCCCTCCACTCCCTATAAGCCTCGGGCAGCTTGGAGTACACCAATCCTGAGATGGCCTCCAGTTCCCTGATTCTGCCTTTGGTTGCCATTGAATATCCATGGTATACAAGCATCGCCGCGAGAAGCGCCTCTATGAAGTTCCAGTATGCGCCCAATCCAAGAACGGACAACGCGGCTAGTGGGAGGGCCCATGCGATGAATCCTACCGAAGCCGCCCCTATGGTCATGAATCCACCCACACCTGGGATTAAGGCCTCCTCGGGGGCCTCGTACCTTCTCTCACTCGGCATTGCCAGCACGAATAGGGGCAGTAGGGCCGTACCCAGTAGGAGGGAGAGGACGGAAAGAGGGGAGTTGTCGGATCCGCTGGCAGCAGAGTTCACGGCATCCTGGATCTCCGCAGGGGACATTGAGCCTGGTTTCCAATCGGTGATGAAGCCGGCCGGGTCGATGACGATGACTGCATCGGTAGCACCACTGGGAAGCGCTCGTCCGACGGTCGAGTCGTCCATCAAGAGCGGCCAAGTTCCATTGAGGGTATGCGCGTACTCGTTCAGGTTGATCGCCTGAAGGCCCTCCCCAGTTGCTATCTGGACAAAGGTTGGATGCCTTCCCTCCTGTTCTAGGATTATCTTGGCTGACTCGAAGTCAGTCATTTGCCTCATTGCGTTAGGCGAGCCAGGGGTAAACATACCAACAACAACAACCTCAGACTCGCCAAGGAGTTCAGAAAGAGAGAGCGACCCGTAGTTTGGGTCGTGCG
>JAYZFV010000084.1:0-4699 GCA_036336595.1 Thermoplasmatota archaeon | reverse complement strand
GGGGGGAACACCGAAGCCATCAGAGATTCATGCGATGGGTGCGCGGCAACGAGATCAGCATGATCTTCCAAGAACCCATGACGGCCCTCAACCCGCTTTACACGGTGGAGAAGCAGATCTCCGAGGTGATGCGCGTGCACGACAGGCTCGTCGAGGCCGAGACTCCACGTTACGTCAGAGTCGGACAGGCGCTTGTGAGCCCGGGCACCCCCATCCGCGACGCCTTTTCCTCACGACCTCAAGCGTCGATGTTCACCTCCTCCGTTTTCGCCTTTGTCCTCGTCGCCCACCAGTATGGCTTCGCCGACTCCGCTGCAGACGCGATCACCACCCCCTTCGCCTTCGTCTTCGTCGATCTCTTCTGGGTTCTCGTCCTCCTCCTTGCCGGATATCTTGTTAATTCACGCCTACAAATCGATGCGTTAAACGCCTTGAACCGGCCTCTAGAGTATGCCGCCCCCCAGGTCCCTCTTGTCTTCGCCGTGGCTTTGGTCATCTTCCTGATGCTGTGGATGCCTCTCTCCGCTTTCCTCGGGATTGCTGTAATCAGCACTCTCCTGGCCCTGCCGGCAATCATTTTCCTTGACTATCTGGGACTCGACCCCGCCCACACTCGGCAGGTCATCGGTATCCTCGAGGATGTCAGGATTCCGAATCCGAGCGCTGTTGTGAAGATGTACCCTCACGAGCTCTCTGGAGGGATGCGCCAGAGGGTGATGATCGCCATGATGATGGCTTGCGAGCCCAAGCTGCTCATCGCCGACGAGCCGACAACCGCCCTCGATGTTACCATCCAGGCCCAGATTCTCCAGTTGATGCGAGACCTGCGCGACGAGAAGGGGACAGCCATCCTGCTTATCACGCACGATTTGGGGGTTATCGCCGAGATGTGCGACGCAGTCACCGTGATGTACGCCGGATCGGTGGTCGAGACCGGGAGTATCGGAGACGTTCTTTCTAGACCTCGGATGCCCTACTCAATCGGTTTGCTTCACAGCATTCCAACAATCGATGAAGAGGCTGGTCGCAGGGACGTGCTGCCCATCATCCCGGGCCAAGTCCCTGATCCCAACCTACACTTCGATGGTTGCAGGTTCCACCCCCGATGCCCGTTCGCGGACGAGACATGCATCTCGACTCCGCCGCCGATGAACGAGGTCGAACCCGGCCACTTCGCAGCCTGTCACCACACCAACCGGACGGTGAACGTTGCAGATGTGCAGACCTCATTCGACGAGTTCGCTGCCGTGTACGGAATGGAAGGAGTTGCCTGAGATGCCGGATGACAGCAAGACCGATGAGGTCCTCATAGAGGTCGAGGGATTGAGGAAGTGGTTCCCGATCAAGAGCGGTATGCTCACCACAGTGAAGAGCCACGTCCGCGCCGTTGACGGGGTCGATCTGCAGGTAAAGCGAGGTGAGACCCTCGGGATCGTCGGCGAGTCGGGTTGCGGTAAGACCACGCTGGGACGAGTCATACTGGGCCTCACTCATATGACCGAGGGGTCGGTCCACTACGCCGGCGAGGACATCCGGATGATGACAAACAGGGACCTCAGGAGGAGACTCCAGATTGTGTTCCAGGACCCCGGAGGATCGATGAATCCCCGGATGTCGGTGCGATCCATAGTGGGGGAACCACTCCAGGTGAATGGAATGGCCGAGGGCGCCGAGTTGACTCAGAGGGTGGCTGATTTGCTCGATTCCGTGGGCCTCAAACGCGAGCACATGAACAGATTCCCCCACGAGTTCTCCGGTGGTCAGAAGCAGAGGATCGCCGTAGCGCGGGCACTCTCCCTGGACCCAGAGTTCATCCTCCTCGATGAGCCAACTAGCGCTCTGGACGTGTCCGTTCAGGCCCAGGTTCTGAATCTGCTAGAGGAGATCCAGGCGAAGCACGGCCTCACTTTCGTCTTCATCACTCACGCACTCAACGTCGTCAACCACATTTGCGACAGAGTCGCAGTGATGTACCTCGGCAAGATCGTCGAGATTGCCAATACGAGTGATCTGTTCAGCGAGCCAGCCCACCCATACACACACGCTCTGATGTCAGCTATCCCAGAGCCCTCTCTAGAAAAGGCCTCTAGGAGGAGGATAGTTCTGAGTGGGGACGTACCTAGTCCCGCAGACCCCCCTCCCGGATGCAGGTTCCACACTCGTTGCCCGATCGCCGAGGAGGGGCTCTGCGATGTCGAGGAGCCGAAACTGGAATCCATCGGCGAAGGCCATGGGGTGGCGTGCCACTTCCCACTGGACCCAGGAATGAAACTCCCGATCCTCGACGATGACCAGATTCCTCCGGAGGATGACGACAAGCCGAATACGGTCATACTCTGAGGGACAAGAATGGCTGAGTACGAAGCCGACCCAGACGGAACCGAACCCACTCCCCCGATGTTCGACGAGAAGGAGGAGGCCGAGGCTGCCTTCTGGAGGCTGAAGAAAGCCTCTGACGAGTGGAGGGAGGAACGAGTCAAGCGGGTCCTGGCCCAGGAGGGCGAGGGTATTCTGACCACGCTCGGCAGAGTGGTATACATTTCGTCGTGCATATTGTTCGATGGGGTGGTGCTGGTGCAAGTTCCAGTCAGCATGGGCAGGACCCTAGCAGCCTGGTCCCTGTTTGTGGTCCTTCTAGCAGCCACCATCAAGCTGCAGCGCGACCTGTACGAGAAGTGGTTCGATGTCGACATCAGTCAGATTGACTTTGATCAGCAGTGATCGGGAAGCGCTCGGTGGCTATTCGCTCGAAGCGCCTGAAAGAGGGCACGACGATACCGATAATCGTGGCGGCGACCATGATCGACACCGCCACGATGAAGGCCGCCTCAATCCCAAGGTCCTCGATCATCTTGCCACCAAGGAGCATGGATGGCGGAATCAGAATGAAGGAGCCAATCGCATCGATCGAATTGACCCGTCCTCTCAGGTGCTGCTCCACGCTGTCCCCAATCGTCGTGTTCCAGATGACTCCTAGCACCCCCACCATGACCCCTTGGACCAGGGTGATAACTAGGATCAGCACGAACCAAGGAACGAACGCGAAGAGGAGATCCAACCAAGCAGCGAAGCTCACTGTGACATAGAACACGGTTCCCCGTGAGCCCTTGGGGAATGGGTTGCTACCTGCGTAAAGTGCGCCCACGGCGGCACCTATCGGGAATGTAGCACCCCATATGCCATAGTAGAGCCCACTCCAACCGTTTTCCAAGGTGATTGTCGGGATCCCGACATCAACAATCGCACCACCGACGTGGAAGGCCATGAACGCCAGAATGCCGACGAACAGCCACGGCTGACTGCGAGTGAAAGCCAGAGCATGCACCATCTCCTCCTTGAAGTCCGAGTCCCCTTCCTCGTCCCTGACTATCGGAACCTCTTCGATGTTGAACAGCACGTAGGCGCTGACAAGGAAGGTAATCATGTCGATGAATAGCGCGACTTCGATTATTGAATACGTAATCACGGCACCTCCGGTGAGGCCCCCTATCGACCAAGAGATGGTCCGTGTGGAATTCTGCAGACCGGTTGCGGAGGCCAAGGTCTCTTCGTCTACGAGATCGGGCACTAGGGCTTGTATCGCAGGTATCGAGAAGGCCGTAGAAGCCCCCATCATCGCCGCAGCGAAAATCAACACCTCGAGATCTGGCAAGTCTGCTGTGAGCATAATGATGAACACGAGCGCGAAGCCCGCTTGGACGAAGTCTACGTATAGCGCGACAGTCCTACGGGGAATCCTGTCCACCAGCATCCCACCGATGGTCAGGAGTGGCAGGTGGGTGGCGAAATATGCGATTCCGAACCATGCGAACCATATCGGCCCGCCCAGTTCGTTCACATGCCAGCCAGCGGCTGTGAGGAATGCCGATCTCCCGACAACGCTGATGGCATTTCCAATCAGAAATCGCCGCAGATCGCGAACCCCCCAGGCCTCCTGCAGTCCCATCTTCACGACCGCTCTGGCAGGGGCATTTGAACCTGCTCGCAACTCATCTTTCACCGCCCTTGCAACCCAGGGGATGCGCAATTGAACTAGGGATGGTTTGTGGTTAATGATAATTTCCTCATTTGAATAACTTATTGCATAAATAATGTTCATATGTCTAATATTCTACTATTGTAGTGTAATATCAAGCAAAATTTCTGTAATATGCTGTTCATTCGACCGAATGCTTATATCGCTGTTTCACTCGCTTACTCGCATCCGGGGGAGCAGAGTGCTAGATTCGATAACGAGCGTGGAGCGTGAAAGCAGGGCGAACCCGCTCACGCTCGAGGAGTTCGGAGCGGAATCGGCTAGGATTGGCAGAGAAATCGCCGACGGCTACGATCGTTATCACATCGATGTCAACGAGGTCGATGACATCGATCCACTACCTCACAGGTTCCTCGTCAAGGTTGGCAAGATCGGCCTTGCAAAGTTCATCGCCAAGGAGGTGCTGATGTACTTCCCCGATTTTGATGTCATCTTCTCTCGGCCCTGCACCTACGGGGTGTTCTCTGGACCGGTAGGGGGCTTCGCCCCACGTCCGAAGCTATGCGTGGGCTGCCTGCGTTGCACCGTCCAGCACCCCGACTTCGTCAAGGTGCTGCCTAACCCGAAAATGCTCGCGCTTGGCGACTCATACACAACGCACGGCCACATTGCCGCCATAGACGAGGAGGCCAAGAGAGGCATGGTCCCGGTCCGCGGCCAGGG
>JAYZFV010000083.1:0-7018 GCA_036336595.1 Thermoplasmatota archaeon | reverse complement strand
GTGGATGCCCGGGGAGCGCTGTAGGGTGTGCAGGATACGCGCCCTCAGCGGATGCTCCCAACCGTTCTCGCGGGGTGCGGAGAGCGTTCCCTGAGCGAACGGCGGAGCGAGGAACGGGAGCAGGGAGGAGATGCCCAGCGAGCCACCGACGATCGCGGTCACAGCGTCGGCGATCCAGGGGTGGGTGGTGCGCCACTGCTGTATCAGTGCCATGCGCGAAACTCGGCATTCTAGGCTTTAAGGATGCGTTCGGTTGAGTCGTGGATGCTCATGCTTCAGATGCTGTGCCTGATCACTCTGCCCTGCTGGATCTTCATGTACGCCACCAGGGGACTGAGCATCCTGCCTGCGTTCCTGCCGTGATCGGTCAACCGATACTTCACCCTGATCGGGGGCCCGTCCTCGACGATCCTCTCGATTAGCCCTGACTCCGCACACTTGGTCAGCTTGTCCGACAGCGTCCTACTGCTGATTCCCCTCAGCAGCTTGCGCATCTCGTTGAAGCGGCGCTCGCCGGCGATGTACAGAGTCGCGAGTATCTCGATGGTCCACCTAGAGCTGAAAATTGAGAATGCGTCGACAGCGGCATCGACCTCCCAGTCGATGTCAAAATTGTCGCCGTCGTAGTAGGACTCGAAGGTACTGCGAATCTCCACACCGTTCTCCTTCACGTCGTTAATAGCGACCTCCACTCTCTTGAAATCCTCATCTGATATTGCCATGGGCTGTCTGGGCATTGGAATCAAGTAGCGAGAAGGGCATCTAGTGTATAAAGCGCACCGTGGTGTGGGCACGACTACTCAGGGGTTCATATAGCCCGACTCTTTCGCTTGGTGTGGAAACCACACTAGGTTTAAAGAGGAAACTGATTATGGACAGATGGCTGCAAGAATGGACGAATGAAGTGATGAGAGACTGGGACGAGGAAGAGGGCGAGAGCCACTCACGGACGCCAACGATTGATCTGGTCGTTCGTGCGATTGCCGAGTATCGCGCACCGGCATGGGACCAGTCCCCGCGAAGGTGAGTGAGATGGTATTCATGGGATTGCAGGCTATCTCGACCTGCCCGTCATGCGGTTCGCCCTGCCTGGTGTACCAGGAATACGTCACTCCCAATCTCAGGAGTGCGTCGTGCATGACCTGCGGGGTCGTGTCGCTGACGTCGTGTAACTAACGCTGAACTAGGTTCCGCGGTATTGCGGGCGTCGTCCCTCAATGAGAGCTGACAGCCCCTCCAGAGTGTCAGCCGTGCCGAAGATGGCCTCGAGCCCGTCGAGCTCGAGCTGCAGACCGGCTTCGAGGTCGTCACCGGTGGCCACGGCCTGATCGAGCAGGGCGCTGGCGGCCTGCAGTGCTAGAGGAGCGGTCCTCGAGAGCGACTTGAGCTGCCGCGCTACATTCGGGTCCCCCGCCTCGAAGCCGGAGGGCGCATCGCCAGAGGCGATGGCGCTCATGTTAGCGTCGGAGTAGAAGGCTGCGGCGAAGGACGCCACTGGGTTTGATGCATCAGCGGGCCGGCCTGGGTACCTCTCATCCGGCTTGCCTGCCAATGCGAGTTCGGCGACTGTGACCGAGACCCCCGACGATTCCACGAGGTGCGTCAGCAGGCCGAGGGCGCTGGCCGTGCCAGCGTCCATGAAGTTCCCTGCTAGAACTGCGTACCTCGCCGCTCCGATGCCGCAGATGCGAGTGGTCCTCTGGGTTCCCCCCAGCCCGGGGTAGATCCCGATGCTGGTTTCGGGGAAGCGGAGCTGGGTGCGCTGGGTCCCCACCCTGTAGTCGCACGCGAGGGCGAGCTCCAGACCGCCGCCGAGCGCTAGCCCGGTGGCTAGGGCTATTGTGGTCTTGGGGCTGGATTCGATTGCGTTCAGCACCTCGTGCCCGTGAGCGGTGAAGTCGTAGACCTCCTGGAACGAGTCCTGGCGGATCTTGTCAACGAAGAACTTGACGTCAGCTCCAGCAACGAAGGCCTTGCCAGCGCCGTCGAGGACGATCGTGCTGACGTCATCGCGTTCGTTCAGTTTGTCAATCGCTTCGCCCAACTGGCTGACCAGGGTGACGTTGAGCGCATTCATCGCCTCTGGCCTGTTGAGGCGGACTGTGGCGATGCCACCGTCGATCTCGACGTCGACGTACGAGAACTCGAAGGCACTGTCCCTTTCTGCGAACCAAGTGGGCAGGGCAATTCGCGCTTCATCGGCATAGGCACGACCCATCCTGACAGCCTCGGCGATGCCGATGCGATTGGCTATCTCGAAGGGGCCGCGGGACCAGCGCAGCCCGACCTTCGCCCCGCGGTCGACGTCCTCCATCGTGCAGATCTGCTCTTCGACGATCTGCGCGGCCACCGCGAAGGCCTGGCCAAGCAACCGCTCCTTGATTCTCAGGGCGGCAACCTCGTCGCAGTCGGTGTCAGAGCCGATCTCCCACATCCCGCCTTGCTCGACCAGAGTGCGCAGGCTGGCCGCACCGGTGAACCGGGGGCAGTCTAGTTGTTCGGCGAGGTAATCGGTGGAGTGGAGCGCGATGGTCGGGCCTGTGAGGTTCATCAGCGCGAATGGGCCCAGACCGATGCGGAATGCGTCGCACGCCACCGAGTCAATTTGCGCGGTGGTCCCGATCCCCTCCTCTAGTAGCAAGCAAGCCTCGTTCAGCCAGGGGACGAAGAAGCGGTTGACGACGAACCCTGGACGGTCCTTGCAGACTATGACGACCTTCCCCATCGTCTTGCAGTACTGCTCGACGGCAGCAAGCGTGCCAGCGGACGTGGCAGCTGCCGGAATCACCTCGACGAGCCGGTTCTTAGCGGGGTGGAAGAACCAGTGGAGGCCGATGAAGCGCTCGGGCCTCCCGGTGGCCTCGGCGAGGGCGTTGACCGAGAGGGAGGAGGTGTTCGTAGCGAGGATGGTGTGCTCCGCACAGACATCGTCGAGGGTGGCGAAGACCTCCTTCTTGATCCCGAAGTCCTCGAACACCGCCTCGATCACGAGGTCGGTATCTGGTTCTACGCTCTCGGTTCCCACGGTGCCGGAGATTCGCCCCTTGATCGCCTCGACGTCGGCGGGGCGGAAGATCCTGCGCTCCACAGCTTCGTCGAGGAAGCCAGCGATGATCTCGTGCCCGCGGTCGATCCACTGCTGCTCGCGATCGACCATCTGGACATCGAAGCTCTCCTGAGCGCTCTTCTGGGCGATGCCGGAGCCCATATTGCCTGCGCCGATGATTGCGACGGATTGGATGGCTCGCACGAACCGTCGAGGGAAAAGCCGACCATATATCCAACGGACGCCAAGCAGACACTTGACGCACACTTATTCCGGCAGACCCCCTCTGCGAGCCATGTCCTCTTCGAGAAGCACTGCAATCCTGCTGGCGCTCTTTATGGTCATCGCACCCTCTCATACGACTATTGCGAAGGAGGATGGCAAGTGGGATGCGTCTGGTGGTTGCACCTGCCACTCGAATACCGGTTCAGCGCCGACCCCTACCCATAACTTTCCTAGCTCGTACAACCCTCTACAGAACTACTCACTTAGCATAGGTATGAGCGGCGGAGTATCCGGAACTAAGGGTGGATTCAACCTCGAGGTCAGTGACGGGTCTCTTTCCACAGGTATTGGCATCATGAACGTTCAGGTAAACTCCGCGGGGGACCAGGCTACCCACGTCTTTCCCGACTACAGGACGTGGTCCCTGATCTGGCAGGCTCCAGCCAACGGCTCAGGGCAGATCACTTTCGAGCTGGCGGTGCTCTCGGCCAACGGCAATGGCCAGAACACTGGAGACGCGTGGGGTACGACGACTCACAATGCGCTGCAATCGGGAACCAACACCCCCCCAAACGCTACCAACGTTGCATTCTCGCCCTCCGAGCCCACGAAAGCGACCGGGCTGATGGTGACCTACACCTATGCCGATGCAGACGGAGATGCCGAGTCGGGCACCGAGATTCGATGGGAGAAGGATGGGAACAGTTGGACTATGGCAGACGACATGACCTCCGTCCCGGTGGAGTATCTCAACAGGGGAGAACAGTGGGAGGTCGAGGTCAAGCCCAAGGACGGCACGGACTTCGGGGACCCAGTGTCCATAGGACCGGTAACAGTCGGTAACTCCAAGCCAATTGCGAGCAACCTCGAGGTTGTACCAGAGACTCCAACGGAGAATGACGACCTCATCCTCGACTACGACTACTACGACCATGACGGAGACCCTGAGAGCGCTAGCACAACCATCTACTGGTACCTCGATGACGTGCGCCAGACCAGCCTCGACGGGCAGAGCGCGGTCCCGAACGTGGCCGTACGACCCGGTGACACCTGGCAGGCAGCGGTAACGCCGCACGACGGCGAGGAGCCCGGGGAGACCGCGTGGAGCGCTTCGATCGTGATCGGCTCATCCAACTCCCCGCCAACGGTCAGCGTGCAGATCACACCCGGGCAGGGCGCTACCTCCGCGAACACTCTGGGTGCCATCGTATCTGCCAGCGACCCGGACGGCCAGGAGATCACATCGACCCAGCTCATTTGGAAGAGGGATGGCTCGCAGGTCTCCGCCTTCAACGACGAGACCGCGGTACCCCCCTCTGCTACCGCCAAGGGCGAAGTCTGGCTCGTCGAGGTCCGTGCATCAGATGGCATCACCTGGTCCTCGTGGTCCTCCTCCCAGGAACTGACGATCCAGAACACACCCCCTACCCTCGTCTCCGTGACCATGCTGCCGGAGGGGGATCTCTCCACAATGGACGAACTACGTGTCGAGTGGGAGCAGTCGGACCTCGATGGCGATGGCGAGCTGAACAGCCAGATCACTTGGTGGGTCAACGACGATTGGGTCACGGACTACGACGGCCTGACGACGATACCGGCTTCCGAGACCGTGCGCGACCAGCGTTGGGCCGTCGAGGTAAGGCCCGGTGATGGCGAGGACCTCGGCATCGCCGTCAAGACCCCCGAGCGGACCATCCTGAATGGGGGTCCGAGTGCCCCTGTAATCGGCTTGGGGCCCTGGGCGACGGGATGGACGGGGCCCACTGCAGAGATGCCGACTGTCGATGGAGATGCGCAACAGGATTCCCTGCATGACCTCTATGTGCATGCCGGATCCGACGACATCGACGGGGAGTTCCTGACCTTCGACATCACCTGGGCCCGGAACGGCTTCAGGGTTTCCGACCTCGATGGCCTCGACGCCGTTCCCGCTGACCGTCTCGAGCCCGGACAGGAGTGGACCGTGACCATAGCCGCAAACGACCCATGGGGCCTTTCCAGCAATGCCTCGGCATCGATCACCATCGTCAACCTGGATCCCGAAGCCAGTTGGTCCACGAACCCCGAGCCACCCGTTCCCGGTGCCATGGTCACATTCGATGCATCGACCTCCTCCGACCCTGATGGTTCCGTGACCACCTGGCTGTGGGCGATAGACGGCATAGAGCTCTCCGGGCAGAGCGTCGAGGTCCCACTCGGGGGCGGTGACCACGTCGTGCGCCTGACCGTGATAGACGACATGGGCGGCTCTAACTCCGCGCAGAGCACCCTCTCGTTCGGTAGCGTAGAGAGCGTGGAGTCGCTCGAGGTCAGCCTCGACGGGACCCAGGTAAGCCTCGATTGGACTTGGAGCGGCAGCCCCGCCGAGTTCCGAGTCTACCGCTCGACCTCCCCCATCACAAGCGTGGTGGGACTCACCGCGATGGACGAGGCACCGGCATGGGGCGAACCGGTTCCCGTTGCAATGGAGCCGGTTGGGGTGACCGACGAGAACCATTGGAGCGAACCGGTCCCCGCGGCAACAATGCTCTACTACGCGATAACCTCGTACAGCAACGGGCAGGAGATCGTCTTGGTCTTCACTGGTGCCAACTCCGTTAGCATCAACGCCACGGGAGCAGCCTCGGCCGTCGATGACACGCCGACCGGATCAGCACCCGTCTTCTCGATCCCAATCGCAGTCTTGCTGACGCTCATGGGAGTCGCCAGCATCACCCTCAGCATGACTCCCAGGGGGAAGCGCCGATGACTTCGAGAGCGAGGCTCTTGGTGCTCGGCGCCATATCATGCGTGCTGCTCGCCACGACTGCCAGCGTGGCCAATCCCGGGGGCAACGGGGACGCAGACAGGGACTACACCTGCGGCGGCTCCTGCCATGGCGACCCCAGCCTCTCGATGCCCTCCGACGGCACGGTCTCCCTGAGCGCGGACACCGTCGCCTTTTCGGGCACTGCCACGGCGGTGCACGTCACAGCGAGCGGGATGAGCCTGTCCGGCAAGCGGCTGGTTGGCGTGTTCCTCCTGGGCTCTCTCAACGGCAACGGCGACCAGCCCTCCGACCACGGCTGGGGCATTATCCAGGACCCCAATGGAGGTACCTCGAACTACGTCGAGACCGTCGTGCCCCAGAGCGGCTCGGTCACGATGACTTGGGTGCTGCGCGCGCCCAGCCAGACGGGGCAGCAATACCTCTACGCCTCGATGCACCACGGTTCCGACCCCAATCCCGACGGCCTGGCCTCGCTGGGGGCGTCTCAGGCCGCCTCCATCGACGTGCGCCCCGTTCCCGAGAACTACCCGGGCCTTGCTGAGGGCTGGACGGCCCCCGAGAACAGGGTGACGGGAGACGACGCCCCGGTCATCGTCCGCACCACCAACACCGACCAGCTGGTCGTGCTGTGGAGGCTCGAGGGGGAGTGGGCGACCCACACTGCCGACGTCGAGTCGCTGGGCGGCGGTGCGTGGGCCGTCAATCTGCCTGCTACCATCGGCGAGACTCGCCTGCAGTACCAGATCACTACCCACAACGGCAGCTTCGCAGCCAGTCAGCCGTGGCTCACCGTCGGCACCACGCCGCCGGCGTTCGACGCGACCCTGCTCGGTGCGCGCCTGCAGGCGCTTGCCTTCGCGTCCATCGTGTTTGGGTTCATGGTGTCGCTGCAGGCCCGACTCTCTCCAAGAGATGGTGAGGGGGGGGACGCGACGCCCGAGGTGGATGCCCAGATGCCCTCCTCCGAGCCGGAGCCC
>JAYZFV010000082.1:0-8244 GCA_036336595.1 Thermoplasmatota archaeon | reverse complement strand
CAGCCGAGTATTGGCATGATGGGGACGTCAAAGTGTAGCACCCGTGGTGCCAGGCCCCCACATAGACCCCGTCGTTGTTGAACCTGAGGTTGTCCAGGAACCAACCTGGCCTCTCGTTGGAGGCGTTTGGGTGCGTCCAAATCTGAAACCTGAACTGCAGTTCATCGGCGTTCTCGATTCCGACGATGGACGAGATGGAGATGTTGCTTTCCACCCATCCGCTGAAGGTCGGGGAAGCGAAGACAGGGACAGGTGATGCAGAGGCGCCGTTGGGAGTCGGGGCGTCTGTCGACATGGTGCTCGGATAGCCGCCTTCAGGCTCGACGTAGGTCCAGTTGCCCCAATTCCCCTGGGTCTCGAGTCTGTACTCCACCCAAGCCCCGTCGCCCCCGCCGGAGGCGTTGCTGTCCAAGTGGTACCAATGGTGGAACTTGAGGAAGTACCCGTTGATGTACTCCGCGTCAGGAACTGAGGTCGAGGGGATGAGGAAGGAACTCGCGGTTCCCGCGGGGAGCGGGTTGCCGGGAAGCGTGCCGGCCGAGACGACGCCTTGGTAGGAAGAAGAGGGCACTACACCGTGCGATAGAGTCTGCTCGTCCCCGTAGATGGTGCCGTTGAGATCGGTGAAGGTAGTCGCCTGCCAAATCTTCGTTTGGTGGCATAGGTAGGTGGTACCCTCGATCTCGGAGGTGTCGAGGTTCCGATCCGCGTTGACATCGAGCCCGAACATGAGCTTGAACCCGGATTCTGTGCAATCATCCCCAGCAGCAACTGAGGTGATGTCGACCTGATACTCGTAATAGCCACCCATAATGGCTGTAATCAGCCCTCCCGAGCCACCTGAGTCGCTGATGACTATGGTGGGGGCGGACGTGTAGTTACTGCCCCCATCGGCTATCTCGGTCGAGTGTATGGGACCAGTCGACCCGAGTTGCTCGGAGAGCGATGCGCCACTCCCAGAGGACTGGATCCCAATGTAGACGTTGTTGTCGGGAGTGTACCCGGATCCGGGATCGTCCACCGAAACCGAGAGGATCGTCCCGTTGCTGTCCACGGAGGCGATCGATGCAGCAGCTCCGGAGCCACAGGGCGACTGGCATTGAATCACGATGGTGTCGGTGGTGTCGTAGTTAGTGCCGCCATCATCGACGGTGATGCTTTCGATTCCCGAACTGATAATGTAGGTCCCCGAGAAGCCGGAGCCGTCGCCCCCTTGCCCGGACAGGTTTCCAGAGGCATAGCCGTCCCCTGAGTTGTTGATGGTCAGCGTAGTGACGGAGTCCTCGTTAGCGAAGGTATCGCAGTAGTAGAGGGTCTCGACAGTCTCGACTTCGTCTAGTGACTGGTCGAAGTCATCGTCGAATCCGTGGCTGACGTATGTGCCATCACCTCCGCCGCAGCCGGAGAGGTTCGTCCCCTCTACCTTGCTGAACACGTGCCTCCATCCAGGGGAGTACGTGTATGCAGAGTTCAGACTAACCTGAATTTCACCGACGTCGAAGTCGCTGACGTTCGATCGGGAGCCATCGTCCTGAAGCACTAGGTACCCGTCGCTGTTCAACTCCGTCCCCAACATGTGACCGGAGTCTAAGCCGGCCTCGTCCCACACGATGCCCGAGTCAGTCGAGGTCGCCACAGGGGTGTTGGTTACATGGAGCCATCCGTCCATGACCGTCGAGTTGCCGGGGAGCCTGAATCCGGTGACAACCGTAGCGTCCCCATCGCTACTGACGACTGTGGGTCCAGACCAAGGGGATACGCCGGCACTGGTGAGGGGAGCTAGGATCATCAGGAGGGTTAGTGCTCCGGCAAGTCTGCTACGGCTAGTGGGCATGCACTCACTGATACTTGGATGAGTTATCAATGAATCTATCCGGCGTCAATGATTCAGGGAAGGGGAGCCACTGGGGGGAATCGAACCCCCGACCTTCGCCTTACCAAGGCGACGCTATACCTCTAAGCCACAGTGGCAGCGCAGCGCCGTCCGGCGTGGCCGGTATAATCGTGGCGGGCGTACACCACCCATTTCCCACTCCGCGAACGTCATGGTGAAAACTGGGAGGCGGTTGGGCACACCGAGCCGAGGTCGCATAGCCCGGTATTGCGCGGGCCTGGAAAGCCCGTGGGATCTTTCCCGCGCGAGTTCAAATCTCGCCCTCGGCGCCATCAGTATGCCATAGTAACGACGTATGGGGAATCCCATCGGCGCGGGGCTTATTCGGGGAACTTGTCCCTCAGGCGGCATGAAGGACGAGGTAGGCGGGGAGTCGGGTGTTCCGACACCATCCCACAAGATGCCTAGGCTGAGTGAATTCCCACCCAACCAAACCTTCTCAAATGTCAATGCCAGACTAAGTGCTCTAGACGAACTGGTGGGCGAATGCGCCTACCATGCCAACCTCACACGCAGGTACTGGGGCCCCGACGAGGGCGTAATGCTCGTCATCGCAATCTTCGGCTATTTACTAGGCGCATGGGATCTCGGAATAGGGGAGCTCTCTAGTGGGGGCGACTACAACAGATGGGGCATCTTCGGCCAAGACAGCGGCTTCCTGCACATGGAGGACCTCGCCCTCATCCTCTCCCTCCTCTCAATTGTCTGCTGGATAGCAATGATTGTGATGTTGTGGTTGAGATACCCGATTATGAGGGAGAACATGGTTTACCTGCTTATTGGGGTGGTGTTCGTGCAAGTGGGCTACCTCAAGGCGCACGCCGAGTCCCCTGTCTTCCCATTCGGTGCCGGCATAATACAGTGGGCATGGGTCGTCACCGTAAATCTCGTCTTGCTTTTCCTAGCAGTCTTCGTCGTCCACAGGGCTGTCTTAGAGACTCGTGACATACATGTCCAAGAGCGGCACTCGCACCCTGATCCCAGAGTCTTCGAAAGGGCTTGGCATGATCATAGCCTCAAGGCCTGGAGCGCTGGCTTGGTTGTTTGGATGGTGCTGTTGAACATCAGCTCTTGGTCCGGATCGCACGCAATCGCACCCAGCCCCGGTGATTTAGATCTCAGTTACCTCCTAGTTGGTACCTACGCCCTGACGGGCATACTTTCCATGGTCGCATTCCTGAACATCCTCTGGTTCCCCCAGTTCATGCTGGGTGGTGCTGAGGACAGGATCCAGACGTTCAGGGCCAGGGAGGTGGCTGGTGAGAGCGTGACGAAAATAAGCGATGAGCAGGGCAAGTGCCCAGTTTGCAATCAGGAGACGGCTGCCATACGGTCGGCCAAGAGAGGTGTCCTAGTCCCATGTGCAAGCGAGGAATGCCTCGGCAAAGGTCAACCAGGAGCTAGCTGCGACAAATGCGAAACAAGAATTCCGACTAGGGTCGTCTGTCCGAACTGTGGTTCCAGCACGCCTGTAGGGAGTCACTTTGGCAGAGTCGAGGCGTGGTGAGCAGTTCGACTCTGGGCGCTTCTTCCGAGGGTATTCAATGGAGGAGAGGTCCTGAGTGAGGATGGGATGAGCGAACAGTCCGACGTCTCTGATGTCGATGAAGCGCGAGACGCTTCCGAGTGGGACCAGACTCATTCGCAGATGGACGACGCGATAGGGACGGTCGTTGTTGTCAGCGTTGCTCTGGTTCTATTACTCGCCTCAGCCGTCGGGATACTATACCTCTGGGCGGGTCACGATGGAGTGACGATAGGCGGACCTCCCGCAGCGTTACTAGCCTGGGAGGACGAGTACCGTGAGCTGACAGGGATGAACGACGTAGGTAGTCTCGATGGCAGCGGGGTGGTCATGTGCGTCGTCGACTCGGGGATAGACCTAGGTCACCCGGATCTAGATCACATTGCGCTTCTCGGCTGGAAGGACGCCATCAACCAAGTATCCGAACCATATGATGACGAAGGTCACGGTACGGCGATGGCAGGCATTATTGTGGCCGACGGGAGTTTCGAAGGTGGCGCGAAGGGAGTTGAGTTGCTCGTTGCGAAGGCCATTGACGAAGAAGGGGTTGGGAGCGATCAATACGTCTCTGACTCGATCGACTGGTGCGTCGAGGAGGGTGCTGACATAATCTCACTTAGCCTTGGGGGGGACCAGGGAATCGGTTCTGGATTCTTCACTACCGATTCCTTGGAGCAGTCCGTGGAGGACGCGCTCGACAGTGGCGTCTTCGTGATCGCAGCAGCTGGTAACGATGGAGAGGATGACGATGGAGACGTCGAGTCGCCCGGATCCGTGGAGGACGTCATCTGCGTTGGCGGGATCATCAGGAATGGTGGGATTTGGGCGGGGAGTTCCAAGGGGGACAACAATGGCAGGCTATGGCCGAATCCGATTCTACCTAGGAATGATCCCGACATGAAGCCGGAGGTCGTTGCCCCGGGGCATGAGGTTCCCGTCCTAATGGCTACCGGAGTTGGCAACGAGGCTTGGTGGGGGTGGTCCAGCGGAACGTCTGCTGCGACGGCGTGGGTGAGCGGGGCCCTAGCCCTGTTGCTGGAGCACGATCCCGACCTGCAGAGAGAGAACTCCCAAGGCAGAACCGCAATTCAGAACGTCAAGGCGATGATAATGGATAACTCACAAATGAAGGAGGGGCAATCAGAGCACGACGACCACTACGGCTATGGTCACTTGAGGGTCGACCTCATCATTGGCTCAATGGAAGAGCAGGGGATGGATGTGAGTGACGACAAAACGCAGGCGAGAGCGGAGCGCGCGGGCACCATATCGATTCAGGCTGAGTCGGTTCTCAGTAGGGCGACGAGAATGCCTCCGGTGAGTTCGGCGAAGCCCAGGGCATGATTCTCGTTGACATCCTTGATCAACTCGATCCAACTGTTGAACGAACTGACCTTGGACTGTGCTGGGGTGGGCTCATCGCCCTCCTGAGGCGTGCCGACGTCACCCGTGGGAACTTCTGGCTCCTGAACCAGGACTACGCCACCAGGTGCAATAATCTCGAAGGCGGAAGCAGCTGCTGCTGCCCGCTCTTCCTCCGGGAGATCGATTACCACGAGGTCGGATGGCATGGGAAGAATTGACTGTTGGGGCGCTTCGGCCATAGTCGCGCTTGCCGCCTTCCACGAGGCAGTCTCGGCGCTTACCTCAGGCCACGGCAATGCGATGACCTGTGCCCACGAGGATGCATCGTACCGTCTAATCAAACGGTCGATGATAACACCGAATCTCGTTCCCGGCTCAACGATTCTGAAGGTGTCTGGCTTGTGGCTAGTCCCTAATCCTAATCCGTCTGGAAGTCCGCACCACAAATCGAACATCCAAGCTGCCAAGTGTCCTATTCCACCTCCAACGAGGGTCACGTTCCTCGAAGGGAGCCTTGAGCACGCGTCCCTTATTCTCGCCCTCATCGATCTTGGCAACGGCATGAGGTCCATGTGCAGCATCTGCTCCCCGATGCTGGCAGCTATCGCAGGCTCGTCCTGCCCCCTCTCGTTATCCTCCGACAGGAGTCTCTGAAGCATCTCACGCTCGGACATCTGAGGCAGTCCCATTCCCCCCTTCTCCCCGTTCACGAACGCCTCTCATGCTCACCGCTCTTCAACCATCGCTTCTAGGATGGATTCAAGTCAGGCACGTATCCCGGCCGAGACGTGCAGGACGAGGATTTCGTAGTCGAGGCGATCGCGATGTGCCCCGAGTGCTCGGAACAGTCGGAACACCAGGTCATGAGGAGAAACCCGAAGGGAAGAGGGGAAGATGCCCTAGTCAGGTGTCTGGACTGCGGACACGTCCACACATTGCATATGAGGCCCCCTCGTGCCGTTCACGTCAAGACCACGCTATCGGATGGAAATGAGAGCGCGTTGGCGGCCATCGAAGTCGATGAGGACGAGGAGGTTACTGTGGGGGACGTGTTCGAACATGATGGGATGCATTGGTGTGTCACCAGGATAGATGACTCGCATTCGAGGCCAGTGACGAGCATTGGGGCCGTTGGGATCAATGCTATGTGGGCGACAAGGAGGGACAAGGCCGTTGTTAGGATTACGATGAACAACGGGGAAATCAGCGAATCAGCCAGAATAGAGTGCGAGCCAGACAGGGTCTTCTCGTGCGGCTCGATCATGGCCGTTGATGGGAAAAAGTGGCGGATTAGGGGGCTGCACACCGGGAAGGGGCGAACCCTAACCGGGAGCAGGGTGGCTGGTGAGGTACGCCGAATCTACTTGCAGCCTCCGGAGTAGTGGCTATCTTCGGTTTGTCCACGGCATCAGCAACGCCTTGGTGATGTGCAGTGCGACCTCAGGATTCTCCCGAAGCCTGCGCATACTATACTCGTACCACTTAGTTCCGTATGGAACGTAGATTCTTGTCCTGTGGCCCTGGACGGAAAGCTTTCGCCTGACGTCGCCCCTGACTCCTAGGAGGAACTGGAACTCGTAGCCCGGCCCCTTGCCCCGACTGCGGACCACATCGCCGCTGTGCCTCGGGTCGTCCTTGCTTGGCCCCATGCCCCTCGATTCAAGAGCAGCTAGGGAGTGCTCGATAACCGGCGTGTCGTGGGATGCTATGGCGGTGTAAGCACCCGAATCCAGCATCAGGTCGATAGAATGATTGGTTGCATCAACGATATCCCTGTAGCCAGTGTGGGCGGTATCCGCCAGCTCCAAGTAGGCGCCCTTGCAGATTCTAAAGTCCGTGGCGGGGCCCGTGACTCTGGAAATGTCGGAGATGTCGGAGGGAGTCCTGAGAAGTCGTCCCTGCAGAACTACCCCGACGTTGGTCAGACCCTTGGAGTGCATGGCGAGAGCAACGTCAATGGTGGCTTGGGTGACTCTGTTGTCTTCCATGTCGAGGCGGACGAAGATTTCGTGCTCGGAGGCCTTGCGTATGATGCCCTCGATGCTGTCAAGCGCTGCCCCGAGGTCAATCAGTAGGCCGAAAGCCGTGGGTTTGATTGAGATGTTGGCATCTATTTCGTGCTCGACAATGGCATCCAAGACGGCTTCGTACTCACGGATGAAGAAACTCGTCTCGTCGAGCGAACTAATCTCCTCCCCTAGGACATCGACAGTGAAGCATGCTCCCTGCGAGCTAATCCCCTTCATCACACCTAGGGCTTGATCGAGGGTTTCACCAGCCATGTAACGGTTTGCGACCCAGCGAACGACGAACCTGGGCATGAGTGGGAGTAGCCTGACGATTGAGCCGCCTACGAGTCCCATCCGAAGACTGACAGAGCGGGGGGAGACTTGACGATTGCGGGGTTCAGGGAATCTGCTTTCCTCTACGAATGGGGACATCGAGACTTGAGAGTAGGGACGAAAGTGCCTGCCTCTGCCAGCCCTTGAACGACTTACGATCCAGATGCGCGAACACGCTTCCGCCGGGGAATGCAAGCCTTGTGGCCTCAATGGCAACGGTGACAGCGTGTTTCCACGATCCTGTGGGCAGTTCCCCTTCAACTGTCGGCTCGTCGAAAGCGAGCGCGTAATTCGCCAGGAGATGCCCGACCCACACGTCCGTCTGGGAGATGACGGCCTTATGCCTAGGAGCATAGTGACCGCCTCCGAGTCCGATCATGACGTCTCCATGTCCTTGCCACGTTCCCATTTGATTACCCCCTGAAAGACCGAGGCATGCCGAAAGCGCGTCTGCCCAAACTCTCGCGGCTCGCTCGTCCTCCCACTGATCTGAGGTTGAGCCGATCTCGATGTAGAGCGTTGGCTTGGAGAGCGTAGGCCCATGGTGCGTGGTCTCCAAAGTGAGATCGTACTCGTCATCCAGCCCCCTATCAACGGCTAAGGCGGACATGTTCCTGAATAGCGCCCCGAATCTTGGAGACGGAGGCACGATTCGCCCCTTGATTCCCCCGGCTTGTCCCGGTTCTCCGTGTGGGGCCTCGCCGGGGACGCCGATGGCGTGGAGGGTAAGGGAGGGGGTCTTACTAGCCGAGACGTGTCTTGAGAGAACCAGTACCTCATCCACATTGAAGCCAGTAGCCGATTCGTGGGCGGCATCAATGTTGTCAGCGTGAATGTGGAGCTCGTTGATGAGGAGAAGATCGACAGTTTGGCCATCATGCCTGTAAACGGTACCATGCGACAATTGCTCAGGCTCCCCCCAGCCCCCAAGCCCCCTCACCGATGCGAAAAGGCGCATTGAAGCGACATCCTGCCGAGATGCCAACAACAACGTTACCATGGACCGTGACGGCGATGCACCCTTCAATGTTCTCTGGCACACTTTCAAGACCTTCGCGACGGTCTCGTTGCATGGACCGGAGGGGGCTCGGCTTCCCACCTTGCAGAATCGACAGGGG
>JAYZFV010000081.1:0-8049 GCA_036336595.1 Thermoplasmatota archaeon | reverse complement strand
CCCCTGTGGCTACCACTAGCCACCAAACGCACCGGAGTGCCGACCTCCTGGCTCACCTTGATTCGCCTAGTTCGTTCCCCATCCCTTCGTTCGGGTGGGTAAGCGGTCCCGCCAACCCAAGTAGTGTCGGAGACGGGCGCATAAACGACTCCAAAAACCGGTCTCCATCTCGACTCATTGCGGCTCATTAGCGCGATGTTGACGGTGAACATCCCGTTTCGCTTGATGAATTCCTTGGTGCCGTCAAGCGGGTCCACGAGCCATGCGTGGTCGCACGTCCTTGGGTCGCCATCACGGCCTTCCTCGGACACGAGGGGGATGTCCGGGTCCAGTTTTCGCAATCCCTCTTGGATAGTGGCGTGGGCAGCGAGGTCCGCCTTGGTTAGGGGGGAGGAGTCCGCCTTGGTGGTTATTTCCAAGTCGGCTGAGTCTTCGTAGATCCTGAGGATTTCCATACCAGCGTCATGGGCGATTTGTACGACGCTCTCTGAGTCGGGTTGCATGCCGATCAGCCGGTCAAAAGTCCTCGAGGTTACCAGCAGCCTCCTCGAGCCTTTGTCTGGTTTCCTCGGTTAGATAGAAGAGGAAGGGGTCCTCGTCATGGAGGATTTCCTTCCAAGAGGACATGGAACGGGCCCAGATTTCCTCATTGGCGTTCCATTCGAGCATTCTGTCGATGAACCGGCAGTGTCGTTGTACCTCCTCGTCGTCACCGGCAATCCGACGGAGAATTTCGTTGGTTTGGGCGATGACGATGCCCCATGTGGGGTTCAGCTTGTAGGTCGCGAATGGGTTTCGTTCCTGCACGACTGTGATGTGGTCCCTCCAGAGCCCGAAGGAGACGTCGTAGGTCAGCCCGACCAGCAGCACGATGGTGAGTACGGTGGTAGCGATTCCAGCTAGCAGGAAGTAGGTTATTGGGAGGGAAAGGATGGTGTCGGACGGGTCGAACCTCCACGAGACGTAGGGCCAAATCAACAAAGTGAGGGTGGAGGTCCAAAAGCCGAGGCTGATGAGGGACTGGCTCTGTTGGATGCGCCAATATTGGCGCATGAACCACTTCTTCATCGTGCACCCCTCCTGCTGATTGGGCTTTCAGAATTGCCCACTCGGGTCATGTGATCGGCCTATTGGTCCCTGAAATGGGCGACTACGGTGGGTGCGTTCGACTCTGATGGGTCGATTTCCTCTAGTGTTTCGATGTTGACGAAACGTCGCGGCACTCGGTGGCGGCTTCCGAAGTTTGAGAGGGTCCTGTGCCTCGCATCGTCTTCGTCCTCGGCGACGACGTCGATGGCGAAGGGTTGGTTGTTCTTACCTGCACGGAAGGTGCCTTGGGCTCTGAAGGCCTTCATGGGGCCGGCGACCTATGGTCTCGGTATAAACGCGACTAGTTCCGAGTGGGGGGTTTTGGTGGTGGAACTGAACCGGAGTTTGTGTCAGTCCCTCAAGGTTCAAGTGGGAACCACGCAGAATGGGGGGTGACTTGCGATGACCGTGAACAATCCTAGCCAGGACGATGGGTCGGACTCAGAGGGGCGCCTTGCGGACATCCCAAGAAATCGGCTAATCGAGGAAGTGATCTCGAGGTGGAACGACATCATTCGCCTAGAAGGGGACGTAGCGGCCCTCCGAAGGCGTTTGAGGGAGGCGGAGTTGTTGGCGCAGGGCGCTGTGGACCATGAACGCCCCCTTCACGGGGAATTAGAGGAGAGTCTGAGGGTCGCGGGCACAAGGATTGCTCAGCTCGAGCGCCAATTGGAGAACGAAAGGGTGCGGCGTGAAGCCGGTGAGATCGATTCGAGTCGTATGGAGGGTCTTCGGGAGGAGAACGCAAGATTGCTGAGGAACGAGGAGGATTTGGTGCTTCTCGTTCTCGACATGGAAACCCAAATCGACAGGTTGACCTAATCAATTGGTGGTTTTTGGGCCGGTTGGTCTGTTACTGGAATATCCGAAAGAGGCGAGCGATTCCCGTGGTCACCCTTGATGCGGTGGATTCCGAGGGTTTTGGGGTCAATTCTTCGAAATCGGGCAGGAATGGCTCAAGTTCCCTGTTGTCGAACCAAAGAGAGCCGCACTTCAAGCAGCCATCGACCTCGATGGGAGCGCCGCTGGTCGGTACTGGTCCCTTCACCATCTCCCCCTCGCATGTGGGACAGCTGTAGCCGGCTGCTTCACCGTTGAAGACGGGGGTCTTCAGTCTCCTCAGAACTTGGGCGTCCATGTTTGTGTCTAGCCAACGGTAGCTGGTTAGCATACCAAAGCAGTAGTTGCAGTGGTGCAGGTGCCCGCCAACGGCGTCGCCGTGCATCTCCATCGCGGAGTTGCAGCACGGGCAGCTGGGGTTGGGGTCCACGGTTTGCAGTATGGGAATGGGGTTTCAAGGCTACCCATGGCATCAGTAGGCGTTCATCCCCTGAATCAGGGCCGCGAGGGTGCGTTGGAGTTCGTCAGCGTCGTCGAACTCCTCCACTATGTTTCCGGTGATTATCCAATCGGCGCCTGCTTGGGCGGCTGCCCTTGCGGCCTTTCCGTCACGAATACCCCCGCCTACGACGATTGTGAGGTCACAGGATTCTCGGGCCGTGCGAATGAGGTTTGGGTCGACGGGGGTGGTGGCGCCACTGCCCGCCTCGAGATAGAAGAGGCTGAAACCGAAGCACTCCGCCGTCATGGCGAAGGCGGCCACTCGATCGGTCTCGTTTTGGAGGATGAGGTCGGCCTTGCCAACTTCTCCTGCCTTCCCACCGGGTGAGCAGATGACGTAGCCCATCGGTATTGGCTCGAGGTTTGCCTGCTTCACGAAAGGGGCGCCGAGTGTCTGCTCTCCAATGAGGAAGCGTGGATCGGTGCTGTTCATGAGCATCATGAAGGTGATTGCGTCGGCGGCGGGTGAAAGCGCGGTGGAGCCCTGGGGAAACAAGATGACAGGGGCTCTCCAATCCTCCTCGGCCGCACCGGAGTCTTGGCTCGAGGCCCAAGAGACCAGTTCCAACCCTTCTTTGATTGCTAGCACGGTGGCGTGGACGTTCTCCATGTCGGTATCGGAGGAGCCCCCCACGAGAATCATCCTGCTACCAGCCGATGCGGCGGCGATGGCTCTCTTGACGGCGACCTCGGGTGGTTGGTCGGCGGGGTCGATGAGGATGGCGTGCCTTGTTGGCTGGGACCTGTCGCAGAGGAAATCTGACACGGGCACCTCAGCGTCTGTCATGAGTACCCCGCAGATTGTCGGAGGTCATGGATGTATAATTGTATCAATGAGGGTGCTGGCGGTTTCCATGCCAGCGTTGATGTCAGTCTCCAAGGAGGATGAGGGGTCGCTCCCACCCCAGCGCATTCTGTGCACCCACTTCCCTTGGTCTGGGTTGTTGTCGCGCCACCAGACTTCGATTGTGCCGTCGGGCCTGGAGCCTTGGATCCCGAAGGGGGGGGCGTGGCCCTGGAGGCATATTCCACCTTCCCACTCGGTGCTTGGGTGGGGCGGGTCCCTCATGTCCAGGACGGTGTCAAAGTGAAGTTCGCCAGAGCCTAGGAGGCCAGCACCGAAGAACGTGACCTCCCCTCCATCGCTGATGGCCTCGACTCTGGTTCGGAGGTGAAAGGTGCACCCCCGGTTGGCTAGTGAGGTTGCCATGGCCTTCTCGAGCCATGATCTCCTGATTGCGCCTGAAGATGAGTTTGGCTCCTGGGATCCCAGTTCGGAGAGCCAGTGCGCCGGTGTAATCGGCCAGTGGGGCAAAATCCCCGGTCCTTCCCCTATGAGTCGGATTTCAGCCGCCTCCTCCATGATGTGAAGATCTGCGTCCGGATAGCTATCGAGAATGGCGTGTGCTGAGGAAAGGCCCCTGAGGTTGCCCCCTAGGATGGCAATGCCACGAGTCATTGGGTCACCAGGGGTATGAGGGAGAGTGCGTGAACAGGGCATGCAGGAATACACAGCTTGCAATGGGTGCAGGCAGGCTCGTCCACTATGGCAAGTAGGTCGTCTAGGTGGAGTGCATCTACGGGGCACAGTGCCACGCAGGCAGCGCAGCCGAAGCACCGATCATCCTCAACTTCGAAGATACGGTTCGGGTCTCTGGCCATGGTGCCGGATGGCCGGAGCCCCCTCAATTCTTCCCCCCACCCCCCTTGTTTCTGTTGGAAGGTGGAAATTTCGCTCAATGATTGTGTATTGTGCTATGAATTGGTTAAATTAGCGATATCCATGGAAGGTTCGACGCTGTCGGAAGATAATAGTTGGGAAAGCCATCGAGACAAACCAAAAAGAAAAAAATACACTCCACCGGAAATCGAAGGGTAGGTGGGGTCGTCTTGATGACACACTACCCCGCCCCCCCACCATGGTCCTCGATTCCCCCGGGCGCACGTCGCCTCACCCAAACGAGCCTCCTCGCCAAGGAGTTAGATTCAACTTTCTCGGTGGAGCTGACGAAGTCGGCAATGTGGGCTGCATCATAGAAGATAATTCCGGCACAAGACTCCTCGTTGACTATGGCCTCGCACCCACGAGGCCGCCGAAGTACCCCTCCGAGGCGCCCAGGGTGGAAGATGCGATAATGACCCACGCGCACATCGACCACATCGGGATGGCACCATGGCTGGTGGCCGCCTACGACACGACATTGCACGGGACGGCGATGACGGCCGCCGTCTCCGACATTATGTGGTCTGACACCTACAAGGTCTCAGACATAGAGGGGTATCCCCTCGGGTGGGACAAGCGCGACAAGGATCTAGCCCTAGACGCTTGGTGTACGCATGATTTGGGAGTTTGGTTTCCCATAGGCTCCTGGAACTGCAGGCTCCACGGAGCAGGGCACATACCCGGAGCCGCTATGATCGAAATCGACACGCCCGAGGCACGCATCCTGTGGTCTGGTGACATGGATACCAGAGACAGCCCGAACGCCGCCGGGGCCACTCCGGTCGACTGCGACATCCTCTGCCTCGAAGGCACATATGGGGGCAGGAGACACCGCTCCAGGGGCGAGGAGGAGTCGCGCTTCGTCGCTAGGGTCCTCGAAATCGTTTCCAGAGGCGGCATAGCACTCGTTCCCGCCTTCGCCTCTGGGAGAGGCCAGGACATCCTCAGGATACTCCACAGAGAGGCGCCCCACCTCAATGTCCACTATGACGGCATGGGAACCAGGATTACCAAGGAGTGGATGGGCAACCCAGAGCTGATTCGCGATGCAGGGGAGATGAAGAAGGCTTTCAGGTGGTCCAAGCGAGTCTCGGGCAAGTCCGACAGGAAGAAGGCCCTCGGAGCCGACGTGATAGTCACTACCAGCGGAATGCTCGACGGGGGACCGGCTCTCTGGTACCTAAACCGCCTCAGACACCACCGGGCGAACGCCATCCTCCTGACAGGCTATCAGGCGGAGGGCTCGGGTGGCCGCAAGCTGATAGAGGAAGGCAAGATACCGATCTTCGGCAGCCTCACCGCAATACCCCTTGAACTTGAGAAGTTCGACCTCTCCAACCACGGGGACCACGCAGCCCTATCCGCCTTCGCCCGGGAATGCGCCCCCTCCGACGTCGTGATATTCCATGCGACCGAGGATGGCAGGCAAGCACTCCATGACGATCTTGCAGGGGAAATGAAGGTCCACCTCCCAACCAACAACGCCCCCACTCTGGTCGGAGGCTGAGGCCCAGCAGGCACTCGCACTGCGCACCTTTGATATCCTATCCACTCACTCGTTGCGCCCAGTGAGTGACAACTCACATATTTGAGGAAACAAAGGTGAGAAAATGGAAGTACAAGCAGCAGATGATTACTTTGGATATACGGAGAAGGGAAGCTCCTTCGATGGCGAAGTCAGGGCAGGTATCACTACCTTCCTGACGATGGCGTACATCCTGCTGGTCAACCCCGCTATGCTAACGCTGGCAATCGGGGACGGGACCGACGCAGGAAACGCACAGGCCTTCGCGGACATTCTCTTCGCCACGGCGATCGCAGCCTTCGTAGGCTGCGTCGTCATGGGATTGTGGGCGAACCTGCCGTTCGCCCTGGCCCCCGGAATGGGCCTAAACGCGTACTTTACGTTCACAGTGGTGAACTTCGGTATGGGTATAGCTTGGGAGCTGGCGCTCTTCGCGGTCTTCGTTGAGGGACTCCTGTTCCTCGTGATGTCCTTGCCGCAGATTCCAGTGGTCGGCACTTGGAGATCCGAGATGATCAACTCGATCCCTACCGACCTGAAGGTGGCAACGGGCGCCGGTATCGGCATGTTCCTAGCCATCATCGGCCTGAGGGAGATGGGCTGGATTCGCGACGACGGCGCCGTGCTGGTCAACCTTGCAGACACCGAGGCATGGGGCGGAACCATAGGAGAAGTTGGAGTATCAACAGCCGCTTCTTCAGGTGAATTCGCAATCTACGCGCACGGAGCAATCATCTCCATGATTGCCCTAATAGCCATCGCAATCATGATGGCTCGAGGAATCAAGGGCGCGATGATCTACGGAATCATGGGCGCCGCGGTCTGGGGCTGGCTGGTTGGGGCATACGACCCCTACAACGATTACCTTGCCGGAGGAGCTGGCTGGGGCGCAATTGAAGCAACCGCGCCCGCAATTGGCGACATCGTATCCATGCCCTCGTTGCCGGAGGAGACCCTCATGGCAGCGTTCGGGCCTGAAGGCATGGGCGCCGCAGGCGACCACATGGGAGACTTCCTGCTGGTCATGATTGCCTTCCTGTTCGTGGATGTCTTCGACACCTCCGGCACCCTGTACTCCGTGGGCCGCCAGGCAGGCTACGTCGATGAGAGCGACGAGCTCCACAACTCCGACGAGGCATTCGCCTCGGACGCTGTCGCAACGATCGTCGGCGCCGTCTGCGGCACTAGCACGACAACGACCTACATCGAGTCCGCCGCTGGTGTTGAGGATGGAGGCAAGACCGGCCTAGTAGCGGTGACAGTGGGCGTCCTGATGCTCTCAGGCCTCTTCTTCACCGACCTCTTCGCATCCATACCGCAATTCGCCATGGCCAGCGCCCTGGTGATAATTGGCGCGATGATGATGCGCCAGGCCGCAGACATCGATTGGTCCGACGGCGAGGTGGCCTTGCCAGCCTTCCTTACAATGGTCCTGATGCCCTTCACCTATTCCATCGCGGATGGGATCGCATGGGGGATCATCAGCTACGTGGCCATCAAGCTCGGAATGGGCAAGATGGACGAATTGAACCCAGTCATGTACACCTTGTTCGTGCTGATGCTGATGTTCTACATCGGTCCGGGTGACACGTCCACCTTCGGCTTCTTGTTCGGCGACCTCTGAACAATTACGTAACGGGATAACCGGGCCTGACGGCATACCCTGAAGGCCCGGCCCCCTTACATGGGAGCGGAGACCATGCCCGACGAGCTGCTCGACCGACTCCGAGACGCAGTTAGGACGGTGCCCGACTTCCCCATCGAGGGCATCATGTTCCGGGACATCACACCCGTCTTGGGCGAGCCCGAGCTCCTGAGCGAGGTCACGGACCGCTTCGCTAGCCTCGTTGCCGAGTTCGGTTGGGTACCTGACGCAATTGTCGGCCCCGAGGCGAGGGGCTTCATCTTCGACCCTCTCCTCGCCGATCGGTTGGGCACCGGGTTCGTCCCGGTCCGCAAGCCCGGGAAGCTCCCGGCTTCTACGCGGCGGGCCGAGTACGACCTCGAGTACGGGACCAACGCCCTGGAGATGCACGAGGACGCGCTCTCCAGTGGCCAGAGCGTCATCCTGATCGACGACCTACTCGCCACTGGGGGAACCATCGCTGCATGCGCGGAACTGTGCGAGGCTGCCGGCGCCCGCGTGCTGGGGGCGCTGTTCCTCATCGAGCTCGTGGGCCTCGGCGCCAGAGACGCGATAGCCCCCACCCAAGCACACGCGCTGCTTGAATACCCAGCATGAACCCACCAATCGACCTCCCGATTTCTTCAAAGGGACCGAGCCTCTCCTAAAGTCGATATCCGTGGCAGACAAGCCCCCGCCCCCCCCTTCTCCTCCCCCCCCACCAAAGAGGAGGCCAACACCACCGCC
>JAYZFV010000080.1:0-13933 GCA_036336595.1 Thermoplasmatota archaeon | reverse complement strand
GGTAGGCTCAACGTGTCGATGACGGGCCCCCATATCCACTTGAAGGTCCAAGGCAAGGCGACGGTTGCGAACAAAATACCAAGCTCTTGAGGGGTGAACCCGTTGTCCGAGAGATATGATGCGAAGGCGACGGTTGCGAACCCCCATGGGAGGCCTTGGGCGAAGTAAAGGACGCAGAGCGAAACCATCCTTCTGAGCCTGTTCTCAGTCAGGCTCTGTCCGTCGAACCACTGCTCAACAAGTTGCTCCCTGTTGTAGAGCACGTATGCAAACAGGGCCAGTAAGATTAGCGATAGTCCGGCAATTAGAATTTTCGAACTGCTTGAATCAGTTGCTTCCACCGGTGCTAGCAGATCTAGAAGGATGACCCTGCGGGCATCCACTGGAGATATGTGGTCGTCATCGACAATCAGTCGGGCGTAGATGGTTGAGTTTCCAGACTCGTTGTGCGGGTCCAGCCTGATCTTCCACTGAGCCCAGTCACCTAACGGGGATGTGTCTTCTGCTGCCTTCCACTGGCTACCACCGACGCGGACCTGTACCTCGCCTTGCCCAGGCGCCGCGCCCGAGGCAGTGCCCGATAGGTAGCTCTGGTTGAGCACCTCGCCCATCGAGAGGATGTCCATGGAGACATTCAGGGAGCGGTCGATGCTGCCTGCGGCCTCAACGAAGGCAACGGGGTCGGCCTGACCGTATCCGAACTCGTTGTCTGGCCTCGTCTCGAGCAGGCTGCAGTCGTTGAGGCCTGCATCCCCGAACAGCGAGACCTCGCGCTCGATTGACTGGTCGGACACGATGGCCTTCAACTCAGAAGGAGTGAGGTCTGGGTTGGCCTGAATCATCAGAGCCGCAATTCCGGCCATGAGGGGCGTTGCCATGCTGGTGCCGGACTTGCTGGTGTAGCCGTCCTGAGTGGCAGCATCGGGTGCCATGATGGCGGATCCGATAGTGGCTACGTCCGGCTTGACGCGGAGGTCCGAGGTGTACCCGCGGCTGCTGTAGATGGCGAGGCTGAGGTCCTTGTCCAGGCTCGCCACCGTAATCGGCAGGCGTGCATCTCCGGGGCTGTCTATGGTGTTGCAGCCGACGAAAGTGGCACCGCCAATCTCGTTGCCGGCAGAGAGGGTGGTCGTGATGCCTGCCTCTACCACCATGTCCATCTGTCGGCTCCAGGCGGAGTTGCCGTCGTTGTCGACGTGGATCTCGAACTGCTGCTCGCCCAGGGATGAGGTTACGATGTCTATGCCGTACTTGTCCCTGTTGTCTATGGCCCACTGAGCGCCCTGTATGATGTCCTCGATGTCGCCGTCGCAGCAGGCGAGGATGTTGATCAGGTGGGCTCCGGGCGCGGCTCCGACGTAGCGCAGGCCGGTCTCGGGGTCGGTCTGGCCGCCGCCGGTGCCTGCGGCGATGCCCGCGACGTGGGATCCATGGGTCCCAGAGTCGTAGGAGGTCGATGGGTCCTGCTCCTCGTCGGTGAAAACTGCGTCGTAGAACGCGATGACTTTGGGGTCGCAGTCCCTCGGTATCGGCTCCGGGTCAGGGTCGAGTGGGTCAGGAGGGTCGTCGAGGCAGGTGAAGGGGTCGTCATCCATGTCGTTGAGGCCCTCGTGGTCCCCTTTGATCCCCGTATCCAGGACCGCGATCACGGAGCCCGTCCCATCCAGACCGAGGTCCATCCAGACGTCATCGACGCCCATCGTGGGCACCGCCTCGTGCATGTCGGGCTCGGCCAGTCCCAGGTCCTCGACCATCACCACGCCATGCAGGGCGCGAACTCCCTCCGGGTCGAGGAGGAGCTCGAAGGGCGCTGTCACTGCCACGGTGTCGAGGTATTTCGCCCTGAAAGTGACCTCGGCACCAAGCTCCTCGATTGCGCGTACATCTGCGTCGGAGGGATGGTGGTCGTAGTCCACGAAGACCCTCGCGCTGCCCGGGGGTGCGCGCCGCCACCAGTCCTGCTGGACCTCCGCGGGTTGCTCGATCAGCCACTCGAGTCGGTCATCGAGGGAGTTTGCGTCCTTGTCTCGGCTCCAGTGCAGCCACCATGAGGCATGGATTTCTGACTCTACGCTAGCTACCCACTCGCCATCGACGTCGTAGCCTCCCCTCTCGTTAGATTCGGGTGCGATGGAGGAAGCGGCGAGAGGGGCGACTAGCGCGAGCACCATGAAGGAAGCGAAGAGGGCACGGCGTCCGCTCATGGGCCTACGGGCCCATGGTCCTGTTTGAGGATTCGGACGTTGCAACTCAACCGGTAATCCGCACGCCCTCGTCGTCGTAGTCCCACTCGATGAGCTCCCACCCTGCCCCCTCGATGGATGTGATGGTATCGTCTCTGCCCGACGGGGAGCAGAGCAGGGCGGCGCATCCACCGCCACCGGCTCCCAGTGCCTTCCAAGCAGCTAGGGAGCCACTCTCGAGCAACGGTTCGACTACGCCCCTGAAGGGGTCATGCAGGGAGGTATCGATCATGTCGACCCCCTCGCATACTTCCCTGAGGGAATGCACCACGAGGTCTCTGCGATCCTGCTGCAAGCCATTGGCCATCGGGCGTGCTGCAGAACGTATTCTGTGGAGCCCATCAACGACTGATGCGTTGCCCTCCGAGTAACGCCCCCAAACGGAGTCTTGGATCTCACCAGAACGGCGGCTGGTTCCAGAGTACGCGACAAGCAGGTGCTTGCGCAGCCAAATCCTGGCGGACCTCATCGGCTCGAAGGGCATGATCTCTACCGAGTCCCCGATGAAGAGCAAATGGTTGAACCCGCCCCTAGCCGAGGCCCAGTGGTCCTGCCTGCCGCAGAAGTTACCCCAGTCAGCCTCCAACTGGAAGGCCATCTCGGCCAACTCCTCCGGAGACTTGTCCTCGCCGTGCGACATTATGGCAGCCACTGCGACGTTCATCGTGCTACTTGTCCCTAGGCCTGACCCCCGGGGGACCTCGAAGACACTCTCAACGTCCTTCGCCTCGCTGCCGGGCTCACCCGTGGCCCGTACGTGACGGTTGATCGCGAAGTTGACAACCTCGCCGCCGAAGTCAGTGGGATACGGGCCGACATCGGTCCAGCCTCCAGCTAGATCGACTCTTGCTGGTGCGGAGGCTTCGATTTGAGGTGCCATGAGGCCTTGAGGGGGCGCCATGCATAGATATGTGCTGCGACCGAAAATATCGGGTATCGATGGCCCCTCCGCAAAGCATGGCGTCCAGCGTTGAGCAGGCGATAACCGCCTTCGCCGCAGGCAAGCCAGTGATGATTTTCGACTCGGACTTCAGGGAGCGTGAGACCGATTTATTGTGGCCTGCCACCGCAGCCACCCCTGAGGTGATGAGGAGGCTGCGTAGGGATTGCGGTGGGCTGCTATTCCTGGCAATCGGCAACGAGATAGGAGAGCTGTTCGGGCTTCCTTGGCTACAGGACATCCACACGCATCAGGCGCTGGTTGCAGAGCACCCGGTGCTCGGTCAGTTGATCACCGATGATCTGCAGTATGACACCAGGTCTGCCTTCACCCTCTCCCTGAACCACCGCGAGACCTACACGGGAATAACCGACAGGGACCGCTCCCTGACCACCAAGCGTTTCGGGGAGTTGGCTCGGGATCTGATGAAGGGGGGCTTCGGGAGTGATGCCGCAGTCACAGCCCTAGGCGCCGAGTTCAGGACACCAGGACACATTCCCGTTTGTAGGGAGTCGCCGGGAGGCCTGAAGACACGGCAGGGACACACCGAGCTTGCCGTGGCAATCGCTAGGCTAGCGGGGCGGACCCCATGCACCATCGGAGCCGAGATGCTGGAGCCGGACGGCGACGGTGCGCTCCCGGTAAACGAGGCCCAGCGCTACGCTGCGCGGCACGGCGTGCCGATGATCACAGGGGATGACATCACGAGTGCGATGGATGCGAAGGATTGAGGCAGGGGGAACATCTGGAGGATTGGAATCATGGTACGGGTGATGGCTGTCGGGATCTTCGACCTGCTCCATGCAGGGCACCTGCACTACCTCGAGCAAGCCAAGTCGCTGGGCGATGAGCTCGTGGTCGTGGTTGCGCACGACGATACCGTTCGCAAGCAGAAGCACGAGCCCATCACAACTCAGGATCTCCGTCGTAGGATGGTCGAGGGGCTCAAGCCAGTGGACCGAGCCATTGCGGGAAACCCCCCCAGCGTTCCTATCTTTGAGATACTGGAAGCCGTGAAACCCGATGTTATCGCCCTCGGATATGACCAGAAGCACTCCATAGAGGCGATTCGGGGGGGGATTTCTAAGTTCGGCTACGGGCACGTCGAGGTCATTCGTGTGGAGGGGCTGTCAGATGACCTCGATGGTACGAGGAAAATCATCTCCAGGATCCTAGACCTATGGCCGGGAGCCGAAGGCGGACCGTACGAGGAGGACTAGCTTGTACACCGGAATCGTCGCTGGCACGGCTCCGGTCACCAGAGTCGATGATGGTAGGGGAGTACGCAACCTGACAATCGACCTTGATGGGTTCTTCGAGGATCTACAGGTCGGTGCAAGCGTATCATTGGATGGAGTTTGCATGACGGTGGTGTCCATGGAAGGCACGGAGGTGCGATTCGATGCTATCGATGAAACTCTGGGACGCACCACACTAGGAGGGCTATCACAGGGTCACATGGTCAATGTGGAGCGTTCTCTGAGGGTGGGAGACGAGCTCGGGGGTCACATACTATCGGGTCATGTGATAACGACTGCGAAAATTATCGAGAGGATCGAGCGCGGGGAGAGTCTGGACCTGCTGATCGAGAACCCCATCGAGGCTCGCCCGTACATCCTCGAGAAGGGTTTCATCGCCATCGATGGCATGTCCCTGACCATTGGAGAGGTATCTGACGAAAGCTTCGCCCTCCACATAATCCCCGAGACCTTGAGGATTACAACAATCGGAGACAAGGAAGTCGGGGTCAGCGTGAACATTGAGGTTGATTCTCGTACCCAAGCGGTGGTAGAGGCCGTGATGAGGAATATGGGGGATAGCGCGTGAACCTGGGGATAGTTTGTGGCGCCTTCCATCGTGAAGAAGTGGAGCAGATGCTGGAGTTCGCAAGGGACGAGGCAGATTCGAAGAACTGGGAAGTAAGCGAGGTAGTTTGGGTCCCAGGTTCGATGGAGGCCCCTCTAGCGCTCGATCGGCTGCTCCAGTACGAGGGCATCCAAGGAGCCGTAGTCCTGGGAATAATAGAACGTGGCGAGACCGAGCACGGGTTGGTGATGGGGCAGTCCGTCACCCGGGCTATCATCGAGCTCCAGATCAAGCACAACAAACCGATTGGCCTTGGCATAATAGGCCCCGGTGCTGAACCAGAGCACGTCGGGCCACGTCTGGAACCTCATGCCCGAGCCGCTGTCGGTGCTGTTGCAGCGATGGTCGAGTGATCACAGCCTCGTGGCCCTCGGGCCATGACCGCGCGTCGAGCAGTACCGATGAAATCTTACCGGCAGAGCAAGAGGGATGTGCGTTTCCCGAATTTTTCCAGAGGCAGGGTTGAAGGACGTCCCACCATTGGGGATGCTCGTGGGCAGCGAGTCACACAAAGTGATAATCATCGGTTCCGGTCCTGCCGGTTACACCGCGGGTCTGTACGCCGCTCGTGCCCTCCTGGACCCCTTGATGTTCGCGGGATACATGTCGGGAGGTCAGCTGATGCTCACCTCTGATGTGGAGAACTTTCCAGGCTATCCCGCCGGTATCGGTGGCCCAGAGATGATGATCCACATGCGCGAGCAGGCCGAGCGTTTTGGTCTGGAAGTCCGCGACAAGAACGTCGAGAGGGTGGATTTCTCCGAACGACCGTTCGGGATTTGGGTCGAGGGAGAGGAGTTTCGCTCAGAGGCCGTAATCATCTGCACCGGAGCCGAGGCGTTATGGCTTGGCGTCGAGGGCGAGGATGCTCACAAGGGTCGGGGAATCTCAACTTGCGCGACCTGCGATGGCGCTTTCTTTCGTGATGAGGAAATTATTGTGATAGGTGGAGGTGACTCAGCGATGGAAGAGGCGACCTTCCTCACTAGATTCGCCAGCAAGGTCACCATAGTCCACCGGCGAGAGGGCTTCCGAGCATCGAAGGTCATGTACGAGCGTGCAGTTAGTCACCCGAATATCGCAATCAAGACTTTCAGGCAAGTTAAGAGCTGGCTCTCCGACGAGAACGGCCTGACCGGAGCCGTTCTGGAGGACCCCAGAGATGGCTCCGAGGAGGAAATTGCATGCACTGGTGCCTTCATCGCCATCGGCCACAAGCCAATGACCGGATTCCTTGAGGGTGAAGTAGAGATGGATGACTCCGGATACATCGTGCACACCGAGCACACGATGACGAGCGTTGCAGGCGTATTCGCCGCCGGTGACGTGGTCGACAAGCGATACCGGCAGGCTGTGACCGCTGCTGGAATGGGGTGCCAGGCGGCCATGGATGCTGAGAAGTGGCTGGAAAACCAGCATTAGGGGGGCTCGGATTGGAGCCAGAGGGACTGAATGACGCGCAGAGGGAGCGCTACGCTCGGCATCTAGTCCTACCTGATGTCGGCGAGAAGGGCCAGGTACGTCTTCTGGGGGCTTCCGTGCTCGTTGTCGGTGCAGGAGGCCTTGGCTCTCCGGCATTACTGTACCTCTCGGCTGCTGGAGTCGGCAAGATAGGCATCATGGATCACGATGTGGTCAACATGTCGAATTTACAGAGGCAGGTCGTCCACAACACTTCAGCGATAGGTGACTCCAAGGCGTCTTCCGCTGCAACGAGGATTTCAGAGCTCAATCCAGAGATCCAAGTGGAGGCTATCGAACAGAAACTGACTCATGATAACGCCCTCAGCGTAATCGAGGGCTACGACGTGGTGCTGGACGGGACCGACAACTTCGATTCACGCTATTTGATCGGAGACGCCTGCGAGGTACTGGGCAAACCATGGGTGTTTGGTAGCATCCACAGGTTCGATGGTCAGGTGTCGACGTTCAATCTCAATGGCGGCCCTAACTACCGTGACCTCTTCCCGAAGCCGCCGCCACCCGAATTTGCCCCGAACTGCGCTGAGGCAGGAGTACTCGGGGTGCTTCCCGGGCTCGTTGGTACCATACAAGCCGCAGAGGCGATCAAGGCGATTCTTGGGATAGGCGTCCCGCTCAGTGGCGAACTCCTCATCATCGATGCGCTGGCGATGGAGATGCGCACACTTTCTTTCTCTACCGACCCAAATAGGACTCTAGTCACCTCAATCGAAGCACCGAAATCGGGTCTCTTCATGGAAATAAGCCCCACAGACTACATCCATCGTCTTGGGGAGGGCTGGCGGCCTTTTCTCCTAGACGTCCGAAGGGCAGAGGAGGGAGAGATTGTCTCGATAGAGGGTACAGACCTGCGAATCCAACATCTCCAGGTACCTGGAAGGATCGAGGAGATTCCAAGTGACATGGACGTAGTAATCTACTGTAGAACTGGTGGCAGATCTGCTGCAGTCGCCCGATTCCTCTCCGAGTCAGGATGGTTAGGAAGCCAGATCTACAACCTCAGTGGCGGTATCCACGAGTGGTCAGATACCGTTGATTCCAGCTTTCCCAAATACTAATTGTGGTAATATTTCTAAAGATGCAATGTTTATTTGTGGTAATATTGTGAATATTGCATTGATCTAACCCAATATTTGGTCACTAATTTGAAATATTCTTTGTTAAATGTGGTTAAATAGGACTTAAACTATCGATTAATTGTTGTACTATTGCTACCACGCAGTATCATGCCAACTGTACGCCAGGGCATCTGGAGGTGCCCCGTCTGCTCGAAGCATCAGGTATGGAAGACGAGGGACTTGGGGGTGAACCGCCTCGACAGAAGGTGCGGACGCTGTGGCAACAGAGTCAGAGCAACGCTCGATCGTTCGAGTTCGGGACAAGGACGCTTGCGGACCGTAGAGATATGGGAGAGGGGGTTGTCAACAGGCATCGATGAGCTGCAAGAGGAAGTAGTGCGTAGGGACAGAGGTGAGGGTGGACGAGCAGAGCAGTTCGAAGTGGACGCAAGCAAACAGTCCGCGGAGGCAACGCAAGCAGATTTGCCTGTCATCTGGGGTGCTGGATGGCAGCCAGAGGCCCCCCTATCTTTTACACGATCACTGGATCAAAGAATGGCTCGGGAGCAGTTACTGACCTTCATCGCCGAGCGTCATGACGGTCACCTGGACGTTGTCGCGGCCTGCTGGGACGCTGCGGGCGCGCCGACAACCTTCGATGGAGTGTCGTTCCACAAGTTCTCGAGCAAACTGTTGGATGGAATCAGGGAGCGCCTGGCTGAACGCCTGCTTGAGCCACAGTTGGCGGCGCTCCAGGATACTGAGATCATCCCGATGAGATCGGGGGGGCTGTATCTGAGTCGGCGTGCTGTGCGGTTCATAGTGGATTTAGCCTTGTGCCTGAGGAGGATTGGGCACTATGCCTCGATCACGCTCGAGCAAAGGATGGACTGGCAGCGATGGATGACGCGAACTAGGCTGGTCGACGAGCATCTGAAGGACCTATTCGGAAACGGCTTGCCAACTCCGGATGGGGGAAGTTTCGGTGGGAAGGGTTTCCGTTCCACTTGGCAGGAGGGCATAGTCGCGTGCGCCTCGTCGATGAGGAGGGCCGTTGACCTATCTGCAGAAGAGCTTCACAGAGCCGATATCGTGGCACCGATGATCCGTGATGTCGGGCTTGCACTAGCAATGGGCCAGACTCCAACCGAGATACTAGCCGCTCAGATGGGGAAATCCGCGTCCTACATGGACGGCGGGCACCCAGGAGGTGGTGGCAGGGATCTTCACATTGGAAACTGGGAGAAGGGAATCCTTCCGCCCACTGCACCCCTACCCATAGCTAGTGCCACAACCACGGGCGTGGCTCTGGCTGCCAAGCGTCTGGGGATAGACAGGTTTCACCTCGCTCCGGTGGGTGAGGGGTGCAGTAGCAGCGGGGAGTTCTGGGAGGCGATGAACTTCGCTGGAGCCCGCGGCCTTCCCATCTGCTACATGATACAGAACAACCAGATCGCACTGGATACCTACGTCTCAGGCCAATCAGGAGCGGAGACCTTCGGCGACAAGGGGTATGCAATGGGCATTCCCTCATGGACAATCGACGGCTCGGATCCAGCCAAGTTCTACTCCTCGACGGCAGTGGCACGTGAATTCGCCACGACCGGTGGTGGGGCCACCCTAATTCACGTCGAGACCATGCGGGGCTGTGGTCACGCACATCACCACGATGACCTCTATCTTGGAGCAGCGAGTGGCAATCCACCTGGTTACGTTGACCGTAGCCTGCTCTCCTATTGGGCAGACAAGGACCCCATTCCCAATCACAGAGAGCTCCTAATCCACTTGGGTGCGAACGAGAGCTCCCTCATAGAAATGGCATCTAAGGAGGAGGCGCTGGTAGAGGCTGCTAGAGGCGAGCTTGAGGAAATGGCTTGGCCCGTAGGGCTCTCAGTAACCAAGGGCGTCACCTCGCTGCAAGATGCGCCTAGCCATGCTCAGCAATTAGAGAGGTTGCAGGAGGAGGGGGTGCCCAGTGAGGCACTGCTAGCTCCAGGCGAGCTCGCTCTAGAGTTCTCGGAGGTCTCAGGCTCCTGGACCTATAGCCGTGCAATCCAGAATGGAATGGTCGCAGTGGCAGAAAGGTACCCCGAACAGGTCATCTTCATGGGAGAAGACATGGAAGTCGCTGGAGCCTTTGGTATGAACCTCCCCCTCAGAGGGAAGGGGCATCAGGACAAACTGCTGGACATGCCCCTGTCCGAGGCTATCATCGTCCATTCCGCTACCGGAGCCGCACTTGGAGGGATGCGGCCGATAGCCGAAATTCAATTCGGTGGCTTCGCGGCTCTGGCGATGAACCCCCTGATCAACAACGCCGCGCAACTTCGGTGGAGATGGGGCGCTGAGGTGCCCATGACCGTGAGAATCCCGCTGGGGGGCAAGACTCGCAGTGGCCCCTTCCATGCCAACATGATAGAATCATGGTTCATCAACGACCCCGGACTCATCATCGTGTCCCCCAGCACCCCTCAGGACGCGTACGACCTGCTGATCGAGTCACACGCCTTGCCAGATCCGGTCGTCTACCTAGAGCACATTGGCCTGTACGGTCTGAGGGGCGGCAGGACGGGATGGGGCAAGTCGATCAACCAACTTGTAGACACAGAAGCCGTACACGGGAGGCTCGCTGCAGGCCAGACCTCTGTCGGCGAAGCTAAAATCGTGCGTGGTGGCAGGGATTTGACCATCGTAACTTGGGGAGCTATGGTCCACGTTGCCTTGGAGGCTTCCTCCGAGGCCAACAAGAGAGGTGTTGAGGTCGAGGTCATCGATCTCAGAACCCTTGTCCCACTAGACGCGCGGACGTGCGTCGAGTCGGTTCGCCGCACGGGAAAACTGCTGGTCCTGCAAGAATCGCAGTGGACCGGTGGGCTAGGGCATACGGTCAGTAGCAGAATAATGGAGGAGGCGTTCTGGAGTTTGGAATGCCCTCCCGTAGTCATAGGTGCTCTCGACACTCCGGTGCCCTTCTCCCCCACTTTGGAGGATTACACGATTCCTACGGCTGAACTGGTGTCACACCATATTGGGAGGGCCTGCGCTTGACGGATTCGTCAATCCCACCTAGCAAAGAGTCATGTGTGTCACTACACCGGAATGCGGAATGTGGATATCGCGTACGTCCTGATTGGTTTCGCCTTCCTGATGGGTGGGGGAGAGGGGCTCGTACAAGGTGCGATTAGAATTTCAGGCAGGCTCCAGATTCCCCCGCTGCTGGTCGGGTTCACCGTAGTCGCCATAGGCACTTCCCTGCCCGAGCTCGCAGTCGCGCTGGAAGCTGTTAGGCAGAATTCGCCCGAGATTGCCGTCGGTGGCGTTCTCGGCTCTAATGTGGCCAACGTAATGTTGGTTCTTGGAACCGCGGCCGTCCTAGGGGTGTGCTCCGATCCGGATCAAGGGATAAAGCGCGACTCGATTGCGGTAATGGCAGCGACTCTGGTTCTGCTTGCCATTGTGATGATGGGGGAAGCCACACAGATGGTTGGCATCGGGATGATCATCGCCCTAGCTGGATACTACTGGTACGCCTACGTAGATGCCACTAGGACGGGAGAGGAGGTTGAGGTCGGTCACTCTTGGCTTCCCGATCGCTTGGACATGGCTGTCCCGTCTTGCATAGTAGGGGGATACATGATTTGGCTGGGCGCCGACTATCTCGTCAGAGGTGCAACTGGACTCGCTGAGAGCTACGGCATATCCGAAGCGGTGATTGGACTCTCCATGGTTGCCCTAGGGACCTCCCTTCCCGAACTTGCAGTGACCCTAGTAGCTGGTCTGCGCGGACAGGGCGGGGTGGCGGTAGGCAACGTCCTGGGATCGAACGTAATCAACATCCTCGGTATCCTCGGCGCGGCAGCCATCGTCGGCGATGGCTTGGAAATCTCCAACGCCTTCGCCGAGAGGGACGTTTGGGTGGTCCTCGCAACCTCTGGACTTATTGCTGGCATGCTATTGGGCGAACGAGAAATCGGCAAGGGCGTCGGATCGACAATGATCTTCGGCTACTTGGCTTACATCATGATTCTATACCTCTAATACGAGTTGACTCCACCCTATGGCCGTGGTCGAATCGCGGATCGAGTGCGTCGTCTTGGCCGCGGGATCAAGCGAGAGGTTGGGACAACCCAAGGCGCTTGTCAACATTGGCGAAGACAACCTAGTGAGGTGGATGGTACGCAGACTGGTGACCCAGGGGCTCTCTCCGGTCGTCGTGACAAGATCGGAGATTGAGAGGGAGGTCGCAGAGGCGACCTCCCCCTGCGAGGTTCTGGTCAATCCAAACCCAGACGCCGGCAGGACCGGGACCCTCCAAGTAGGCATCGCCAACCTCGACGTCGTCACCGGTCATGGTTACAGGCTGCTAGTAGTGCCCATTGACCGTCCAGGCTTCTCGGATTCCACCCTGATTAGGCTCGTCTCTTCGGAGCGGACTTGCTGCCCAATGAAAGGCGGCAGGGGGGGTCACCCCCTAGTTCTGTCAGCAGACGATGTCGAGGGGATTAGGGTTGCATCGCCAGACGTCCCCCTACGCAACTTGGTCAAGCCATTCAGATTCGAGGTTGGTGATCCTCACTTGCACCTGAACATAGACGCCTCGGTCGATTTGGTTGGATTGGCAGATTCTCTGGCCGACCTATGAGATGGATTGATGAAGAATCTTCTTTTGCAGAAGTCTTTCAGGAGGGGCATAGCATGGATGTAATTGGCTTCATCGAGGGCTTCGGCCCGGTTCAACAGGCCTTGATTGCAGGTCTCTTCACGTGGTTCTCAACAGCGGCTGGAGCCGCTCTTGTGATATTCTTCAAAGAATTGGACAGGAAGGTACTGGATGCTATGCTGGGGTTCGCAGCCGGCGTCATGATAGCAGCTAGTTTCTGGTCCCTGCTCTCCCCTTCGCTGGAGATGTCAGAGGGCAAGGACCTGCCAGTCTGGTTCCCTGCACTCGTGGGATTCTTACTCGGAGGAGTCTGCATGAGGCTGATTGACATGTTCCTTCCGCATCTTCACCCCGGAGCACCTCCCGAGGAGGCAGAGGGTGTCGATAACAGCTGGCACAGGAGCATGTTGCTGGTCTCGGCGATTACGCTCCACAATATCCCTGAGGGGCTCGCAATCGGAGTGGCATTCGGGGCCGCAGCCTCAGGATTAGAGGGTGCTACCCTAGGTGGAGCGATAGCACTGGCACTAGGAATCGGCATCCAGAACTTCCCCGAGGGGGCGGCGGTCTCGCTGCCCCTCAGGCGTGAGGGACTCTCGAGGAGGGATAGCTTCCTGTGGGGGCAGTTATCCGCCACTGTCGAGCCTGTGGCTGCCGTTTTGGGGGCTGCTCTGGTTATTGTTGCGACGCCGGTTCTCCCCTATGCCCTAGCCTTCGCTGCGGGTGCGATGATCTTCGTCGTGGTCGAGGAACTGGTGCCCGAGGCCCACAGGGGCGGGAACGGCGATATCGCTACGTTAGGAGTGATGCTTGGATTCGCTGTGATGATGGTCCTGGACGTCGCCTTCGGTTGATTCACGCTGCGCAACCACAAAGACACGCTACCCGCTCTCAGGGACGTGACCCGCGCTGTCCTCACTTGGATGCTGGATAGGCTCGATGGCGGCGAGCGCGTAGCCATGGCATCGGTGATTGAGGCCAGTGGCAGCGTGCCAGGAAAACCAGGAGCAAGGCTGGCGATGACTTCGGCGGGCGCTAAGTTCGGCACTGTCGGAGGAGCAGGGCTAGAGCTGAAGGTCGAGAGCGCCCTGAAAAAGATGCTCAACGGAGGTCGAGAATCTGCGCACGGCAAGGGGGGCAGGGTGGAGGTCTTTCTGCTCTACAAGGATGGGAAGGGACAAGAAGTGACGGCTCTAGACAGCCTGTGCGGCGGTCGCGTTACCGTCGCCATGGAGGTCATGGAGCCCGTGCCGCACGTACTAATCGCAGGTGGGGGACACGTCGGCCGCTCGGTCGCTATCGTCTGCGACGCGCTCGGTTGGTCCCACAGCGTGTTCGATGTGAGACCCGAATACGCCGAGGAGGGTCGCTACCCCTTCGCCAGCGAGTTGCATGCTTCTTCCGTCTCCGAGTTCCTCGATGCCGAGGACGAACAGTCGCTGGGGAGGTTCTCTGACGTGCTCCTACTGGGACATGACTGGGCAGTGGATCAGGAGATGCTAATCGGTCTTCTCGAGAATCTTGGGGAGGCTGAAAGGCCTAGAATCGGCGCCATTGGCTCCAAGACCAAGTGGAACGCATTCAGAAAGGCTGCCATCGAGTCCGGGCTCGCTGAATCGGCGGTGGACTCGGTCAGATGCCCTATCGGACTGGAGATAGGCGCCGACTCGCCTGAGGAAATCGC
>JAYZFV010000079.1:0-5253 GCA_036336595.1 Thermoplasmatota archaeon | reverse complement strand
CTGGCCTCCATGGCCGATAGGATGCTGCTGCTGAAGGACGGGATCACGGCCGCCTCGGACATTCGGTCTGCATGGGGCGAGCACGCGGGGGTCGAAGCATGAATCCGCTGTGGGAGCTTGAGAATTTCATATTGCGCAAGGTCCTCGGGCGCCATGATTCGGAATTCAAGAGGCCCAAGAAGCTCCCCCTCAAGACAAGACTCCTGTCGCTGCCTGACAACCTGATGATGGCCGCGAAGGGAGCGTGGCGCGGCCGGGAAAGGGTCCTAGCGGTTTTCGCAGGCGTTTTCATGGCGTCCGTGGTAATCACGACCGTACTTGCCTATGCCGTGGGCCTCTCGGGAGCGTTCCTGCAGTACTCCCTGCAGGAGTCGATATTCGATGCCAAGGTCGACTTCGCCGACGATCCGGGTCCCAATTCGGAGGGACGAACCAACGACTCGGTCCTTTGGGAATCGCTCTGCGACGAGTTCGTCTCGATGGACGAGTTCACCGACTGCGGAATCGTCTACGGCCGCCAGGGCATCAGGGTGAGCGGGTTCTTCGATGAGGGATTCATTACCCCGCAGCCCCTGAACGTCGTCTCCGTCGAGGGGGCTACCGGTGACTGGGCAAACGTAAGCTGGGACTACCGAGAGGCTATGGAGTGGGGACCGCCGATCAACGGAGAGAGGCCAATCAGATTCTACGGGGACGGGATCTGGGACGGGGAGTTCGGCGATAGGCACTCAGTCGTAGGCGATTCGTCGAGACTGATCTACGGGAGCTGGCCCCCTAGCGCCGCAGAAGCGGCCTCTAAGGGAGCGGTAGTGCTCCCATCCATGATAGCAAGCGAGGCCGGCGTGTCTGTCAACGACACCATCTCCTCGCTGACCTTCACGTACGTGACCGACAACCTGGGGTACGAAAACATCGGCTCAGGATTCGACAACTGCACCGGTGCTGAGAAGTACAACCCGGAATCCGGACGCCTCTTCTGCGCGGTCAACATGACCGTGGAAGGGCCGATGACGGTCGTGGCCGTTTACCAAGAGGGAACCCCAACAAACCCGACCCTCCTGTTCCACCCACTGATGGTCTCCGCATCTGTCCTGAGCGACGAGCAGAAACTGATCCTCATGGACAACGATCACGGGTACCTCGGTCTGGCGGTAGACAGGAACGAGTTGCCCACCTCATCCACTAGAGCAGCCGCTGGCTGGCTCACCGATCTGAAGGAGGACGTAGAGAGTGGCAACTACTCCAGCCCGAATCATCTTGGGGCCTACGTGCTGGTCGAGTACAATGACATGATCTCAGGCACCATCACATTCCTGGAGATCTTCCTGGGGATAATACAGGTCTTCGACTACATCCTCATGATTCCAATCGTCGTGCTCTCTTTCTCCGTCCTGATCTACGGTTTGGTGCTCTCTCTGGAGCAGCGCAAGAGGGAGGTCTCCATTCACAGGGTGATAGGGGGGACCGAGGGCAACCTCTCTGGCATGATAATGCTCGAGATTACCATCATCAGCTTCTTCGCCTGGCTCGCTGGGTACCTGCTAGCGCTCGCTGGGGTGCCGATCATATTGGCCGCAGTCGGCTTCATGTCCTTCAAGCATAACGTCTTCGACGTCACGCCCACGCTCAGCTTCGGGTCGACCTTCGCAGTCATCCTTCTGACAGTAGGGCTGGCTCTGCTGTTCGGTAGGTCCCGGACCAACGAGTTCCTCAGCATCGAGATCGACGAGGGAGTGAGGAGGGTCTCCCAGAAGAGGAAGCCTAGGTATTGGCTCCACACCATAGTGTTCCTCGTCGGGTTGCTGTCTTACATCGAGAGCTGGATCCAAGGCAGGGGCGGAGTGGGGAGCATAGGCTCCACCGGGCTGGTGGGCAACTTCGTCCTCAACGCCCTACTCCTGCTCTTCGGTCCCTTCTTGCTGTGGGTCGGGGGAGCCCTTGTGCTTGGCAGGATCGGCGCGGCAGGGCCGAGGATCATGACCTTGCTATTCTCCTGGTCGCCTGCGGTGTCGGACATCCGCAGGGGCCTGAAGGGCTCTGGGTCCAGCGAGTCAGTCAACCGCCTGGCCGTCATCATGCTGCTCACGCTATCAATAGTCACGCTGGCCGCCGTGCAGGGCTACACCGGGACCATGGTCGACGAGCGCACCACCTCGGCGCAGAACGGCGCTGACATCCAGGTTCAGTTCGACTCAGCGGTCACGGAGCAGCAGGCCAGGGAGGAGGTCATGCAGGCGATCCAGCGGGCAGGCGACTCGGACATCACGGGCATCGGCCACGCCACTTCCGTGGCCGACGTCTTCACCAGCCCCAAGGGGGAGGGCACCCTGATTCGCACGTGGGTGCTCTTCGATGACCACGCGCAGGCCCTGATATGGGACACGCAGGCCGTCCCGGGGGACGACATCGACGCAGCAGCCTCTGGCTGGAAGGCAGGCGGGTTCACTGCCGGCGGCGAGGCGAGGAGCATTGACCCGATCAGCGACATCTCGACGGGGGAATCTCTGAAGATAGAGTACACCGCGTACGGCTTCGGGGGGCTCGACTCAGAATTCAACCCCATCATAACAACCACCGTGACCGAGTCCACGGTCTCATACATGGGCAGGCACCAGTGGGTGCCCGGGCTATCGGCCAGCGAGGCCGAGCAGGCCATCGTGATAGGGGAGTCGACCTACAGGGAGCTGGTCGGAAACGCGACAGCCGACTCGTTCTCATCCGCACGCTGGTTCTTCGAGCTGTGCGACCAGCGCGAGGGCGACTGCGCCGACGCCCTGAGGCTCGTCAGCGCTGAGATAACCAACGGAAACGGCATCACCGCCGTCAGCGACTGGCCCTCTGTCCACTCGGAGAACGAGAGGAACGGAGGCCTGATCTTCGGGACCCCAGGGCTTCTCAGCCTCCAGTTCGTGGTCGCCTCCCTCGCCTCGGTCGCCTCGGCCTTCGTCTTCCTCTCCCTGGTCCTGACCCAGCGCAAGAAGGAGCTGGCCATACTGCAGGCAATAGGCGCCAGCCCCAACCAGGTCATCAGGCTGGTACTGTTCGAGATCATGGCCATCCTCCTGGTCAGCATGGGACTGGGCATCGTCCTCGGTCTGGCCATAGCCGAGTCGTTCAACGGCTTCTTCGGCATCTTCGGCTTCATCTTCCAGATCTTCCTGGGGGGCAGCGCCCCCATTGACAGGGACCTGGTGTGGCCCTGGTTCGAGCTCGCGCTCGTCAACGCCTCCGTGCTCGTGGCCGTGGTAGCCGCCCTCCTATACACCACACGCAGGGCGTTGCAGGCCGACTTGGCGGTCGTACTGAAGGGGGAGTGAGAATGGCTGGTTTGGGGGACGAGGTAACGCGGGCGCTTGGGGCCAAGAGAGAGATCCTCAGGGCCGACTCGCTGTATCACATCTACGAGAGCGCTGCCATCGATGGCAACGTCGTGGCACTCAGGGGGCTGAACGTGGCTATCACCGAGGGCGAGGCAGTCGCAGTCGTGGGGCCGTCGGGCTCAGGCAAGTCTACCCTGCTGAAGTGCCTGGGCGGGCTGATGAAGCCCTCTTCGGGCAACGTATCCCTGGGGGGGAAAGCCATGGTCAGGCTGACTGGGACCGAGCTGGTCGAGCTCAGGCAGAAGACGGTGTCGTTCATCTTCCAGGACTCCAACCTGCTGACTCACATGAACGCCATCGACAACGTGGCACAGCCGCTACGCCACCAGGGCGTGCTTCCAGGCCCCGCCAGGAAGAGGGCCCAGGCCCTCCTCGACAGGCTCGGAATGGGGGAGCGCTCCCACGGTTTGCCCGAGGAGCTATCCGGCGGCGAGCAGCAGAGGGTGGCCATCGCGCGCGCCCTGATCACCGATCCCAAGCTCATACTCGCAGACGAGCCCACCGGGTCCCTCGACCCGATAACGAGCAGGGAGGTCCTGGATCTCTTCGCCGCGCTCCACAGGGAGGAAGACGTGGCCTTCCTCCTCGTAACGCACAGCCGCGATGTCGCCGCCGTCTGCGAGCGCTCGCTCGCGCAGCGCGAGGGCAGGGTCATCGCGCAGCACGGCATCGGCGTCGACATCGGCGACCTGTCGGGAAGCAGGGAGCTGCTGATCGACGACACGGGCACCCTGAGCCTGCCTCCGGACGTGCTCGCTCGGATCGGCGGCCCGGGGCGGTTCGAGCTGCCCGACGTCACGAGGGACTCGCTGAACCTCGAGAGGGTGTCCGAGGAGAGGATCGAGCTCGATGCTGTCGGCGATCTCGCGCTGGCCGCCATCTGCCCGGCCTGCTTCCACCAATACGGCGACAGCGACGAGCAGCAGTGCCCGGAGTGCGGCTCGAGCAGGCCTATGGTTCAGGCCTGAGGCAGCGCGATCTGCTGCGGCTTGGCGATGCCGAGGTCCCTGGGCAGCTTGCGCACCCTCTCGGGCAGCGTGATCGGGACCATCTCCCTCCCAATCAGGGCGACTCTGCTTTCCGAGCGGTCCGAGAGAACCTCGCGGCCCACCAGGGGCGCGAGGCGGTGCGAGAAGTCGAGCACGTCCTGGTGGCTGGGCATGTTCTCGATGGAGAGGTTGTTGCGGCTCTTGCCCACGTACACGTAGCCCTTGGCCTCGATGAAGTCGGGGTCGGCGATGTTGTCGAGGCGGGCGTAGTCCTCGTGATTGCCCAGCGACTCGTGCTTGATCAGCGTGTGGCGGCACACGGTGCGGGTGTCGAGGCTGGGCAGCAGCTCGAGGGTCCTTTCGAGCTTGTGGAAGGCGCCCTGGTCGAACTTTGGCTTGCAGATCCTGTCGAAGATCTCCTTGTTCGGCGCGTCCACGCTCACGTACAGCTGCGTGGGCAGCGGGTCGAGGTTCTCAATCACCTTGGGCAGGCTGCCGTTGGTGACGAGGAATGTGGAGGTGCCGTGCTGGTGGCAGACCTCGAGGAACTCGCCCAGTCGCGAGTACAGCGTCGGCTCGCCGTTCAGGGAGATGGCGACGTGCTTGGGGTTCTGGGCCTCCAGCCACTTCTCACGGTCGGCCTTGGGGTTGCCCCCGTAGCCGGTCAGCAGGCGCCTGTGGGCCCTGACAGACTCGAGGTAGAGCTCATACGGGTCGTCGTCTATCTTGTGCAGGGCCTCAGAGTGGGGCTCCCTCCAGCAATAGGTGCAGGCGAGGTTGCAGGTGTCCACGTTGGGCGCCATCTGCATGCAGCCGTGGCTCTCGATGCCGTAGAACGTGCCCTTGTAGCACGAGCGGTCGGCAATCAGGCTCTGCTTGGTCCA
>JAYZFV010000078.1:0-9386 GCA_036336595.1 Thermoplasmatota archaeon | reverse complement strand
ACCTTCGAGATCAGCCACACCATGCTGGTGGAGCGCCTGAAGTACCTACCGGGGAACGAGATCGAGGGCAACCAGACTGTGATGGCAAGGGCGATACTGGGCGACGAGGCCTCGACCAACCTCGTGGCGCACGTGTTCGTACTTGGCTCCGAGCCCATGGCGGAGGAGGCCGACGAGAGATCGATGATGATGGTTGCCGTGGTGGGGCTGTCGCTCACGGTGGCCCTGCTGCTAGTCATACTGACCCTGACGGTGATACGCCTCCGGGAGGATGACGAGTGGGGCGAGGACTGGCCGGAAGATGGGGTCGAGGAAGGCCAATATCAGTAGCAGAGACTAGTCTCTGTTCCGTGACAAAATTCAAGGTTCATCGAGTCAGACGACAGGCATGAATGAAAAACATGCAATACTGATTGCGCTCTTGCTGGTCTCGGTTTCGATAAGCGGCTGCTTGGGGGATGATAACGAGGAGAGGATTGACCAACTAGAAGTCGAGGCTCTTTCTTATCGGGACACGATAGATTCGATTAACCAAACCGTAGACGGCTTGGAAGTAAACATAGCACAGCTAAATGCCACTATTGACTCACTGAATGGACAAATCTCAGATCTTGAGGGACAAATACTGCAGCACATTTCTGAAATCGCATCTCTAAATGAGCAGAATGCCTCCATGGGGGCTGAAATAGAACAGATGTCATTGGCCATCATCGCTTTGAACGCCTCTAAGTCTAAATTGGAAGCGGAAGTAGTGGAATTAGAAACGGCTAGGTCGTCTTTGGCCGCTCAGGTTTCATCACTGGAGTCGGCCAAGGCTGCTCTTGAGGCCGAAGTAGCGTCACTTACCGCTGCCAATCAGGAATTGACTGCCACAAACGAAAATGCCGCAGACGAAATCTCGGATCTCCAGGCTTTGGCAACGTCCCTCAACTCGACCATATCTGGCCTTCTCGAAACTATTGAAGAGCTTGAAGAAAATCCCCCCCCATCCGTGAACTGGTCCAGCACGTTGGATGTCATCCTAGATCGAGGGGTCTTGAAATGTGGAGTCAAGGATAACCAGTACGGGATGGGGTATTTGGACGATGACACTGGGGAGCGTTCGGGACTAGACATATCTTATTGCAGGGCGATTGCGGCTGCAATTGGCCTTGATCCGGATTTCGATATCGACTATATCCTAGCCGGAGGTGCAAATAGGTTTGATCTGCTGTCCGATGGAAGCATAGATGTCCTAATTCGCACTACTACGTGGACAACTAGCAGGGACGCTGACCTAAATTCCGATTTCGGGGCCATCAACTTCTATGACGGTCAGGGGATTATGGTCAACCGTGACGAGTTCCCCAATGCGGATTCGGCACTGGATCTTGACGGTGCCAGTATTTGCGTAGCGATTGGCAGTACCTCGGCAGGAAACATCGAGGACTACTTCGTGGAGAATGATATGGAGTACCAGGCGGTAAACTCCTGGAACGACGGACCGGACTTCGCGAACGAGTTGTGCGATGCCGTTACCGGAGACATGTCCAGCCTAGTCTCCATGAAGTGGCAATTCGAGCAGGATGGTTCCGTGGATTTCGAAATGGCGATAATGCCCGAGGTAATATCGAAGGAGCCACTGGCTTCTGTAACTAGGGACTATGATTCGGAGTGGAACGAGGTCGTGTCATGGGTCTGGTATGGGATGGTTACTGCCGAGGAGTTCGGAATCACATCACAGAACTACCAAAGTGCGGACACTAGCAATCCCTCGATAGATAGGCTCCTGAACGATAATCTAGGCCTCGGAACCGAGCTGAATCCCTTGGATAACACTTGGATGCAGTCTGTCCTGAGTTCTGTCGGGAACTACGGCGAGGCCTACGATGATGCATTCTGCGACGGCAACTATGACGGATATAGTGGATCGGCATCTATGTCAGATTGTCTCATGCCCAGGAGTGGTACGTTGAACGCTCTCGAATCTGAAGGAGGATTGCAATATGCCCCTCCAATGCGATGAGCAGTGACCTAGTGTAACGAAACAGAGGCTAGTGACTGTTCCTATGGCACCTCGAAGATAAGGCTGCAGCAGGTTAGCGCACCCTCGGCCTTAGCCAGCTCCGAGGCCTCCACGGGCAGTGCATCGTAGCCCAGGTCGGAGAGGAGCTGGCCGGTCCGAGGGAACTCGGCTGCGAACAGGACCGCGCTGCCGATGCGGACGACGTTGGCAGCGCTCGGCTCCGCCGGGTCGACGGGGATGCAATCATGCTCGGGAAAGGCACTGGCATCGACCCACTCTGGGTTGATGAGCAGGGTGCGGTCAGAGATCGCGGTCACCGCTGACTTCAGGTGCAGGCACCCGCTGAACCCGACCTCCACCACGCGGTAGCCGTGGTCTGAGACCATCGCCCCCAGCTGGCGCGCGGCCTCGGCGTTGCTGCGAGTGGAGAGGCCGACGTAGATGCTCTTGGCCACGGCCATGACGTCCCCGCCGTCGAGTATCCCGGGCGCCTTGATGCGAACAACCGGGCGGTGCGGGGAGAGCGCTCGCTCTATCGAGGCCCGCTCGCCGCGCCGGGACAGCGCCCCCGGCCTAGTGATGACCGCGATCTCGTCGAGCACCACCGCGATGTCCTCGACGAACACCGAATCGGGGAACCCGGGATCCTCGTCAAGGTGCTCGACCCGGCAGCCGAGCCCCCCGAGGACCCCCTCGTAGAGGCTGTGCTGGGCCCGCGCGTTGTCGACGTCGATCGCTTCGCGCTCGAGGAAGGTCAGCTCGCAGTCCCCGATGGCCGGGCTAACTCCCCTGGTGATCGCTACGCGCATTCGCTTCGTAGGCGGCTAGTCTGAGAACATAAAGTAGCGGAACATCTCCCGTGCTGCGTGGAAACCGGGCTGCAGGGCAAGGTTGTGCTCGTCACCGGAGGCGCTGGAGGCATAGGCCAGGCCATCTGCCGGGCGTTCGCCGCCGAGGGCGCGCGCGTGGTCGTGCATCACCATTCCTCGGCCGCTGCGGCTGTATCCCTGGCCGAGGAAATCGGTGGAACGGCCATCCGTGCGGATCTGCGCGATGACGAGGAGGCGCTGTCGATGGTTCGAAGCATCGTCTCCGACTTCGGGGGGCTCGACGTTTGCATCGCCAACGCCGGCCTCTACCCCACGACGTCCAAGCCGCTTTGGGAGATCGACGCCGAGCGCTGGGACTCCACCATGGACTCCAATCTCGGGGTGACGGTGAGCACTGCTCGCGCCTTCCTCGGCCACGCCGCAGAGGTCGGGCGGGGGTCGATCGTTCTTATCGGCTCGACCGCAGGCATCCACGGTGAGTCCGGGCATGCTGACTACGCTGCTGCAAAGGGCGCCATCACATCGGGTCTGCTGATGTCATTGAAGAACGACGTCTCGCAAATCGGCGGTGTCCGTGTCAATGCGGTCGCCCCGGGATGGACTGTAACGCCAAAGAAGGTCGAACAGGGGGTTGACGAGGGGCTAGTCGAGCGTGCTACTGCGACAATGGCGCTGAAGAAGCTCGCGACCCCTGAGGATGTGGCCAGCGCGGTGGTCATGCTAGCTTCAGACGAGATATCTGGGCACATCACGGGCCAGGTGATCGAGGTCGCTGGCGGGATGGAAGGGCGTTTGATACCATGACAAGATAATTGCGTCATCGCGCTGTCGATGCGGCATTGAACCCCACTGACTCGCCCGTGATAGGGTACCGATTCGTTCAAAGACCCCATCGCGTGCGACGGTTGCCCCGGAGAACCCGGGGGAAGAGGTCCTCCGGGGACCGGGTTTTGTTGTTATTTCCCGGCCCAGGCCCTTCTCCCACAATTTTTTCGCTGATCAAAGCAGCTGGTCGGTCCACGCATCGGCCCAAAGGTCGTAGAAGGCCACCGTGAACTCCTCGGTGGAGTTGGTCCGCAAGTAGTAGGTGTCCTGAGCCGAGAACAGCCCCTTGGGGCCCACGTCGACCCAGATGAAGTTCCACCAGACGCCGTCAGCGGCCGTGAGGTTGGCCTCGTCGACATCGAGGCGCATGCTCGCAGCGGAGTAACCGGAGGAGGGCATGGCGTGGATCTCGAGCTCGGAAAGGCTGGCCTCCGAGGTGAAGCCCTCTGGCACGCTGCCCACCAGCACGTGAGTGTCCCCGTAGGTGGTCAGCAGGCTCTCCTGCGGTGGCACGAATGCCATGTGCATCAGGGGGAGGCCGTGCTGGAGCTCGATTTCGACCTCGTCGTCAGTGGTCACCCTAAGGATAAACTCGTACTCGTCCCCCGAGTACACCTCTATGCCTATGATGGCAGGAGTGAGGCCCATCAGCTCGATGATGAAGTCGTGCGTGTCGTTGCTCGCGCTGGCGACCTGCTGCGACGAGAGGGCATCGCCGGTGATAGTCCAGCTCAGACCGGCCAGCTGGTTGGTGTCGAAGGCGAACGGGGGCCAGATACCGTCGGGGTTCTCGGTCGCCTTCTGGGCCAGGTCGAAGAAGGGGTCGACGTAGGCCGGGCTGGCGTCGCGTCCCTCGTACCAGGTGCCGCCGACCCTGACGTTGGTCTGCTCCTGGCCATCTATGAGCTCGGTGTCGATTATCGGGTTGCCCCCCAGTATTACTCGGGTCGCAACCGACCTCAGGTCGGCGAGGTCGTCCTTGGCGACGTCCCAGTGGATCTCCCCGCGCTGACCCTGCTGCTCGTGGACCAGGGTGGTTCGGACCCTCAGGCGCTCGTTCTCGGAGGCCAGCGCGAGCACGTCGAAGGCCCCGTCCTGGTCCAACAGGTCGTTGAACGCGTCGTTGGTCAGAGGGAAGCAGGTGTTGTCCGGGCACGGGCGCACGGTGGGCACCTCGATGCATCCTGCAGCGAGCGGGGCGAGGAGGACGAGGACGAGCAGGAGGGGGCGGCTCACGGTGCCTCGCGTGGGCGCACGGGTCATGAGGCTATGCCACAGGAGTCATTCCGGGCGTTCGGGGGCTGCGTCGCGCCTATATGGGAAGGCCGGGGAGGAATTGCTGCTAAGGGGGGCTGCGAGTGAGCGAGGGCGTTCTGGTCGTCTACAAGAAGAACTTCGAGGACGTTCACGACAAGGCGCTGAGCCAGGTCCGCGCTGCGCTCGACGCGCTAGTGGAGGAGCGTGGTGCCAGTGTCGGCTACACAGCGCGTGAGACCGTTCGCAGGGCCGACTTCGCAGACCCCGATCTGGTCATCGTGCTGGGGGGCGATGGGACGCTGACCTCAATCGCCCACTCGGTCGACGACCAGACCCCTGTGATGGGAGTCAACAGCCACCCGCGCAACGGGGGCGACGAGGGCTCCTACGGCTTCTACATGGGCAGCGACCCGGACCGCTTCGCCGATGACGTCAGGGCTGCCCTCGACGGTGAGGCGATCGTCAACGTCCTGCCGCGCCTGCAGGCCGAGATAGTGACCACCAGCGGCAACCGTACCCGCTGCGACCCGGCGCTAAACGACCTCCTGGTTGCCAACACCCACCAGTACCAGCCCTCTAAGTACCGACTCCAGCGAGGGGCGATCGACGTCGCCCAGCACTCCTCCGGGTGCCTTTTCTCGACCTTCCTCGGCCAAGGCGCGTGGTTCCGCCACATCGCCGACATCGAGGGCACCACCTTCCCAGCAGGCGAGATCGGCGACCACTACCTGTTCGTGGCCCGCGAGCTGCCGCGCGCTGACCGCTCTGGGGACGGCTCGTACTGGGACTGGGCCGGCGAGCCCACCGTGATCACCAGCGACATGCACCGGGGCTACGTGGTCAGCGACGGCTGGGACGAGACTCACTTCACCCGCGGTGCCACTCTGACGGTGGGCCTAGACGGGCCCACCCTGCGCCTGCTCACGTTCAGGGGCACGATACTCGACCGCGTGGCCCACTGGGTGCGGTCCTGATTCTCAGAAACCCAGGTCCTCTAGGCTGACATCGCTGTTCATGTTGACCATGACCGGGAAAGCCAAGGAGACCTTGCTCTCTTCGAAGCGCCGGAGTATCTCGGTCACGAAGAACGACTTCGAGGGGCGCATCTTCTTCGCGTTGTCGACGTAGTAGCGGATTTCCATTATCACATCCTGGTCACCGAAGTCCCTCAGAACGACCTCGGGCGGCTTCGGGTCATTGCAGATGTCGGGGTGGTTGGCGGCGATGTCTTTGGCGATCTCCTCGGCCTTCGAGACGTTGGCCCAAGTCGGGGTCACCCCAAGCCGTATGCGGACGCGCAGCTCCATGTCGGATCGGTGGCTGAAGTTCGCAACCGCGTCCTTGGTCAGCAGCTTGTTCGGGATCGTCAGCATCACCCCGTCGGTGGAACGAACGCGCGTGGTCCGCAGGCCGACCTCCTTGACGTCGCCCCAGCTGCTGTAGGTGCCCCCCAGGCTCTTGGGCAGCAGGATGCGCTCGCCCTCCCGGAACGGCCTGTCGACGATGATGAAGACGCCGGCGATGACGTTCTCCATGGTGTCCTGGGCCGCGAAGGCGACAGCCAGCCCGAGGATGCCGAAGGCGGCCACGATCCCAGTGACGTTGATGCCCAGCTCGCTCGCGGCAGTCAGTATCACGAGGGCCCACATCGCAACTCCAGCGATGCGGTAGATGAAGTTCTCAAGCGCCTCGTCGAACTCGGTCCTGTCGAACAGCTTCCTGAGGTAGCGCTTGGCGATCCCGATCAGGGGGATGCCGATGACCAGCACCAGCAGGGCCGATACCGGGCCCGTTGCCACGAGCTCCGAGGCGCACCCATATGTCGGCTCGAAGCTGGTGGGCAGATTATCGAGGCAACCCATAGAGGTGATTCTGAACCACGGGGTCCAATATGTTAGTGGCGGTGCCCTTGATCAGAGGATCTGCTCTAGGAACAGCTTGGTCCTGGCCCTCTTGGGGTTGTCGAAGAACTCGGCAGGCGTGTTCTGCTCGACCAGCTCGCCCTCGTCGAACAGGATGCAGCGGTCCGCGACCTCCTTGGCGAAGCCCATCTCGTGGGTCACGACAATCATCGTGACGTCCTCCTCTGCGAGTTCAATCATGACATCGAGAACCTCCTTGATCATCTCCGGATCGAGGGCCGAGGTCGGCTCGTCGAACAGCATAATCTTGGGGTCCATCGCGAGCGCGCGAGCGATGGCAACCCTCTGCTGCTGGCCACCTGAGAGCCCACTGGGGTACTTGTAGGCCTGCTCGGGGATGCCGACCTTCTCGAGCAGCGCCATCGCCTGTTCCTCGGCCTCCCTCTTGGGTGTCCCCTTGACCTTCATCGGTGCCAGGGTGATGTTCTCCATGATGGTGAGGTGCGGGAAGAGGTTGAACTGCTGGAAGACGAATCCTATCTCGGCCCTGATGTACTTCATGTCGGCAACGGTCGTCTCGTCGTCCACGGTAATCCCGTCGATCACGACTGTACCGCCACTGTGCGGCTGCAGGCGATTGAGCGTCCTGATGTAAGTCGACTTGCCCGAACCCGAAGGACCGAGGATGACGATGATCTCGCCCTTCTTCACGCTGATGTCTATTCCCTTCAATGCCCAGAAATCTCCGAAGTTTACTTTCACTCCCTTGGTATCAATTATCATCTCATTCCCGTCTTTCTCACTCATGCTGCTTCTCCTCCACCTTCTCTGACCAGTCCAAGACCCTTCTCGATCTTCATCGAGACCCTGGATAGGTAGAATGCGAACACCCAGAAGACGAGGGCGGTGACGTACAACGGCTCTAGGAAGTTACCGAGGAAACGCAAGTCTGTGGCAGGAAGGTCCTTGGCCAGTTTGAAGAAGTCTAGTATGTTGATGATGAATAGCAGCGTCGTGTCCTTCCAGAGTCCGATGAAAACGCTGACGATCGAGGGCAGTGTGGTTCTGACTGCATTGGGGAGCTCGACTTGCATCTTGGTCTGGAACGGCGACAGGCCGAGTGCGGCGGCCGCTTCCTTCTGACCGGAGTCGACGGCCTGCAGGCCGCCTCTGAGGACCTCGGCGATGTAGCATCCGCCGAACACCCCGAACATCAGGAGCATTCGGATGATGTCCTCTGCGTCATAGAAAGGATCCATCAGATCTGGCATCAGGAAGACGGCGAACCAGAGCCAGCAGATCAGAGGGCCCGAACGGACCAGTTCGATAAGGGCGATTGATGGTACACTGAAGAATGGCTGATCGCTCTGGCGGCCGAAGGCTAGGACTACTCCGATTCCGAACCCGAGGACGCAGCCTGCGGTTGCTACAATCAGGTTGACGAAGAGGCCGCCCCACTGGGATGCCTCGATACCGTCTCCAGCGAGTTTGTCCAGAGTGCTTGGGATCACTTCTCCAGCAATTATGTCCTCGCGCATTCCTTGGGCGGGTGTGCCTCCGAGGGCAACAGCTAGGTCCTTCACAAACTCTGGAGGATTCATTATCATAATCGCGAAGAAGAACGTGACCACTGCACCTATCGCGATGTATGACCTCAGTCGGTTGGCCTTGTACTCCTCTGATATCGAACAGTAGTAGTACGAAGCCCCGTATGCAAGATAACCCACCACCAAGGCCTTCGCCAGATTTGTAATCGGGACGACTCTGTGGTAGTTGATTTCGCTCGGAGTCCATGCTACGAGCATCAGTAAGCCGCACATTGCGGTGAACGGTACTAGGAATCTGGCTGGCTTTTCAGCAATGGTCCCGTAGGCGCTCGCTAGGACGGCGAATGACGGGTAGAGAATCCACCACAGGCGCCAGTTCTGATTGATTCCGTAGCACGTCGATATGCAGGATTCGGAGCCGGGTGCTTGCGTCATCTGCTCGGTCATCTGCTGACCGACAATCAGTAGTACCCTGTTGGCCCAGACGACGGACCAATCCGCTTCGACTAGGACGAAGTGGCTGAGACCGCGTACCGCTATGACGACAATCCAGGCTGAGGAGATTCCGAGCAGCGCGTTGGATAGGGTCTTGCCCGGGGTCCACTTGATCAGTGCGGTCAGGGTCACCCACCATGCGAAGACGATGACAATCGCGGAAATGGCGCCGAAGATGAGAGCATACTGCGAACTTGCACCCTCGGACTCTGCCTTGGCCGCCAACTCGAAGAAGCCGTTGGGCAGGAATCCCTCCCACATGCCTCCGAATAGACCGCAGGCCAGAGCCAGAGATATCGCCAAGAAGGAGAGTTGTGCATTGTTTGTGGGAGTGACCCAACTGCCGCCCGGCTTGCCGGCGATGGACTCCTCTAATTCGAGGAACGAATCCATGTCAATGCTTCTCGAACTCATATCTTCACGCTCGTTACTCTTGTGTTGTACCAGTTCATTACGACTGATATTGCGAGGCTCCCTGCCTGGTAGGTGATGAGCAGTAGAATGAACAGAGGAATCAGTTTGCCGACGTTGTTCATCATCACCAGTATGACGTAGAATATGTCGC
>JAYZFV010000077.1:0-2983 GCA_036336595.1 Thermoplasmatota archaeon | reverse complement strand
TCGCCACCAACTCGAAGAAGCCGTTAGGCAGGATTCCCTCCCACATGCCTCCGAAGATACCGCAGACAAGAGCCATAGATATCGCCAGCAGTGAGAGTGTTGCATTGTTTGTGGGGGTGACCCAACTGCCGCCCGGCTTGCCGGCGATGGACTCCTCTAATTCGAGGAACGAATCCATGACAGAGGGTGGTTCAGGATTCTCAGCCTCACTGACCTGACCCCCGGTAACAGGGTCAATAATGCCAGTGCTTTTCGAACTCATATCTTCACGCTCGTTACTCTTGTGTTGTACCAGTTCATTACGACTGATATTGCGAGACTCCCTGCCTGGTAGGTGATGAGCAGTAGAATGAACAGAGGAATCAGTTTGCCGACGTTGTTCATCATCACCAGTATGACGTAGAATATGTCGCTATAGGCCACGATCACGGCTAGGCTGGAGTTCTTCCAGACATTCATGAACTGGTTGTTGAACAGCGGGACCATGCTCCTCAGGGCCTGAGGCAGGATGACCAGCCTGAGCCTCTGGAATGGATTCAGAGCCAGGGAGATGGCGGCCTCGACCTGTCCCCGAGGCAGTGACTGAATGCTTCCTCGCACGATCTCGGCCACTGTCGATGCGGTGAACAGCGTCAGTCCGAGCATCATGGCTAGGAAGAAGGGCGTGATCTCGAAGCCGGTGCCCTCGGCTATGTCCCATGCACCCGGGGAGTCTATGACCCCGTCCCCGTCCCAGTCCTTGAGGTACTCTGGCCACGACAGGCCCTTCGACAGGGCGATTCCCGAGGCTACGGCGAAGGCAGCGACCCAGATGGTGAATCTCTTCCTGAGCCCGGATTCCGAGTCATCAATCTGCAGCGTGTTGACGCCGTCATCATCGACTTTGCTGGTGACGGACAGAGCGTAGACGAGCAGGGCCATTGCGAGGGCTGCATCGGTACCACCTCCGTGTGTCGAGGCGAATGGCACCAGGTAATCGATGAAGACCACTGCTGCTACGATTAGTGAGACGTCTGCGGCAAGTGCCTCAAGCCTCCATCCCATTGCACTGAAGGGCCTCCTTAGATGCTCGAACGGAGTGTTCGGGGTGACTATGAACCGCGGCTCGATCCTATCCATGTGACGCAGGGCGGCCCTTAGCAGGGCAAGGGCAACAATGCCCATCAGCAACCTCTGGTATGACGCCACGGTCACGAACCAGATTCCCTGATTGCTGTAGAACACAGCCCCCCCGAAAAGGAACTTCTCCTCTATGAACAGCGGGGCCTGGAGCCCGTACTGGGTTGCGATCAGGAACAGGAGGACGGCGAGGGGGAGGTTTCGGAATACCTCGACGTACACCGTCGCCATGGTCGAGGCCAGCTTGTTGGTGGAGAGCCTGGTGACGCCGACAATCGTCCCGAGGATGACGCAAAGCACTATGCTGAGCAGGGTCACCCTCGCTGAGTTGATGATAGCGGCCTTCAGGAACAGCCATCTGGCGTCGGCGTTCGCCTCCACCATCATCGGCCACGGATTAATCATGAAGGTGTTCACCTTGTCCATGAAGTCGAACTTGACCTCCCAGCGGTTCTGCATCACGGGGTCGGGGTCGTGCTGCAGGTAGACCACCCTCACCAGCAAGTACATGATGAAGGGCAGGAGCAACATGTATCCCAGAGCGGCCGACCTCTTGGCGTGGACAGAGGGCTTCATCCCCTCCCGGGAGAGCCTCCAGCCCCAGTATAAGACCGTGATTAGGATAACCGCGGAGAGGAACGTGGGGATGTTCTGGGAGATGGCGGGGACCATCGAGATGTTGAGCGTCAGGGCGGCGAACACGAAGATTGAGCCTACCGAGACGACTGCGCCCAAGTCCTCCCTTGGGCGGAAGGAGCGGATGTAGTTCCAGTTCAGAATCTCGTCCAGGTTATCCTGCAGCAGAAGCACTCCGGCGACGATAGCGCCTCCGAAGAAGAAGAATGGGGTCTGGGCCCCGGGTGTCAGTTCGAGCACACTGGTCAGTAGGACGTAGGAGACCGCGAAGCACACGATGGCGAAGATCGAGGTCGAGCACTCGGAGATGGTGCTGGGATCCCGTCTCCGTAGCCCCCCGAGGAGGGCCGAGAACTCGTTCTGCACCAGCAGGAAGCAGATCAGGATGAGCCCGCCGATGACCAGAGCCAGTCTATCCATAGCGTAGTACGAGGTGTTCATCTGGGTGCCGGCGATTGTGATGTCCCTGGCCATCGTAGAGAGGTAGCTGATCGACATCCCGAGGAACTTGTTGGAGTACAGCCAGAACAGGTAGATGCCCAAGACGGGTACGACAAAGGATCTCAGGATAACCAGGATATCGCGAGGGGAATTGACCCGAACGCCCCTCACGCCCAGAACATCAAGTAATTCTCCTAAGACGAGGCGAGGAAAAATCTCGCCACGCATGTTCCCCGCAGGGGAGCGTGGCGTGTAAAAGGATAGTGAGGCCCCTGGGGGAGATTTCCCCCCCCAGGGGCTTTCGTAACTCCGCGCACTGACTGTTTTTCGATCAGCGCATTGCGGGTGCGTACTGGATCCCGCCCTCGGAAACGAGGGCGTTCAGGGTACCAGAGCGCGAGATCAGGCAGCCGGTCATGGCGTCGGATCCGCTGACACCGTCGTAGGTGCCGTCGCAGAACGCGTCGTCATAGGCCTCTCCGTAGTTGCCAGCGGCACCTAGGACAGCCTGCATCCAAGTCCCGGCAAGCGGGTTGGCGGTGGTGCCCAGACCGAGGTTCTCGGTCAGCAGGCGGCACATGCCGGGGTCGCTGCCATCGCAGGCGGCGGTGGCGGAGGCAGCTGCGTTCGCAGCGGTCACGCCCATCTCCTCGGCGGTTACCATTCCGTACCAGACCCAAGCCACGACGTCCTTGAAGTCGGAGTCCATGTCTCGTGTTGCCGCTCCTAGCGGCTCCTTGGACATCAGCTCCTGAGCAATCCAGATAGCGACGCCGTTCATTGAACC
>JAYZFV010000076.1:0-19083 GCA_036336595.1 Thermoplasmatota archaeon | reverse complement strand
CACCCGCCCCCGAAACCCCTCTTTGGACGTTTTGGGTGAAAAAACACCTGTTAGGACCTGACCCAGCTACCCGAGAGGCTAACTGCGCCAGTGTTCAGTGCCCATCCCGGCTCCTCCTCGGCAGCGTCCTCGATGAATGGAAGGAGGTCCAGCCTCAGAGCCGACACGTCCACCCCCCAGATGCCGCGCTCCACCCCTCTGAGCTTGATCATAATCTTCGATGCCATGTTGACCACTCCACGCACCTTGCACCGCTCGTAGTTGTAGAGCAGCGCAGCGCACTGGATCAAACCCTGAACGGCATCGACTTCGGTTTGTACCTCCATCGGCTTGAGGCTCTTCCAGAGATCCTCCCACGACTCGTGCGCGTGCCAGAACCTTCCGTCCTCGAACAACTCGCAGCCCTCGGTAAACAACTCCTGCTGCATCTCGCTCAGGCCATCCCAACCCAGAAGGCCTCCATCGTGTGGTTGAGGGCTGCTCATGTCTGCACCTTGATGCCTGAATCCATTGTCGGAGGAATTATGATGGGACACCTCATACCGTGGCCTTGAGGCTTGGCATGACAAAGGACGACTCGCTTTTCACCATCTCGGAGAACCACCTTGACACCGGTCTGCGCGGCATTCCCGTCGGGACCTGCCTCACATCGTACGTTGACCCTATCGAAGGCGTCCACTACGTCGGTTACCCAGTCGGCGACCTAGCCGACCTCGAGGAGGAGGACGTGATCTACCTGCTGTTTCACAAGACGCTTCCCAGCGCCAAGGAGTCTGCCGAATTCAGGAAGGAACTAGCCCATCGAGGCGAGGAGATGCCGACCGGCGCCCTCAGGGTGCTGGAGACGCTCACCACAGGAAGCGGCCATCCGATGGACTGGCTGGCTATCGGCATCATGGCCTTGGGAGCTGCAGAGACCACCGGCGATGCCAAGGCCGATTCGCTGAACCTCATAGCGAGGATGCCGGAGCTGATGGCCAGGATATTCCTGCTGAGGGGGGGCAAGCCAGAGAACCTCAGGCCACGGGAGACAAAGCTCGGCTTGGTAGAGAACTTCGTGCACATGTTGGGCATCGACGGCGATGAGGCCGAGCGCATGAACCGCGTGCTTCGTTTTTTCTTCATCCTCCACATGGACCACGGCGGCGGCAACCTCTCGACCTTCTCCGGCAAGGCCGTGGCATCTGGCAAGGCTTCGGTCTACGCCTCACTGTCTAGCGCCATGAACGCCCTGTCGGGGCCACTGCATGGTAGGGCCAACCAAGCCTGCTTGGAGTTCGTGCAGAGGATTGGGACTTCTGACCCTGATGATATTGAGGCCTTCGTACGATCAGAGCTCGCCGCACGTCGCCCGATTTACGGCTTCGGGCACGGCGTGCTCAGGGCGGAGGACCCCCGTGCGAGGCTCCTGATAGAACTCGGCTCGGAGATCTGCCCCGATGACGAGAACTTCCAGACCGTGACCGCTCTGCGCGAGGTGGTGCCGCCAATTCTACAGGAGATTCCCAAGATCAGCAATCCCTACCCTAATGTGGATCTAGCCAGCGGCAGCCTGCTGCATTCGGTCGGATTCCGTAAGCCTGACTACTACACGACCTTCTTCGGATGGGCCCGCGTAGCTGGAATCTGCGCACAGATCCTCGATGAGAGGAATGCTCGCGACGGTCGCGGCGTGCCGATTTATCGGCCGAAGTACATCGCTCGCGACCAGCCGCACCGCAGGCTCGAGTGATTACGCGCTGTGCGTCTTTCCTGCGCCCCTGTGGCCAATGATTCGTGGGCTCCCCCACAGCAGCCCCCTCTCCGCCTCTGCAGCCCATTTGTCCTCTGAGCCAGACCAGAACATCCTCCGCCCCTGCTCTGTGACTAACTCTTTCCTACGCTTCTGGCCCATCTCGGGCCAAGTCGATAGCGAGGACGAGGCCTCTCCGATAAGGTCGGCGAGCTCGTCGTCGGCAGCCGAGCCCAGTCGTGTCCGCCACTCCTCGTCGAGTGGCTGGCTGGCTGGCCTGGGCCAGCGCGCGCTGCCATCGGGCAACGAGACAATGTCCGGGTTCATGTGGTCTGAGACTAGGGAGCACCCTGCCTCGATCAATGCGCTCTCGAGCTCCAGGGGGGCCGGCCAAACGAATGCCCCCATGCCCGCTAGAGCCTTGTTGAGTCGTACAAGCCCCCTTCCACTGAGGCCCACTGGGAACCCGGGATTGATCCAGCGTGTCCACCCATTCAGAAACTCGAGGGCTAGTCCCATGACTGGCATACCATTCCTTCGCAAGTACCTGACTAGTCCGGGTACCGAGATGCGGGCGAAGTGGGGCGCACCCACGACTCGCTTTACATTCCAGTCCCCCCATGGCCTGAGATGCGGCATGAGGCGAGTGATTGGCATCCCAAACCCTGAGGATTTCGCCACCGGTCCGATTCTCGGAGAGAAGCTGTACACGAGCGCCGACCGGTCGGGCAAGTCGAATGGCTCCAGCTTGTGCTCGAGCAGACTCATCATCGACCTTAGTTGCTCATCCGCCTCGATACCGGCAATCGGGTGCGGCATCTTGAACTCGATATTAGCGGTCTTCCCACCTGCCTGCCATGCCTCGGTGTAACGCCTGTCGGACAGAAGTTCGTCGAACGTCGCTACTCCCCGCGAGCGCACCTCGTCGGTTCCGAGCATCTCGATGCAACGCTCCGTTTTTGGGGCGGTGCCGGGAAACAACTCATCATGGTAGATCACGAACTCGCCGTCGTTGCTCAGTTTGAGGTCGAACTCCACCCCGTCGGCGAACTCCATCCCATGCCGCAGCGCTGCTATCGAGTTCTCTCTCGGTTGCTCCCAGGTTACCATAGTTGGCTACGCGTGTGGCAATCGGTCCAATAATGCACGGTCAGGATTTTTTCGATCTTCCCCCAACGCTCAAACCCTTCAACCCCCAGCGCCATCTAGGTAGTGCTATGTCAGACACCATTGAACTAGACCGCGCATCAAATCCACAAGCAGTCAGGGGGTATGCATTCTATGACTGGGGAAAGTCAGCCTTCGAGACGAGCGTCACAACCGCCGTTTTGCCGCCGTGGTTCGCCTACATTTTCCTGAAGGCCAACGGGCTGGAGGCCACTATTCTCGGCAAGGACATGACCGCAGACGCTGCCTGGGCCTTCGCGGTTACGGGCGGAGCTCTTCTCGTCGCCATACTCGCACCTTCCTTCGGCGTCATCGCCGACCGACGCGCCATCAAGATGTGGTGGTTGAGGATTCTGACTTACCTGGGGGCTGGGGCGACCTTCCTACTCGCCTTCGCCCCGATGCTCGATGTAAGCCGACAGTGGGTATGGCTGATCGTCATGTTCCTGATGGCGAACGTGGGCCTGAACGGTGCTGGCGTGTTTTACAACGCGCTGCTCCCCCACATGGGAACAGACGACGAGATGGACGGCATCTCGAACAAGGCCTTCGCGTACGGTTACCTCGGTGGCGGAATCCTGCTACTGGTCCACCTAGTAATGGTGAGTTTGATTCTTGATGACAATGGCAATACTCAGAACTGGGTGATTCCTTTCGTCATGGCCTCGTCCGGCGTGTGGTGGTTGGGCTTCGCGATGCTCACCTTCTCCTGGGTCCCCGAGCCCCCAATAGAGAACGAAATGGAGAGCCTGGGAGTGAGGGAGTCCGCGAGGCTCGCCATCACAGAGCTCAAGAAGACCTTCGGGGAGGTAGATCGTTTCCGAACCCTGTTCATCTACATGCTCGCGTTCTTCTTCTTCATCGATGGCATCAACAGCGTGACGGCGCTTGCGGGTATCTACGGCATCACCGTTCTCGGTCTCACTACCACCGCCCTGATCGCGACTATTTTGGTAATCCAGTTCGTCGCAGCCCCGTGCGCAATAGCGTTCACGAAACTGTCCGAGAGAACCTCCACCCACTACGCTCTCACATTCTCACTAGTCATGTGGGTAGTGGTCGTGCTCGGTGCAATGTCCTTTGCGCCGCTGGCACTAGAAACACACGACGAGTATGACATCCAATTTGACTGGGATATGGACGGCGATGGGATTGCCGATGCAGACGATGATGACACTGATGGTGACTGGTACACCAACACTGAGGAGGAGTTGGCAGGCACGGATCCAAATGATCCTTCTCAGTCTCCAAACCCAAATCCGTCAAGATTTTTGCAGGAGCGTCTGGCTGGGGCCGGGCGTTACGTCGTATCCGTCAGCGATAGTGCCTATGCGCACGGCCTGTCCCAGGACGAGGATGAGCAGTCTTGGGCCTCCGAGTGGGCGGATGTCCTTCCACTGCACCTCAACGAGGACATTACAGAAAAGACGATTCACGAATTCGATGACCCCAGTGGTTCAGCGACTGAGGTCCCGGACGCAAGCCGCATTTCCGAATTCACCGCGACTTTCGACGAGGATGCCCGCTTCAGCATGAGCGTTAGTGGAGGGGCATTGGATGGGACAACTGCACTGGGCGAGAATCACCCGACCAGCCTGGGGGACGGCCCCCTAGATGCAATCCCCGACGCTGTGCGCAGCACCGTGTGGGAGCCTCTGGGAATGGGCGTTTTCTGGCAGTTCTTGCTACTGGGCTGCATGGCCGGTGCGCTGCTGGGCGGCTCACAGGGCCTTTCTCGCAGCATCTTCGGCCAGATGGTCCCCGAGACACGAAGTGCCGAGTTCTTCGGCTTCTTCGGCTTCTTCGGAAAGGTGGCCGCACTGATCGGCCCCCTCCTATATGGGACGATGACCATAATGTACGACAGCCGAGTGGGAATTGCTAGCATCTGCGCCCTGATTGTCATTGGAACCCTAATGATGAGGTTTGTAGATGTCGAGGACGGCCGTCGTGCCGCGATGGAAGAGGACGCAAGGAACCGCGGGCTGATGATGGAAGCCTGAGGTCACTCTGACCTGAGTTCCTTGAGCGCCTCGATAACAGCTGCTTGGGTGATGCGATCCCCTCTCTCCCGCAGCCTCGCAGCAACGATGCCGACTTCCTCGCCCTCTGCGCCCGCAGTCACGGCCATGTTCCTGACATGGAGCTTCATGTGCCCGGCTTGTATTCCCACTGTGGCCAATGCGCGCAGGGCCCCCAGATTCTGAGCCAAACCAGCTGCCGCGATTACCTTGGCGAGTTCGTCAGCGGTCGTTGCGCCTAGCAGTGCCACGTTTGCCTGCGCCGCGGGATGCACCCTGACTGCCCCTCCTACCAGCCCCACAGCCATCGGCAACTCGATCGAGCCGACTAGGTTTCCATTATCGTCTTTGGACCACTCAGTGAGCGAGCCGTATGTCCTCTCGTGGGCTGCGTAGCTATGTGCACCTGACTCTATGGCCCTCCAGTCCTGGCCGCACGCTAAGGCCACGGCTGATATTGCATTCATGATGCCCTTGTTGTGCGTAGTGGCACGAAACGGGTCCGCCTTGGCGAAGTGGTAGGCCTGCACAACGCCCCCTATGACCTCAGAGCCCTGCTCCGGATCCTTGCCCGAATCTGACATCTCCTCGGGCGTGAATATTGCGCTAACTCGTGCTAAACGGTGTACTGCGAGATTACTGATGATTCGCAGAATCACCGTCCCGCCAGTCACCCTCTCCACTGTCGGAGCAATCGTCTCAGCCATCGTGTTTACTGCGTTGGCGCCCATGGCATCCCTGCAGTCAACCAGTATGTGGATGATGACCATGGGGCCGGAGTCGGTATCCAATACCCTCGCGTTGATGTCCTTGCAGCCCCCTCCGAAATTGATTAGAATCGGGTCGACCTCGTTGCAACTGGCAACCAGATCGTTCTTCGATGCGATTATCGCGTCTTTGGCTGCTACAGGGTCCTCGCAGTCCACCACTTGTATCTGGCCGATCATTATCGGGTCGTCATTGTTAGAGGTGAATCCGCCATTGGCCAGGCATCGCTTGGCCATGTTACTCGCAGCTGCCACCACACTCGGCTCCTCGAGGACGAACGGGATCGCATAGTGGGCACCATCGATGACGAAGTTCGTTGCTACCCCAATTGGCAGGGAGTAGGTTCCGACAACGTTTTCGATCATCCTGTCTGCTGCTTCCTCATCCAGCTCACCAGTCGCCCCCCACGCCTCAATCTGCTCCGGTGTGAGTCCCGCGATTTCCGCAAGCAAGTCCCTTCTCTCCCCTACCGAGAGTTTGTAGAATCCCCCAAGACGGCTGTTCTCTATGGACATGCTCCTCGGTCCATTTCCCGGTGACTCGGGCTTCTAACCTTTTGCGAATAAGCCCGACCTCCCCAAGAAAACGCGTTAATCCAGTCGTTAACGCTTCGTTAACGCATTGTTGAAGCGTTAGCTACCCGTTAACCCGCCATTTCACAAACCGATTCACTAAGTCGAACAATCGCGGATTCACCTCTCGGATTTCCTCGAATACCCGTAAATCCGCCCTCTGGGAAGCGTGAGGATGCGTGAACATTAAGAGTTCCAGACATCGCTGATGGCCTATGGTCGTGAGCGACGTCTCGATGCTAGACGTACCTCCTATGAGGGGCAATCCGTTCGATCTGCGGCCCATCGAGAGGTCCAGGGCAGAGGATATCGTGGCACGCGGTGAAATCCTCACGGTCTGGAGGGAGCACATGCACTCTCAGTCGCCAAGGATGCTGCTCATCGTTGGGGAGAGGGGGTCCGGCCGGACCTCCCTGATCAATGTCCTCTCCTCTCAGACGACTAGGCACTTCGTAGGCCAATACTGGCATGACGAGGACCCCCTAAAACGCGTACTGAGTGAGATTTCGGTCACCTTTGGCGGTCACGCGGTCCCGCAGACTATGCATCAGACCGTCGAACGGCTCGTTGAAACCCTGGACGTCGAAGACGGACCACTGCCCCTAATCGCCTTCGATTATCCGTCAAACGTCGATATCACGCCATTCCTCACTCTGATCGCACCCATACTGCAGCGCCTCAGGGCCCTCGTTGTGGTCGCCCTCACCAACGCGCAGCTTGCCGCACTCGAGGAACCCGTGCAGGACCTCTTCGACAAACCGGTGCACTTGGAGCCACTTACGAGCCGTCAAATACAGAGTCTGGCAGATAACAGAGTCAGGAGAATGGCGAGGGAGAAGTGGCCGATTAACCCTCGATTGCTCGACTCCGTGCGCGCGAGCACGGGAGGCAACCCACGAGATGTGCTACACCTCCTCCGAGATCTAATCGACGAAAAGCGAGGCACGGGCGCTGAGGGCACCTTTGAGAGGCTACTTGGTTGGGACGCGTCCTTCGAGTCCGAACCCGTACAGGCTGCGATAGTGGAAACCGAGATAGAGGAGCAATACGAACCGCTCGAAGATCCTCAGTCGCCTATTTCCGTCGAGGAAGACGAAATCGAAGATGCCTGGGACGTCGAGCCTGATGACATGTGGGAGGACGAGGGTCTCAAACCCGAAGAGGAGGAGCCGGACACAGAGCTCTGGGAAGGGGACGATGAAGACGATGTCCAGCCTGCCGAGCAAGGAGTCACAGAAACCTCTAGAATCACCGACTGGGCGCCAGAAATGGGTGGTTTCGTGCTAATGGAGGAGGGCACCGAGCCACCTCCCAAGCAGATGCGGCCGCGAGGATTCTCCGGACTGATGGGCAGGTCCAGGCAGGTCTCAGATCACATGCCCACTGGGGCCGATGACACCCCAATGATGGGGTCCCAGCCACCCAGCTCGCCTTCAATCCAGCCCAATGACTTCGAACCGGAACCGGCAGATCCCCCTAAACAGGGGGCTGCACGGAAGTTCATCGACACGTCAGCCGTCCCTATCGCCGAGAGTCCCGTTTTCGCATCCAAAGGGGAATTATGGACCGTAGACTCGGAGCTAGAGCAGACTCTTCCTGAAATTCCAGACGATCCGCCCGAACCCGAGGCCTTCGATACTCTGGATCCAGCGTTTGAAGAGAAGTTTTCGAGTGACCCTGGTATCGTGGAGGATGCCCCCCCGACCTCTGCGCCAGTCAGCATAGGCCCGAGATGGGAGTCTGTGGATGCCCTGAACGAGGCCCACTTAGGCTCTATGAGCGATGCCGAGCTGCTTGTCGTCTCAATCGCAGGCCAGCGTGAGATATCTCCCTCGGACACTGAAATCCAAGCCCGTCTCGAGGTCGGCCGACCCCGATTATCCCAGATTTACAACGCTCTCCAGAGGTCGGGCATCCTATCGGTCCGTAAGGAGGGCCGCAGTAGGCTGTTCAAACTGAGCGACGCTGCAGCAGAGATGCTCCCGTGAGGTGCCCGGATGGACGACACCATCACGATCGAACGCATTGAGAGATATTTCTCTCTCACTGCCGACGCAAGGGCGAAGGCGACTCCTGCAACTCGAAACCCAGAGGACGAGGTCAGACTGAGAATAATGATGGGGATGTGCGACGACTACGTCGCAGATGCCCGCCACTTCATGGAGGCAGGGGAATTCGTCAGTGCGTTCGGGGCGATTAACTACGCTCATGCGTGGCTCGATGCCGCTGTGAGGATTGGCCTGATGGATGGCCACGGCGACGATCGCCTGTTCACGTTGCCCTAGGGAACTACGAGGCGCAGTGCTGGCCCTGAAGTGACCTCGATGTAGGAGCCCCCGGCATCGATTAATCGCTCCTTGAGCCTTCTATCGACCGTCAGTACAGGCCACGAGTTCTCTACTGCCAAGGAGACGAGCGTGTCGTCAGTGTGGCTTACTTCTGCTGCAGCGACGGATTCAGCACGCCTGTCAAGCAGGTCGAGCAGGAGCCCCCTCCTCTCGACGTCCAATACTCCCAACTCATCTCTGACGCTGTCAATGAGAAGCAGATTTGCCTCCCCGACCACGGTACCAAGGGCCGAGTCAAGATTCAGGCCCGCATCGACCAGCGATACCCAGCCACAGGCGTCGACCAGTACTCCGACCATGCCATCAGCCTGCGATGGTCCCATGACCGATTAGACGCCAACGTGACCCGACTCTTCTGGATAGTGTGATCCTACTGCCCTCCTTGGCGCAAATAGGGAGCCTGAGATCGAGTGACGCCCTCTTGGCCTTGATCGCAGATACGGTACCTACGCTGGTCGCCGTTGCCGAGTTAATCATCAGCATCTCGTTTGGCTGCAGCGGACGGATTCCCCCTTCTTCCTCAGTTCCGCTAGCGACCATTTTCTCTAGCAACTGGAGATTTAGGTTCAGTTCCCCCCATATGGGGGGCAGCTCGCCCTCTCTGGCCATGACCTGTCCAGATAGGTCGTCAGCCTTGGTGGCGAGTGGATCCAAGGGGGTAGAGATTCCGCACAGCCCCCCAGCATGAGCGGTTTCTAGGTCGATGCCACCGCCCTGGATACCCTCTATGGTCGTTCTGAGCGGCTCCCAACGCGTCTTGCTGCCATTCTGGACCCTACGCCCGGGTGCGATCAGGATGCTGTCACCGACGCTGAAAGAACCCTCGACTATGCTGCCACCGATGATTCCCCCCTTCAGGCCCTCTGGCCTGATGCCAGGTCGGTTCACATCGAAAGAGCGGGCCACGTACATCAGCCCCACGCCATCCTTGGAGCGATCGGGAGTAGGAATCGTACCCTGAATCGCCTCAATTAGGATGTCGAGGTTAACGTCATGATGTGCAGAGACGGGGATGATCGGCGCATTCTCGGCAATCGTGTCACTGATGAACTCCCGGATCTCCGAGTATGACTCCATGGCCCGCTCTCGGCTGACGATGTCGATTTTGTTCTGGACCACTACTATGTTCTCGATTCCGGCGATTTCCAGCGCAGCGAGGTGCTCGCGGGTCTGGGGTTGTGGGCACTTCTCCGTCGCTGCCACGAGGAGCAGGGCTCCATCCATTATCGATGCCCCCGAGATCATCACTGCCATGAGCGTCTCGTGACCAGGCGCATCGACGAATGACACGATCCTGAGCAGATCCCCGTCACCCCCTTCACCGTCCGGGTGCTTCCCCCTAGCATAGTGTCGTCCATCGTTAGTCTTGTAGAATGCAGTGTCTGCGTAGCCCAGCTTTATGCTGATACCCCGCTTCCTCTCTTCAGAGTGGGTGTCTGTCCACGTCCCGGAGAGCGCCTGAGTCAGAGTCGTCTTGCCATGATCGACGTGCCCCACCATCCCGATGTTCACTTCGGGCTGATTGACGAGGGTCGTTGTCAGCTCATCACCCCAGTCGTCACTCCTCTTCGCCAGAGGGCTGTTCGACAAGGGGTTCGCCGTCAATAATCCCAGCGAGCGAGCGCTTGCCGAACTCGACGACCTTCAGATTGATTTGGCGCGTGTCATGGCTTATTACATTGCCACGGAGGTTCCGGCGCTTACGGAGCCCATCGTACTTGTAGCGGTATACCTTGCTATTCTTCTTCACATACTTCTTGCCTTTGTAACCCACGCCAGCAGTGATCAGGATCGATTTGACTCCCCCTCCTTCTAGGTCTGGTCTCATCGGCCTTCCTGTGGTGTCTGCGCCACCGGTGATCTCCAACTTGTATCCCGACAGCGCCTTGTCGCCATCGCCCACGAACATTCCGTCCACAGTGTCACCAATCCTCTTGCCTAGGAAATGGTTGTAGTTCGCCCCGGTGATGTCGACGGCGAAGGACCTCCCCTTCGAGGCAGCGGCTGTGTCGTTGACAACGGCTTTGAAGGACTGCTCGCCTGCCATCTACTCACCTCGGACGGCATCCCGACATACGGCCCCTATAAGAGCGGTTCGGAGTCCTCGCAGCCGCTCACTCAGGCACGCAACAAGTCCCGCTCAATCCTGCTCTCCAAAGCAGCCGGTGCAGTGTTGGTCATGGTGATGAACTGAGTCCTGCCCCTTCCTTGTGCCGAGCTATCGGTTCTGCTCTCTATCAGCCCCTCGGCCTCGAGGTGCTTCATGTGCTTCCAGAAGGTCGTGTAGCCGCGAGGCTTGGAGTTGTGCTCCTCGCATACCAGCTCGTACAGCTTTCGAGCGTCTCCGCTGGTTATTTCCTCGGCCTTCTTGAGCCTCCTGCATATTCCCAGGAGGACCAGTTTCTGGTGCTTGCTCAACTCATGGACCAGACTCGGCTCGATAGTCGCCGCCCTACGGGTGCTAGGCCTCACGTCCTCGGTTAGCACGTCGCCGCGTCCGGCCTTCTCGGCTCGACGAACCGCCGCTTCGAGCAGTTCGATGGCCAGACGGGCATCGCCCCCTCCCTCCGCAGCAAACCTTCCAATCTTCGCCAGCGTCTCGTCGCTCACGGACCCTGGCCTGCAGGAGGCCTCGTAGCGCTGCCTAGCGATGCCAATCAACTCATCCGCATCGTATGGTGGCATTACCAGGACGGTGCTTCCACCGAGCCTAGACCTGATGGCTTGCTCGAAGAGGTTGAAGAGCCCAGGCTCTTGGCTCACCAGGATAAGAGACACCGACCCCCACTCGTCCTGCCCCTCGTCAATCCTGAGCAGCTTGTAGATCAGGTCGGAGCTGTCCCTGCGAACCAGAATGTCCACTTCGTCGAGGACCAGAAGCAAGTGATTGTCATGCGTCTTCAGATTCCTGCGAATGGTCTGGATGATTTCCCCAGAGCTGAACCCACGTTCCGGGTGTCCCGAGTCGAGTGACAGGGCGATCCGCTGCAGAACCTGGGAGGTGGAGGGGTGGTTCCTGCAGTTGACGTGGGCGAGTACGATTTTCCTGCGCCCCTCGAGCTTGCTGCTCAGGTCGAGTCCAAACCTGTGAGTAAGGACGGTCTTGCCCGAGCCGACATTGCCAGTGACCACCGCTCTGCAGCTGACGCTGCGACTCTCGATGCCCATGAACATGGAGGCCAGCTCACCGAGCTGAGCGTCTCTGCCGATAAGCTCTGGCGGCGTCCAGTCGTATGATAACGGCTCCTTGGTCAGCAGGACCTTGCCCGCCCCGATCCTGTCGAGATAGTCCGCCATCACTGTATTCTTCCTCTCGACGTTCTTAGACATATTCGGTGTATTGCGCACTCGTGCGGGCGCCTGCTAAGGTAACGCTTGGATGATGCCCTAATTTTCGGTGTTTTGATAGGCTGAGGCGGACTAGGCGGCAGCGGAGGCGATTGTGTCGGATTGAAGGACACCTTCAAGGAACCTACTGTGCTAGGTTTGGCGGGCGCTACAGCGCTAGCCGTTTTCCAGTTTCTCAACAGCTTCGGGATGCTGGATGACATTGCGTACAAACTCCAATTGTTGGAAGCTGCGAACGGCCCAAATGAGAAGCTCCTGATCATTCCCGAGAGCTTCGAGTTTTGGGGTGTCCTGGAACCTAGCATCCAAGACTACATAATCGTGGGTTTTCTGATTTACACATTGATCGGCCTACGGGTGCACAGGCCTAGGGAGCAGGGAGAGTACAAGCCAAAGAAGAAGAGGAAGCGGCTGATTTCCGTTAAGTCCAGGAGGTGGCTGAGAGTAGGCGTAATCTCGCTGCTCATCGGACTGCTCTCCACTGCTAACAAGACTGGCAAGATCTCAGCATTGGTGAATAACGTCATCGGTGGCAACAGAGAGGGGAGTTTAGGCATTGTAGATGGCAATCCCGTCTTCGAGCCACTGGATTGGGCGCCACAGGACTACGCTGAGCTGACAATCCTATACCTCCTGTTTCTCTTCGGTCTACGCAGAGGCATAAAGGTCGATACCTCCCAACTCACAATCCTAGACTCGGGGACCCATATCGAAAAAATTTGGATTAACTCCGACCAAGCCGACAGGCTCCAACGAAGCGACGTCGAAGAAGGCGCCTCTCGAATAAACAGGGCATTCACTGACCTCGTCAATATGTTGGGAGCTGCAGTCTCACTCAATATCGCAGCCGCGTCGCTGGATGATGGAAATGTCAGGGGCGCATTCAACAAGTGGAAGAACCTTACACATCCCAAGGGAAAGCAATCGAAGGATTGGAAGGGCCTCTCCGAGTCGATCGATGACGTTGGAAAGTTCAAGCAACGAGACGAGGAGGAGTAATCCGCGAATCGGCGCATTAAAGCCGAGCGAGGGTCACGCGATTGATGGAGTTGCATGGGATGGCAGATGAACTTACTCGCGAGGAAGCCGCCGAAAAACTGGAGGCCATTTACAGAGGGGCCCTAGAGGGGGCAGATCTCGAGAAGAGGGTCGCCAATATTCCAAAGGCCCTAGACAAGTACGAGGGAAAGTGGCCTAAGATAATCGAGGCAGCTGGGAAAAAGTACGGAAAGCCAGAAACCGATGAAACCGATGAAACCGATGAATCCGGGGGGAAGCCGGCCAAGAAGAAGCGTGGAGGAATGTTCTCCAGGCTAGGTAAGTCGAAGAAAGAGGACGACCCCCCTCGGGATGCCGAAGAAGAGGAGCCCCAGGCCGAGGAGGAGTCCGAAGAAGAGCAGACGCCGGCCAAGAAGAAGCGTGGAGGATTGTTCTCCAGGTTAGGCAAATCGAAGGAAGATGCCGAGCCAACGGAGGCAGATGACCCTGATGATCACGAGGAAACCGTCGAGGAGTCGACCGATGAGCCAGAAGAAGCCACTGAAGACGAGCAGGACCATGGGGAACACGATGATTCTGCTGATTTGGAGGGTGACGAAGCACCACTCGAGAAGGCTGCCAGACTGTTGGAAGAGGGAGATTCGGAGGGAGCACTCGGCGTCTGGAAAGGCCTGGTTAGGAGTGATGGGAGCAGCCCCGAGGTCTGGAGGGGTCTCGCGTCCTACTTCGCCTCAGCAGGTCGCCCGGGTCGGGCTCAAGCGTGCGAGGAGCATGCCGACGAGCTACCATGAACAGCACCCAGTCCGCTGGAGTGTGCACCTTGATTCAATGGTGCCGAGCGTCAGTCCCTCGGTCTGACCGGGTCCAAGCTCTAGACTGCCCCTAGCCCAGGAATGGCATATTGTATCCTGTCGATTTCGTGACAGGGATCGGCCAAGGGGCTGCACGCTTCCTCAAGGGGACAATTATATGCAATTCCACATTCCACGAATCCGGTAGTGCGCATGGCTCGCAAGAAGCATGTACCAGATCACGTCGCCGTGCGGCTGGTTCAGAAGGCCAAGACCGCTGAGAAGAAGGCTAAGGCCGCTGAGAAGAAGGCCAAGGCCGCTGAGAAGAAGGCGATTGCCGCTGAGAAGAAGACCAAGGCCGCTGAAAAGAAGACCAAGGCCGCTGAAAAGAAGGCCGAGGCCGCCGATGAGGACGACGACTTCGACGACTTCGACGACTTCGACGACTTCGACGACTTCGACGGCGATGATCCAGACGCTGTCGAAGAAGTTGATCCAGGCTCTGTCGAAGAAGTTGATCCTGGAGAAGGCGAAGACCACGCTGACGCTGATGATCCGGAAGGGGTCGATGAGGAGTTGGCGGGTCTTCTCGAGAAGGCCTCTCTTTCCGAGGATCCCGAGGTCAGGACTACCAAGATGATGAGAGAGGGGAACTTCGAGGGCGCTCTGGAGGTGTGGAAGAAGCAAACGGTAGAAGACAGCGAAAACGCTGACAACTGGCGCGGCCTGGCTACGGTTCTCGATGCAATGGGTGAGGGCGACAAGGCGAACACGGTACGCATGCATCTTCAGCGCCTCGAGGCACAGGCGGTTTCCGAAGTCACGGGGAGGAGCATGGAGGACATCATGGCAGATCTACTGGACGACGGCGTCCTCAATTTCAGTGCTGGCTCAGACGCTAAGACTCAGAATGATTAGCCTCCCGAGGACGAATAGAGATCAACTTCTTTCGACGTCTATAATGTCGAGAAATCCTGTTTTGCCCTTTACATTAATAACTCGATGGCCTTGGGCGTGGATAGGTCTTGCTATGGTTGAACTGAGTGACAATATGAGAATGGGATTACTGATCGGGGCCGCTGCGCTCCTTGTGTTCGAGTTGCTGAACATGCCTGGGATGTTGGGAGACGGTGAGAAGCTCTTTCTTATTGACGCCCTAGGTGTGGGCTCCAACAGCTCATTTAGACCCGACACAGGGTTTAGCACCCAAGACATCGTTGGCTTCCTCGGTATTGCGGTAATGGGTGCATTGTACTGGTTCTCCAAGGAGGACGACTTGGACTGGGAAGCTCTTCTCGGGGACGATGACGACGAAGAGGAGTGAGCCCCAAGGGGATTACCTTTCTCTCCTTGGTCGTTGGCTGGGCAAGCGAGGCAAGAGCGCCAAGGCGTTTCAAGAGGGGATGCTGTCTAGGCAGATCACCGCAAGGGGAATAGTTGCAACTCGAACCATAGGGGCGATGCGCGAGGTCCCTCGACATTCATTCCTGCCCGGGCACAGCCTGAAGGCGGCATATGGGGACAGGCCGCAACAGATTGGCCACGGTCAGACCATCAGTCAGCCGTACATCATCGCCTTGATGACCTCCCAGTTCGAGGAACTACCACGAGGCAGCAGGCTACTTGAGATTGGCTCTGGTTGTGGCTACCAGACGGCAATCCTAGTCCACATGGGGTTCGAGGTCCACGCGCTGGACATCGTGCCCGAGCTAGTCGAGCGTTCTTCGGAGGTGCTCCGCGAGCTCAACCTGTCGCCGACATCACTTGCATGCGGTGACGGGAGGTCAGGCCTACCATCCATTGCCCCGTTCTCCGGAGTAGTCTCCGCTGCTTGTGCTAACGAGGTGCCGGTCACTTGGTTGGACCAGCTCAGTGCGGGAGGTATTATTGTGGCCCCGATAGGCACTAGGAGCAACCAGAATCTCGTAAGGATAGACAAGAGTGCGGACGGCGAAGTTTCGACTAAGACTCTATGCCCAGTAAGATTCGTTCCCCTGCTGTAGCCGCGAAACATCGGAACTACGGTATTTCGTCGAACTGGTAGCCGTGCTCCCACTGCTTCTCGCCAAGTGCGACCTCCAGCTCGAATGGCGTGATGAGTGGTTTGGCATACCTTACTGAGTCGTCTATCGCGATGCGTGGGCAGGCCGTGTTGACGAAGGCGTCCACGGGGTAGAAGTCTATTAGTTCCGGACCGACGTGGTCGAGTGCAAGCAGGTATCCCTTACGACCGTGCTTCTCGAGAAGGCGTTTCATGCGTATGGCGAGGTTGCGCCGCATTTGCCCCGGCTTCTCGCCAATCAGTATGCCGAACGAATCCGCCCCATCCACTGCCATGATCAGGCCGAAGCGCTGCCGCAGTATTCGTTCGATACGCTCCAGGGACATCTCGGTGGCATCTCCCGTGTAGGGATCCAGCATTGCCAGCGGCTTGCCGGTGTGAAGCACAAGGCCGATGGGGTGGAAGTCCCCTGACCCGAGGAAGAGGTAGTGCCCTATTGACGGATTATCACCCGAGTAGTTGCATCCTAGGACCTGACCAGGGAAACTGAGTCTGTCTCCGCCTACAGGGATTTCGACCACGTAACCGGATTTCTCCAGGCGCTCCTTGTATTCGGGGAGCAAATGCAGGTGCTGAATCGAGCCTACTAGGCCGAGATTCGTGCCCGTGAGCGGTGCGATTCTCCCGACCGCATCGAGGAAGCGATCCCTAGCAGAGGATCCATCCAGCCCCGCTTCTTCCCTAGACGATTCCAAGCGAGATTCTGCTACTGTGCGATGTTGAGCTATGATGGGGAGGACTGGATTCAGCCCCGGGTCGCCCTCATAGGTAACAGGGATGAATTCGGTCGGCATCCCCGAGTCGATGTTCATCTGGCTGTGCCCCATGTGAGCAACCAACTCGACACCCATCATGCGCATCTTGTCATGGACAAGATCGCAGGCCCCGTAGCAGGGGTCCGCTGCGAGTACCACCTTTGCATCAGACTCGTCTTCTATTTGGTCCATCATCTCAAGAGCTTGTATTTTGAGGCCCTCTGGCACTTGGAGTGCGACTAGACGGTGATCATTGGACTTGATGCGATCTACCAGTTCATCGAGTTGGAAATCGTGACGCTCTAGATCCACGGCAATCACTCGATAATCTCGACCTTTCCATCCACAATGTCGATTCTAGCCAGTGTGCTAATGGGCCAATTCGGCCGCTCACGGGCAAGCCGCTCGCGCCCTTCGCCCTTCTCGATAGCCACTATGACGCCCTGCAGCACGGCCCCCATCTCCTCCAAGGCCTCTAGGAGTGGTTCGAGCGTCCCTCCGGTCGATATGACGTCATCCACTATCAGGACCCTCTCTCCTGGCTTTATGTCATTGATGTAAGCGGTCGACTGCGAGTATCCCGTGGAGACATCGACCCCGACTTCGCCCTCCATCCCGTAGGAGCGCTTTCGGATCACTACGGTGGGCTTGCCCGTGGCATCACCAACCACCGCCAGAAGCGGCAGCCCCATCGCCTCAACGCTGACTAGCAGGTCCACCTTGGACCAATCGACCATTTCCACTATCAGATCACAGGTGGCGCGTAGTACATCGGCATCCATGCGGGGTATTCCGTCTGAAATCGGGTGGATGAAGTAGGGGTAATCACCCTTCCAAATCACCGGCGCGCCTCGAAGCGACTCTTGCAGGACGGTCAGCGGGTCCGAGGGCGTCATTGCCCCGCAACCTCAGACTAGACCCTTCAAATGCTCGGCTCCCTCGACGACCTTGATCGTGCATGGCGTAGGGAATTTACAGCCTGCCTTGCGCATGGCCTCACGGGCCGCTGGATAGTGCTCGGGCTCGGTCTTGATGGAGATTAACGTCTGGTTCTTCTGAACCCTAGCCGCTGTTCCGACATTCTTCCCATAGGAGAGGCGCATCCCTTGGGATACCCTGTCCGCTCCTGCGCCGGTAGCCTGCTTGTTCTCCCTTAGGATCTGGTGAGGGTAGGTGTGCATCCTGAGTGCGTATCCATGCGTGCCGGCACTATCCCTGACGGTAGAGTTGGCTACCTGCCTAGCCGCCTCTAGAGCCGAGTCGCGAATCTGGCATGCGTTGTCGGCATAAAGCTCCAAGACGACCTCGAATCCTCCAGCCTCGGCCTTCTTCCTGTTTCCCATGTGGTAACGCAGGATCCTGTTGTTCGGAACACCGCCCGAATACTCTCTTCGGGTGAATGACTGTCCCTTGATCTGACGATACATCTTCGCAGGTTTGCGTGCCACTCAAACACCTCGTTGGCGCCCCACCGACATTCTGTATTTAACCATGAGGCAACGCCAAGGGCCCACCTTCAATGGGTTCTCAGCCTCTCGCTTTCGCGCTGGACCTCACGAACCCCAACCACGATGAGCACGAAGCCAACCAACATCGAGGCTCCGATGCTCTCGCCGAGCAGCGCCCATCCGGTCAGAATACCGAAAACCGGCACTAGGAAGACATACGATGCCGCAGTGGTCGGACCGAGCCTGTCTATGCCCATCGCGAACCAGACGTAGGCGAGGGCGGTGGAGAACGCACCGAGATAGATAATCGAGATCCACTCGACGGTCGTGGGTAATGGTAGCGACGAGCCCCAAAGCTCGTATAGCATCCAAGGCATCAACATGACCCATCCTGCAAAGGAGTACCAAATTACAATCTCGAGGGCCGATGCCTTTACCTCGCCTCGCCGACTCTCCATTATGCGTTTGGTCAGGTTCGTCGTCGTTGCCCACGACAGGGCCGCGAACACTATCATGATGCCACCGAGTAGGCGATGCTCGAACGGGATGCCCACATTGGGGCTCCAGCCCACTACCGTGGCCACTCCCGCCATCCCCAGAAGTAATCCCAGTGCCATTTTCCTTGAAATGGGCTGACCGAGCATTGGTGCTGCAAGGAGCACGGTGAAGACCGGATTGATTGGGATGATAAGCGAAGCGTCCCCCGCAGCGGTCCACTTCATCCCGTGCATGAACAGCAATTGGTAGATCATGACTCCGAAGAATCCGATCCAGAGCACCGACACCCAGGTCCTGCGGTCTGGTGGCAGAGCTCTGATTCTCTCGCCGGTCAGCGACTTGTAAGCGCACCACGCGAAAAACATCACCACCACCACAGCGTACCTCAGCCATGCCGCGGTCGCTGGGTCCAGAGTGGCCGGCCTTTCGGAATCCAGCCCACTGCTGAGGATCCTCCCCACCGCCCAGGAGGAACCCCAGATGATGACCACCAGTAGGAGGAGGACGTGGGTTCCTATGTCTCCGCCTCTCTTGGACATGCTACTCGCCCACCCCGGTCAATCTCTCGATGAAC
>JAYZFV010000075.1:0-8603 GCA_036336595.1 Thermoplasmatota archaeon | reverse complement strand
AGCTCGAAGTCATCCGAAAGACGAGGCATCTCAGGGGACTCGTAGAAGACGAGTTTGATAGACAGCGGGTGTAAGCACCGAGGTTCGCCGAGGTGTTCAGCCCAGCTGCACTAACCCCCCGAGCATCTACTATTTCTTAACGTCAACACCAATGTGAGCTTCTGTCCAAAAGCGCATATCAATTCCATTCGAAGGATGAGTTGTGCACGGCCACAGCGGAGGGGTTCTACCCGGTCCCATATCGAACCCGGAAGTCAAGCCCTCCTACGTCGATTCCTGTACTGTGGTGCGCAAGCCCACGGGAACGATCGTCGCTGTGCCACACTCTCCTTCACCTCCCCGCACACAATCTTACTAATGAGCGGCGTGCCCGGGGAGTTCAGGTGAGGGAATGCCAGTATCAACAGGGGATATTCTTGGTCACGCTCAGGTCGGTGTCTACCTCAGCGTCGTTGGTGATGTTCTGTTCATCCCACGTTCTTTGGATAAGCGCGCCGCCGTCGAGATAGAGTCTGCATTTGAGATGGAGACACACCCCTTCCTTGTCGGTGGCTCGGCACTGCTAGGTAGCTTGGTGAGGGGCAATAGACGGGGCATTGCCGTTGCTGACATAGCATCTCAGGAAGATTTGGACGAGTTAACGAGCTTCGGCGACGTTGTGGTGATGGAGAGCGGAGTCAACGCAGCTGGCAATCTCATCGAGTGCAACGACAACGGTGCCGTTGTCAGCACAATAATACCCGACTCGGGAGCCGACATGATCTCTGAAGTCCTTGGTGTAAAAGTCGTTCGAACGGAGGTGTCTGGACACAAGACAGTTGGTAGCATGATTGTCGCCAACGGAAATGGGGCCCTTGTCCATCCAGACGTGACAACCAATGAGGTAGAGTCGATTCAGTCGGCGTTGAGCGTTCCCATAATGGTGGGGACCGTGACCTTCGGTTCGCCTTACGTCGGAGCTGGTTGCACGGCTAGCGATACCCACGCCCTCGTCGGTTCTGGGTCAACAGGTCCAGAACTCAATCGAATTGAGGATGCCTTGGGACTTATCTAAGGCAGAAAGAGCCCGTAATCAACTTCGTCCTTGTCGACTCTTGAAGTCACTCGAGGCATTGGGTATTTCAGACCTGTCGCGGTGTTGAAAAGCACTACACTGTCACTGGTGCTAATCAGTCCCATTCCCAAGGCATTCTTGCAGGCGGCTACTGTCGCCGCTCCTTCAGGGCAGAGAAGCAGACCGTCCCGCACCCCAACCTCTCGCTGAACTTCAAGCGTGTCGTCGTCTGACACGGCTATGGCGAAGCCTCCGGACTCCCTCACCGCCCTGAGTATCAGGAAGTCTCCGAGGGCAGCGGGTACACGAATTCCCGAGGCCACTGTCTCAGCGTTATCCCAGTATTCGGCGAACTCCTCACCCAACTCCCAAGTTCTGACAATTGGGGCGCAACCGGTCGACTGCACAGCGACCATTCGTGGCAATTCGCAATCAATCCATCCAAGTTCCTTGAGCTCCGAGAACGCCTTCCACATCCCAATGATCCCGGTTCCACCACCCGTGGGGTAGAAGATGACGTCGGGCAACTTCCATCCCATCTGTTCAGCCAGCTCGATGCCCATTGTCTTCTTTCCCTCAATTCTGTATGGCTCCCTAAGGGTCGAGACGGAGAACCAACCCACCTCTGCAGAACCATCTGAGATTATTCGACCACATTCCCCAATCAGGCCGTTTACTAAATGGGTGTCTGCGCCTTGGGCCATGGTCTCCTGCAGGTTAATTTCGGGGGTGTTGTCAGGACACAAGACGGTGGCCCTGATACCAGCACGGCTGGCGTAGGCTGCGAGCGCCGATCCTGCATTTCCATTTGTCGGAACGGCGAGATGGGCTAGCCCGAGTTGCTTGGCCATCGAAACTGCGAGAGCGAGCCCCCTAGCCTTGAACGAGCCAGTTGGCAATCTCGACTCATCTTTCACAAGGACCCTTCCTGGATCCGCGCCCAATACGGAGGCTGAGTGATCGAGTGAGACAAGTGGGGTCATCACCTCACCGAGGGAGATCCTGTGCTCTTCCCTTTCCACTGGCAGCAGGGGCGAGTATCTCCAGAATCCCGGCTCCGAGGATGATTCGATGTCTTCGCGCGACACCTCTCTTCCCATCCTATCGAGATCGTACCTGACCAACAATGGTTTCCCGGATTCAGAGACGGTTCTCACGCCACCCATCTCACAGCGCTTTCCAGTGTATGAGCACTCAAGATGGCTCACGTAGCATGACACGGAGCTGCTGGGGACACCGATTCGATGAACCTACCGGAATCACACTGCTGTAGGTGCTACATGGTCATCATCCTTGTCTCCGGACGATCTAACACGAGTCCATACTTCTTTCATCAGCCTCTCGTGGCATTCCTTGCAATAGTGGAAGCGTTCGTACGCCTCCCTGAATGAATATGCTTTCTTACCACTGGAAACTAGGAAGCCCCCTGGCGAGAGTCTGCTCACAACGATTCCTCGTCGGTCACATTCATCGCAGTCGCATACTGCCACTCTAGCCCTCCTCACTCGACCGCGGTTCGATTACGATTAATGGCACGTTCGCTTCTACTCGATCCCCAGATTGGCAGTTTACCCGTCTAATAACTCCCCCCATTGTCGCCTTAATCTCGTTTTGCATCTTCATCGCTTCGAGAACGAGGACTACGTCACCCTCGGATACAATTTCTCCCTCTGAAACGTGGATTGAGACGATTTTCCCAGGAATCGCCGATGAAATAGTGCCAGAACCACTAACTCTGCGAGTAGCTCGCTCCCTCGGGGCCCTGAGGGGGTTTCGAGCCCCCTGATCGACCTTGATGGAGAATGACTTCCCTTCAATTGTCACGCCCCACTCCTCGCCATCGTATTCGATTTCTACTTCGAACTCCTCACCATCAACGGTCACTCTCCTCTTCTCAGTCACCGAATCACCTCGTGGTACTTCGCCTTGTTCGGGCACGGAACAGGCTGCCCCTGCCAATCACCATGCGCCTGTGATCCCTGGACCAGGCGCTGCCCCCTCCCCTTTGGGAAGATGGAAGCAGAACCTCCCCCTTGGATGCCTCGGCCAATACTGCTGCGATCGCAGCGGCCAGTAACTTACCCTCTTGTTCGGCTTCCTTCATCTAGCGCCCTCACAGTGGTATGTTACCATGCTTCCTAGCAGGCCTAGATTCCTCCTTCTCTAGAAGCGCACCAAGGGCTCGCGTCAGAGCCGCCCTGGTCTCCAATGGCTGAACGACATCGTCTAGATATCCCAAGGCAGCAGCCTTGTACGGGTTGGCGAAGGTCTCGGAGTAGTCATCGACCAACCTACCCCGTTCTTGATCGGGGTTCTTCGAACTCTCGATTCGCTTTCGGTGGATGATCTGCACAGCGCCCTGAGCACCCATTACTGCCAGCTCTGCAGAGGGCCAAGCGACATTGTAATCCCCCCTGATGTGCTTCGATGACATCACATCGTAGGCACCGCCGTAGGCCTTCCTAGTAATGACAGTGAGCTTCGGCACGGTCGCTTCGGCGAATGCGTACAGCAACTTGGCTCCATGACGAATGATACCACCCCACTCCTGACTAGCACCCGGTAGGAATCCAGGCACGTCGACGAAGGTCAAGAGTGGTATGTTGAACGCATCGCAAAACCTCACGAAACGCGCAGCTTTAATCGAGGCATCAATGTCAAGGCAGCCAGCCAAGAACATGGGTTGATTGGCGACCACGCCGATGGTGTGACCGCCGAGTCGACCGAAGCCGGTGATGATATTGGTAGCGAAGTCGGCTTGGACCTCAAGGAAGCTCCCTCTGTCTAGAACCTCCTCGACTGCTATGAGCATGTCATAGGGTTGGCTTGAATCCTCAGGAACGAGGCTGTCCAGGGCTTCGCAAGCACGATCGAATGCATCGTCGGTCATCAGCACAGGAGCCTTCTCGAGATTGTTAGATGGGAGCAGGCCCACCAGCTCCCTCACTATGCCTATCGCACCCTCGTCATCCTCGGCCGTGAAATGCGTCACCCCCGACCGGGTTGCGTGTGTAGAGGCACCACCAAGTTCTTCGAAGCTTACTTCCTCGTTGGTGACGGTCTTGATAACCTCCGGACCCGTAATGAACATGTGAGCAGTCTTGTCGACCATCACGACGAAATCAGTGATGGCAGGGGAATATACCGCACCGCCTGCACATGGTCCCATAATTACTGAGATTTGAGGTATCACGCCGCTGGCTCTAACGTTCCTGAAGAATATCTCGGCATACGAGCCAAGGCTAGCGACTCCTTCCTGAATCCTTGCCCCACCACTGTCGTTAAGGCCGATTATGGGCGCGCCAGTCTTAAGTGCCATGTCTAGAATCTTGCATATCTTCAGCCCATGCATCTCCCCCAGCGAACCCCCGTAGACGGTGAAGTCTTGAGCAAAGCAGTAGACCAGCCTTCCATCGATGGTCCCATGGCCACAAACCACCCCATCGCCCGAGATTACGTTTCGATCCATGTCGAAGTCCCTGCATCTGTGTTCTACCAGAGCGTCTACTTCCATGAAAGACCCCTTGTCAAGCAAGAGCTCGACTCTCTCCCTAGCTGTCATTTTGCCCTTCGCGTGCTGTGTTGAAATCCGACCCTGTCCACCACCTGCCTCCGCCATTGACTTTCGTCGCCTCAGGTCCTCGATGCGGTCCACTTGCTCTGCCATTACGATTGCCATAGGGACAAGACCGCCCATGAGCATTCCTAATGTGATTTCGATATGTTCAGAGGTGCGGTTGCTTGAAGGCGGCACACTAGTTGCAAGATATGTGGAATATGCGCATCGTGATAGCTAAGCCCGGCCTCGATGGCCATGACAGAGGAGCCAAGGTAATTGCCAGAGCTCTAAGGGATGACGGCCACGAGGTCATATACACAGGAATCAGAAAGAGGCCGGAGGAAATTGTCAGAATCGTGAGCGATGAGGACGCTGACGCCCTTGGTCTCTCCACACTCTCAGGAGCCCATGATCAGCTGATACCTACCGTCTGCGATGGCCTGAGGGGGGCCGACCTAAACAGCGTAATCGTGTTTGCTGGAGGAATCATTCCCGAGCGTGATCGGGCGAGTCTATTCCAGTCTGGTGTGAGAGCGGTGTTCGGTCCCGGAACCCTCTCTGCATCAATCTTCGACTTCCTTGAGACCGCCGCTGAACGTCGACGTGTAGGTGAGCCTGTCGGGGTCGGTGAAGGCAAGGGGTGGCACTGGGATTGAGCGAAGTCAACCAGCTTTTCGTTTCAGCACGCTCCGGAAATCGCAGGAGTCTGGCCAAGTTGCTTACAGCGCTTGAATCAGGTCAGACCCCCGAAATTCAACAGCAAAGAGGCTGGACTTTGGGGGTCACAGGACCTCCTGGAGTTGGGAAATCCACCCTCATTGGCCGTATGATTGAGTATTGGGTCTCTAGGGGCGAAACCGTTGCCGTGTTGGCGGTGGACCCTACGTCTCCCATGTCGGGAGGGGCTATTCTCGCTGACAGGTTCAGGATGGGAGCTACGGATTCGACGGCTTCGGTCTTCGTGCGCTCACTTGCTACGAGAAACCATCCCGGAGGACTGATGCCATACCTTGGAAAAATGACGGGAGTCCTATCTGCCTGTGGTTGGACTAGGGTGATCATCGAGACGGTGGGCTCGGGACAATCTGAGGTCAGGGTGGTAGCGTTTGCCGACAGGGTACTTCTGATCGACGGACCTGATAGGGGGGATATCGTCCAGGCCGAGAAGGCGGGAATATTGGAGCTCGCGGACGTCATTGCGATAAATAAGGCCGATTTGCCTAATGCCCAGTCTGCCGCTGACGCTGTTAGGCAGGCTCTCGATATGGGTGAAGGGCCTGGTGCCCAGGTACATTTGGTGTCAGCCATTGAGGGTACGGGGATTTCGGAGCTAATTTCCGATCTGGAATCATGTGAACCAGAACCCAGCAGGAACATGCTCAGAAATCGCGAGCGACTCATCGCGAGTTGGGATGCGGCGTTGCTATCTCACCCCCAAATTAAATTCTATTTAGAAAAAATAGGTGACGGTTCTTTAACCGTCAATGAAGCGATTGAAGACATAGGATGTTCGCTCAAAGCGGATGGTGAGAAGCCTTGACGCAGACAGAGATGACTCAGTACGTCGATCACGTCGAACATTCGATTGGTGGCCTTGGGGGTCACGCCTTCAGACGACTTACGCACATCTCCATGTCGCTCATCCCCTTGGTATACTACCTTCACGGGGAGACAATCGCGGCAGTCGTCTCGCTCAACCCGAGGGAATTCGTGAGTGCTGTCTGCATTACAATTCTACTAATTGAGGCTGCTAGGCTCAGGCTTGGAATTGTTATCATAGGTCAGAGGGAGTACGAGTCAAGGCAGATCTCGGCATTGGCTTGGGGAGCCCTCGCAGTTTCTCTGGCACTTCTAATTGCTCCTGAGGGGGATGGCGGGGGACTGAAGACGGGAATATACGGGATACCTTTGATATTCGGTCTGACGTTCGTGGATCCCGTCATGGGGGAGGTGAAGCGAAAAAAGAAAGACATGAGAGCCGCCATCTTCGCTGGTCTGGCCGTTTCTTACCTCGTATGGATCGGTTGCCATTTCTGGTTGGGAACCGAACTGTTGGTAGCGATCCTGCTAGCGCCACTTACGGTAGCAGGAGAGGTGCCAAAGACCAAGTTCATCGATGACAACGCGACAATGGTCCTGCTGCCACTAGCAGGACTCGTGCTGATGATGCCGTTCCTATGATAGTCACCCCCCGTCATCTTTACAACCCGATTTACTTTGGTTAGCCCGAGCCAGGATGCCCGACGAGCCAGACCGAGTGGAGATTGTCGAATCTTCACTTTCCCAGAGTACCTACATGGTTATCTGGGCCATCGCTTCAATACTGTCATTCGCCATATTCTACGTCTACTACTGATTTCCCCCATCACCTTGATTGATGGTCAGCGTGTCCCCCGAATGTGTGCGGAATTGCGGGGCTGCTTGGCAACGGAGATGCCGATCTTGCGTCGCGCATGGCCGCTTGCCTGTCGCACAGGGGACCCGATGGCAGTGGAGGCTTCCACGAGGTCATGGATTACGGTTCAGTTGCCCTCGGAAACACCAGACTGTCTATCCTCGACCTCGAAGGCTCTAAGCAACCCCTAGAGAGTGACCACGGTGCAATACTAGTTCAAAACGGGGAGATTTACAACTATCGAACTTACAGGGAAGTCCTCCGGGACTATCCTTGGAGGACCTCGGGTGATTCCGAGGTTATCCTCGCACTGCATCGCTCCGCCTCTGGGAGATTGACCAGCGCCCCCTCCCGGGTTTCTGGAAATGTAGAAGGACGAATTAGAAAGAGCTCCCGGGCCCGAGAACCAGGCAACCCTGCGGAGTCGCATGTGGAATGGCTGTCTAAATTAGATGGGATCTGGGGTTTTGCGCTTTGGGACCCATCGCGTCGGGAACTCCTTCTCTGCCGAGATCCTCTAGGGGTGAAGCCGGTGCTCCGGACCATCCTGCCGGATGGAACGCTCCTATTTGCCTCCGAGGTCAAGGCGTTCTACGGGCATCCCGATTTCGTGGCAAGGCCGGATATTGACGCATTGGCGGTTCGATTGGCGTACGAGTACCCGCTCGACAGGACGACTCTCTTCGAAGGTGTGTACCAAGTCGCACAGGGTACCATCGAGACGTGGTCTCTCGATGAGCATGGACGTGCGGTATTGACTGGCGTTGCAAGATATTCCAAGGACACGGTCGATCCACAACAGGGCCAGGATATCACAAGACAAGCCAGTCTCCTACTAGACAGCCTCAGAGACGGCATAGAGGACAGGATGATGTCCGATGTCCCATTGGGGGTGGTCCTCTCGGGGGGTCTGGATTCGAGCCTCGTTGCTTCGCTGGCCAATGAAGTGGCAGATGCTACTTCGTACGAAGTACCTGCGTGTTGGACCGTTGCTGGAAGCGAGGACAATCCGGACTTCGTTTCAGCCAAGATGGTAGCCGGCCATCTTGACTTGGAACACCACACGAGTATCCTACCGGAGGATTCGTTCTGGAAGGGCTTACCGAACTTCGTATGGCATGGCGAGGACCTTGACGTCACCGTCCTTTTCTGGCAGCCCCTGTTCGAGGAAATGTCATCCAAGGTCAAGGTCGGATTGTGCGGTCAAGGCGCAGATGAGTTGCATGGGGGTTACGAGAGATATCGGAAGTTGCATGACCAATCTGTCATGGTAAGCAACAGGCTGAAACTCATTGGGGGGGTGGATGCTGCGCATTTTCCGAAAGGCCCGGGCCAGCCTTGGATAGATGCCGATATAACTCCTCAAAACCATTTCTCAAACCTCGAGTCGACTCTCCAGTTCGAACTAGACAGGGGCCAACTCTCCAATTTCCAACTCAGACTAGCAGACAGGCACAGCATGGCATACGGTCTTGAGGCGAGGGTTCCGTTCCTCGCTTCAAGGCACAGGGAGATTTCACATAGGCTACCGATGAGTTGGAGGGTTTCTGGTCACCGCGAGAAGATCGCACTCAGGGAGGCCGCCTCCAAAACGA
>JAYZFV010000074.1:0-3914 GCA_036336595.1 Thermoplasmatota archaeon | reverse complement strand
AGCACGTTGTCGTAGGAGCCCCCGTTGTTGCCCCAGCAGTGGACTTGTCCGTCAGACAGCAGCGCGCAGGTGTGTCGAGCCCCCAGCGCGAGCTGAGCTATGCCACCTGACTCGCTCCATGACACCTTGGCAGGCGTTGTCTGGTCTGGGACTGAACCGAAGCCGAAAGTGGGTACCTCCAGGTCATCGATGATAAGGTACACGCGATACCCGTAGACCTCGAACTTGAGCGCGACATCAGGTTCTGGGACGTAGGAATCCGGCACTGTAACAGTGGTGTCGTACCATGCCGACCAGCCCGTGCCTTGGTAGCTCGAGTTGCTGTCCACTTCTGCGATGAGCTCGTCACCAGCGTAGATCTTTAGCCACTCTGTCGTATAGCCGTTGTCCCCCCACCTGGCGGCCTGCATCCTGTACTGGATCTCAGCGCCTGGCCTCAGGTTGAAAACGGGATCCGACTGGATTGAGTTTTGTTTCCATGAGCTGTAGTAGATCCTGTCGAGGTAGCCGCTCGACGAACGAGAGATGTAGCCGTCTGAGCCCGTCCATCCGAGGCTGTTATCGGAGAAGTCATCGCTGGTAGTCACGTTCACGTCCTGGTTCACTATCCCCCCGAGTCGCTCGTCGTCGCTCTCTCCCCAGCAGTACAGGTTGGAGTCCGTACCGCTCATGCAGTTGTGGTCCGCTCCCGCCGCGAACTGGCTGACGCGGACCTCCGAGGGCAGTGTGGCGTACCCCGGCGCCTCGTAGGCCGAGGCGGACCCCCGTCCGAGTTGGCCCGCGGCGTTGCGCCCCCAGCACGCCAGCGTACCGTCGAGCCCGGTGGCGCACGCGTGCGCCGATCCCGCGTCGACCGCCCCGGCCTCGAAGCCGGCGGGCAGCTCGACCAGCACAGCGTAGGCGCTGCTCGAGCCGGCCCCGCTGTTGCCCAGCTGGCCCTCCGAGTTGTCGCCCCAGCAGGCCACGCTGTAGTTGGCGAGGACAGCGCAGCCGAACTCCTCGCCCAGGCTCAGAGCGTCCGACTCCCCCGAGAGCGACTGGTCGTCCCAATCGTCGAACTGGTCGCAGTACCCGTCACCGTCCGCATCTACAGGCGTGCTGGTGGGGTCGCGGTAGTCAGTGCCGCAGCGATCCTCGTCCTGGCGCGTCCAGCCGTCTCCGTCGATGTCGCTCATCAGCCCCGACGTGGTCATGCCCTTCTGGCGCAGCATGCGCAGCGAGTTCGCGGTCCCGGGGTAGTACACGAAGCCCCACATCTGGCCGAGGTCGGTCAGCTCCACGCCCACCCAGTCAGCGCCCCCGAGGTCAGCCTGCTCGGTGTACACCCACGCTCCCGCGGTTTTGTGCAGGGTGTGGACCCCGTCTGCGGTACTGACCATGATCACCACTGAGAGGTCCGGGCCGACGGCGATGTCGACCACGCCGGTGTCGTAGGTCGCCAGCATCTCCTCGGTCGTCCACGAGCCCGCGTTGGTGCAGTCCGAGGAGCACGAGGAGTAGTGCAGCCCGCTCGATAGGTTGTCGTGCGCCACGTGCACCGACCCGTCCAGCCCTACGTCGATGGAGAGGGACGCGTTGGCGGTAGAGACGTCGCCGAGGCTGCTTATTGTGACCTGCTGCCAGTTGCCGATTGTGCCGCAGGTGCCCGAGCAGGAGGATAGTTCGACTTCGTGGTCCCCTGCCGTAGAGTCAACGTAGGCTATCCACAGGATGCCATCAAAGGCGATGTCGGAGTCTAGGCCGTACCCTCCCGAGGTTACGGCGATGGTACCGACCTCTGCCCAGTTCGCGGGATCGGTGCAGTTGGAGGCCGCCGTGCAGCGAACTATGGCTACGTCGGTGGAATCGAGTGCGAAGAGGTAGAGGTCGCCGGTGCCATCGATTTCGATGTCTATGGCGGTGCCGGCCCAGGAGGCGCTCAGGGATGTGTCCGTCCACTCCCCGTCGACCTTGGTATAGTAATGGGGCTCGGCGTCTAGCATGATGGCGATGTGGGGAACGTCGTCCGAGTCGAAGGTGAGGGCGACGTCGTGGATGTCGACTGCGAGTTCGTCGATGTTCTCCAGAGCCCACTTGCCTGCCTTGTAGACTCCGAATTTCGGAGCCTGGTTGGTGTCGTCCACGTAGACTATGCCAGCGCACGACTCCGAAGTCAGGGTCGTGGCCGTCTTGTTGCCCACGTAGGCCGAGACGCTGTCCAGGGAGGCGGCATCGAGTGGATCTCCCTCCGCCTCGACGTCGCATGGCTGGTCGATGGTTGGCTCGGGTAGGTACAGCTGGACGAAGGCCAGGTCGTCCCCCATCTCGCCCGATTCGTCCCCCGTCGCCCCGCTCTTCTCGAGCCCGGTCCTCCCGTCCTCCCCGGACCCCCAGCACTTCACCATGCTCGTGTTCGTCAGGGCGCAGGCGAAGGCGTCGCCGACCTCGACCGCCGTCGCGTGGATGTCGCTGCCTAGGTCGAGCGTTGGGAGATAGTCGCCCATCTCGTACTGGGCGTCACCCAGTGTGTTCCCGTTCCCGGTTCCCAGCTGTCCGAAGTTCCCCAGTCCCCAGCACTTGACGGTGTCGGCAGTCTCTGCGTCCCCGTCGTCCAGGATCGCGCAGGAGGTCGCAACCCCCACGTCAACCGCGACGACGCTCAACCCGCTTCCGAGGTCCACTATGTTGAGGGCGTCTCCCAGCTCGGAGGGGTCGTCACCCTCGTTCGACGTGCCCTCGTTCCCGAGCCTGCCGTCTGCCCCGTCGCCCCAGCAGGCGAGGCTTGCGTCATCTAGGATGGCGCAAGTCACACCCTCGCCTGCCGCGATGGACGTGGCCGTCCTGCCAGATGGCAGGTCGACGAGCTCAAGGTCGTCACCCATCTCCCCTGCCTCGTCGCCGATGTCGTCTGTGCTGCCAATCCCGAGCTGGCCGCCCCAGTTGTAGCCCCAGCACGACATCTCCCCGTCGTCCCACAGCAAGCAGGTGTGCGAGTCTCCGAGCGCGACCTGCGCCAGTCCCTCCCCCCTGTCGGGCAGGTCGACGTGCGGCAGCTCCCCGCTGACCAGGTCTGCGTCCGTGTCGCCGATTGTGTCAGTGGAGCCGAGCCCAAGCTGGCCGAAACCGTTCTGGCCCCAGCAGACCAGCGAGTCCGAGGCGCCATCGTTCACGATGGCGCAGGCGTGGTGCCTTCCCACTGCGACCGCTGTCGCGTTCCAGTAGCCAAGAGCGACCGCCTCGACGTTGTCGCCCATCTCGAGGTAACCGTCGCCCTTGGCACCGGTATCCGAGGCCCCCGCGCTGCTGCCGAGCTGCTCGTTCTCGCCCCAGCACTTCACCGAGGCGTCATTGATCAGGGCGCACGTGAAGTCCTGCCCGAGGGCGACGTCACTGAAGGTCAGGCCCACGCCGACGTCGGTGAAGAGGAGGTATCGACCCATCTCCTCTTCCTCATCGCCGTAGTCCGCGGCGTTCTCGTGCCCTGTCTTGCCGTAGGTGCCGTCGCCCCAGCACTTCATCTGGCTATCCGTGCCGATGACGCAGGCGTGCGTCTCGCCGAGTTCGATGGAGACCACTCCCGAGTTGTCGGCATCGTAGCGCTGCGGCAGGGCCTCGAGCTCCTGAGGGGCGTAGTCGCGGGCCGTGAGAAGGATGAGTTGGGTGCTCGCGAGCAGCAGCAGGACCAGGATGAGGGCCCTCATGGAGGATATGGCTTCCGCTCGCATGCCCCCCATTCGTCAATATTGGCTTTTGATGATATCCCCGAAAGGTCAATAATTTTTCACTTAGACACCCCTTAGGGTGTCTACTTCTCTCATTCCGTGAGGATTCTGGCTTGCTCTGCCCAGAGCTGCCGCTTGATCCTGCCAGGGAAGTACTCGATGGCGTCGTTGACATCGTCGGCGATGTCCTCGGTCATCTTGGCCAGCTGTTCG
>JAYZFV010000073.1:0-7509 GCA_036336595.1 Thermoplasmatota archaeon | reverse complement strand
TTCTGCGGCTACTGGTAACTTCCGGAGTCCTCTATGTAATTATGAAAGCAGATTGGTGGGGGTCTGCCGAAAGGGGGAGCGTGATATTTCTCTCCCTCGCCATCTCGTATTTCTTCGCAGCAATTTTGGCTCCCAGTCGGATCGGGGACCTGATATTTCGCGTCGACCATGGTGGTAGGGGCGTGTTCAGTGCCCCATACTGGTCAAGCAGCCTGCTGGCACTCTTGCCCATAGGAATAACAGTGGCTCTAGTCGCTACAGCTATCTTGACCCAACTGAAGTCGGAGGACCTGATTACGATCGCCTACCTGATGGCCTCCATGTTCGTACTCATGTCCATTGGTCAAGCATTCTCACTGACTTTCGGAGGCATAGTCTATGCTAGAAGGGCATCCAAGTTTGCCCGGCCCGGTAGATCGGGAGTTCATTTCACAATCACAAGGACGGCTTTGGCGGTGGTGGTGTTCATTCCTCTTGTCTGGTGGTTCGGATACGACGCCGGTGAAGTCTCGGAGCAGAGCTTGACAGGACATGCCACGTGGTTGGGGTTCCTAGTAGTGGTTGCGCTTGTGAGTGTAGTTGCAGACAAACACACAAGCAGAGCGAGGTCCAAGGAGGGGATGGATGGAGTGGCTGCCGACAGGCTGATGGTGGTGATGGTGCTAGCCACGTGCTGGCACCTGCTCGGCACATGGAGAAGGAATCCCCTGTTCGTGGATTCGACGACTGGATCGATGCTAGTCGAGGAGGGAATCCTGATGGCCGTTACGATATTGCTCGCTGTTTGGTCAATGGCCAACCGGGGCCACAATAAGGGATGGAGAATCTTCCAAGGTAAGTCAGCGGTTTTCTGGGGCATAGGATTCGGCTATGCCTACGGGGGAAGTATCGCCTCCCTGACCGCTCTTTCCGAGGGAAGCCTCCTCACGACAACTGCTGGGGGGCACCTCCTAACGGCCATAGTGATGCTGGCAATTCTACCGTTGGCAATATCGAGGGTCGGAATGCCCTCAAGCGAGGAATCGGGGGCTGGAGTCAGTGTATTGGAAAACAGAGGGAAACCTGGTGCATCGTTCACTCCACCTGCATCTGTGTGGGCCAACACGCATGAGCAGAGAGGTGTCAGAGATGAAAGACCCCTGGAAACGACTCAGGAAGACGTCGTCGAAATCATCGACTAGAGACCGCTGACGACAGCAACCAGCCTCAGCCTCCCCACCATGCCATCGCTCGCCCTAGCGCCAAGAATTACCTGACAATCCTCATCCAAGGATGATACGAAGGCCTCGGTAACCAGATTGAGGTGGGAGAGCGTCATGTCGGGACCTCCTTCAACTTGTATGAGGCATCCCTTGGCACCTTCAACATCAATTTCCGAGAGGGGGGAGTTCCTCGCCATGCCAACCACCCCAATGGGGTCATCAGTAGAACCTGTCCCAACGATCAGCGTGGCATTTCCGGGTCGATCGATAACCGTCCTGAGATCCATGAGATCTAGATTCAGCTTACCGACTTTGGCCAGAGTCGTCACTAGACCTTCGATGAGCTCGCCGATCCATTCCGAACCTAACTTCCAGTCAGAGTCCCTATGCCTGGCCTGCCAAGCAAGCCTCTCGAGGCTGACTCGGATGCAGAGGTGCGAGTTGCGTTCGATTGCTGGGAGGGCCCTTTCCGCAATGGCGCACCTCAAGGGCTGCTCAGCGAACGGCAGACCTACGATGCTCAGCACGAGGCTGCCGGTCTCCCTAGCTCTGGTTGCGAGTTCAGCTGCGGCTCCGGACCCCGTACCACCGCCGAGTGCGGTTAGGAAGACCACCAGTTCCGATCTGTCAAGGAGAGGAGAAATGTTTCCCAAACCATCCATGAGCCTGTGTGCGGCCAAGTTAGGCAGCGCTGCCGTTCCTCTGGCGTCTCCCGTCGCATCAAGATGGAGGCAATGGGCTTCCTGGGAAGACGAGAAGGAGGACTCGTCGGCGTCAATGAGAAGCAGGTCTGCCAACTCCGAGCACCTAGCATGGGCTCGCTCAGACCATCCGCATCCAATACCTCCCACGCCGACGATGAGAATCGCGCCTTGCTCCATAGCGAGCGGTTGGTAGCAGACTAGATTATGTTGTTCTAGTCATAGGTTTGGTAGCGCCTGTATCTACGCCTCTCATCGCGTGCCCATGCATTATCTGGCTCTAATGTCAGGACCCTGTCATAATACTCTACGGCACGCTCGAAGTCAGAGAGGTACCTACCATGTAGATGGCCGAGGTTGTTCAACGCTGGAATGCAATCCGGGGCCTCTTCGAGGAGTGCCAATAACATACGTTCAGCATCATTGATCTCCATCATTTCCATGTGATCCTCTGCCTGATCGAGCCTGTGAACTTGATCCTCGGTGAGGTCGTAAACGTTCCTCCAAACTGGCCCTGCCATACACCAGCCTCAATGACTTCGTGTTTGAGTCTTATTCAGTTAGGATTGCAAACGGGTAATTGACGGTCCCGAAGGGGCCGAAGTGGAACGTTAATATCCCCCTTTTTTGTGGGCAAGACAGCCTCAAGAGGTTCTGGCATGAACCGATTCGTGATATCTTACCAGAAGGCCGTCATTCTGTGTATTGTAACCGTTTTCGTCACCGGTTCCGGCCAAGGTCTGCACACTGGCATCGGTGGGGATGCCAACAGCCAGGGAGACGTTACCATAGCCGGGTGCACCTGCCACGCCGAACAGCCAGACAACTCTGTCACAGTAGTACTAGACGGAATCCCCTACCACTACGGATTGGGACAGGAATACGAGTTGAGGGTACAGCTCATCGGGGGGCCAGCACTCGACACTACCTCTCAAACTGGTGGTTTCGCCATGAGGGTCAGCTCAGGAACTCTGGGGCCCGGCACGGGCTATGATGGGCTCGTTCAAAATTGGGAGGATGACGCGGCGTCCTTGACTCACACCGACTCTGGATCCAAGACCGCCGATAGGACTTGGGTGGTCTCTTGGACCAGTCCGGAGGAAGGGGGTGATGCCGTCACTTTCTGGTTGACTGGTAACGCCGTCAATGGCGATTTAATCCCGTCTGAGCTTGACAGGTGGAACAGGCTGACTACCACCGTGGACGAAGGTTCCGACGACGGTAGGACCAGAACGGTATTCTCGGGCAACGGGGACATCGATCCCCCGGCACCGGTCGATGACCACGTAGATATCCACCTAATGGGAGCCGAGCTCTTGGCCCACTGGCTAGGTCTGCTCGGGTTCGTCTCAGTGTTCCTCGTAATCATCTTCTGCGGGTTCTTCCTCAGGTACGGATTCTCGCGCCACTACGAGGGCAGAAGCAACCTCCTGAAGCTGAGACTCAAGCACCTTCGAAGGGGTGATCAGTTGTGAAGGACGACGTAGTGATGCGCCTCCTCAGGGAAGTCAAGTCGGGCCGAGTCAGTATCGATGATGCCAGAATGATGCTCGAGGATGTAACTATCTCCGAGGATTCCTATGTTGCTGCCGTAGACCATGGCGTGTTTAACGACCCGGAACCCGGGACCATTGTGCGGGCTAGCATCTCGCCCTCCGGGGACTCCTGGTTGATCATCATCGTCGGTCTATGGGGCTTGCTTTGGACACTGTACTGGGCCGGCGCCCTCTCTTACGGACTATTCAACAACTGGGACCAGCAGATTCTCTCATTCAACTGCGGGATGACCTTGCTCACGGTGATTATTATGGGGATAGTCTACCTGAAGTACGTGCTTCCCGATGTTGTAATGGTCAAGTACAGGCGGAACAAATACATCACATACAACGACCCAGATGCATGGAAGGAATACGAGGTGTAATGGTGTCGAGGAGATTCAGACTACGTCCCCTTTCCGGTGCGGATGATGACATCCGTGAGGTCTCCGGAGGAATCAATCGCAGGGAGTTCATGCGATTGTCGTTCAATACGGCCGCTGGGCTCATCACCATGGCGAGCCTGGGCAGCGTTGGATTCGCTTCATTCCTGATGGGGCAATCGAGTTCTAGTGCCTCTGACTCTGCTATCACCTTCTATGCTCCCAAGGGTTCAGACGTGTGGTACGGCAGCATGGATGGACAGCCGATGACGCACCAGTCCTTCGTTGCCGAAGCAGCGAATTCCGAAACCGGAATGTCGGCAGCAGCCGGACTGTGGTCGGGCCTCCCTGTGATAGCAACCTACGTGCCCCACCAAGAGAACTCGAGCAAACCACTTGCCGAGAATGAGCCTAGGTTCCAGTTCCAGGATGGCTTCACATCTAGCGGTGCCTATGTCGGGTCCGGTTACGAGATTGACGAGAAGGAGGAGTACGCGCCACTGTCGATTCACGACAACATGATCATCATCTTCTCTAGATGCCCTCACCTCTGCTGCATACCCGGGTGGCAGCTTGTCAACAACGACTTCACCGCTGACAACTGGTACCCCGGCGGGACCGATTCGGGCGGTAACAAGTTGTTCTGCATCTGCCACTCCAGCCGCTATGATCCGACAGTGATAGAGAAGAACAGGAGCAGGAACAGGTCGAGTGGCGCCGAGTTCGACTACATTGGAGTCAAACGTACCGGTGGCCCCGCTCCGGTCGGGATGCCGCTGATTCCATTCGTTGTTAATGGGGACTTGATAGAGGCTTTGCCCGACTTCAAGGATTGGTACACGTTCTGCGCATGAGGTGAGATGATGATTCAGTTCTGGTTCCTCTGGGTCTTCATCGCCATAGTCGTCGTCATCGTGGCCTTTACGCTCAGACGAGAGCGGGACGACATCCCACGAAAGGACATCCTGAGGGCTGTGGAGACCAGTTCAGGCGGCATGGGCCTCGCGGAGAAGAGTTTTCTCTGGGCATTCTCCTGGCTCGATACCCGTTTCAGGATTCAGGACTACTGGGGTATGAGCAGAGACGCCTACCACAGCATGCACAGGCAGATGCCCCTCACTCACGCCGAGAAGTACAAGCTTCGTATCATCTGGTACTGGTACCCGCTATACTGCCTCGGTGGCATATCGTTCCTCGCGTTCATCATCCTCGTTATCTCGGGCACCATCCTCGGCTTCTACTACGTACCCGGAGGAGACCTGAACTCAGACCCCACGCCGGCCTACGCCTCGATGGAATTCATCATGGTGGAGCTTCCCTTCGGCTACATAATGCGCTCCATACACCACTGGGGAACCCACTTCATGGTGGCCGCCGTCTTCCTCCACATGTGCAGGGTGTACTTCACCGGAGCGTACCGAAACCCCAGGGAGCTAAACTGGCTGATTGGGGTGTCCCTCATGTTCTTCACTATCTTCTTCGGTTACTCCGGTTACCTCCTTCCTTGGGATAGCCTTGCGTTCGGAGCGGCGACCATAGGCATCAACATGGCTAATTCCACTCCACTGATTGGTGATTGGATGTCGGCCCTCCTGTTCGGAGACACCGTGCTGAGTGGGCAGACCGTCGTCCGGATGTACTTCCTGCACGTGTTCGTGCTCCCCGTCATAGTGACTGCACTAATTCTAGCGCACCTGTTTATCGTGTGGGTACAAGGCATAGCGGAGCCGCATTGAGGTGAGAGCATGGGTATGATGGAGAGATTCGGCAGGATCGCTGACACTTACATCAGCGAGAAGGAGCAGTTGATTGAGGCAGAAGAGGAGCGCAGAAGGGTCTTCGTCGGACACATGTTCTGGCCCACGGAGGCACTTAGGGACTCCATAATTTTCGCCGCCATCCTGATGGTCATCGCGTTCTACTCGTGGATAATCCCCCCACCCCTCCACAACGCAGCCGATCCGTACGCACAAGCCGGCTTCGTGTTCCCTGACTGGTACGTTCTGTTCTCCTACGGGTACCTCAGATGGGGCGAGTACCTTCCCCAATTCACTATCCCAGCTGGTCCAATAGGGGACTTCTTCGGTTCTCCGGTAATCTCCTGGAACGCAGGGTGGTGGGGATCAATCATCACCGGACTTCCCGTTGGCCTTCTAGCCCTTCCTCCATTCCTCATCGGCAGGAGAGAGAAAAGGGGGGTGGAGGATCCGTGGTTCGCCTCTGCAGGTGCCGTCTACCTCGCTCACGTCTGGTTCATCTCGGTGTTCTCCATCAACATCTTCCTCGAACTCTACGCAAAGAACAGGGGTGACCACTGCTGGGCTGGATCCCATGGCAACTTCATGTGTGGTACGCAACCGCCTTGGGCTGCCGAGGTGTTCAACGCCGTTCCTTGGGTGCTCACTGGAATCTTCCTGTTCGCCCTACTCTACTTCTGGACTAGACGTTTCTTGTTGGGGCCATTGGGTGCTAGGCTGACGCCTTTCCTTGGCAAGCAAGTGGCTGTGGGATCGCTCATAGCAACCATTCTGATCTGCAGCGTCACCTGGCCAGTCTACGAAAACGGGTTCTGGGACCAGAGGGGGCTTGGAACGATGGGTTTCTGGGAGTACCAAGCCGACGATAAAATGGAAGAGCTTGATGGTATGAGGGGCCAGCCTGCCGACACGTTGGTCCTCTTTGAGCACGGGAACGTGTGGGCTGATTGGGAGGACGAGTGCCTACCGTACGAAAGCACGGGCGAACTACCAGCATGGGAAGGTGTCCAAGAGGTGGAACGGGCCGATTGGTGCGTTATTCCCGCAGTGCATTGGCTTGATTGGGGAATCTACCAACCAACCAAAACCACGATAATTGATTTCAGCGATGTCAACGGACATGCCGTTGCGCAGACGTCCAGGAACTACGGCGGTGGGGAATTCAATTACACGGGGCTGGATGATGGCAGTCCGATCGAGATCACCGACTCGCGCACTTTCAGCGTCGAAAACCTTGGGGTTGGTAGCGTTCCCGCCGATGTCGGATGCAACTTCAGGACCACGGTTAGGGGGGTGGGCACCCATGCCCAGAGTATTTCCCTGACTGATTCTTCGGGCCAACTCCTCTGGGAGAACGGGGGGGATACTTGCGACTCCACGACGATGTACCTGACGTCCGGCCAAACCTACACGATAACGTTCGTGACCTCCTCATCGGGAGTCGACGAGAAAGTGACCATGATTACTGATTTCTCCGCTGTCGCATACCAACCGCTGCTCTTCGAAGAGGACGGGACGGCACTGGTACGTGCAGATGGCACTCGAGATGTCGATGCTTTGGCAGCGATGTCCATTTCTAATCCAACCTTCCACAAGAACCCGCAGAGCCTTGATGCCAAACTGATCTACTCGCTGTTCATACCATGCCTCGGTGTTGGTGCAATGGTGTTCATGCTCATGCGTAACATGGCTCGGGGGTACGAATGGGAGATGAACAAGTGCTACGGCTGCGACCTATGCGATGACGCTTGCCCTATTCGCCTGTTCAACGCTGGAGACAAGCTCAATATCATCTACAACACGTGGAACAACGAGGACGACGGAGTCCCACTATACTCCTGCCTAACCTGCACGGCTTGCACCAACGCATGCCCGCAATTGGTTGACTACGACTCTTACATCGACATCAGGCGCAACCTGATAGTAGGTGG
>JAYZFV010000072.1:0-22273 GCA_036336595.1 Thermoplasmatota archaeon | reverse complement strand
GTCGGGGTGGTCGAGATCCAGCGTCACCATCTTCGCAGCACGTCTGGTAGTCCCTCCCGATTTGATGGCTCCAGCAGCCCGGTCCCCTATCTTGAGGAACGACAGCAGACCACTGGAAGAACCACCGCCCGAGAGGGGCTCTCCGGCGCCTCTAATATTGGAGAAGTTCGAACCAGTGCCCGAGCCGTACTTGAAGAGCAGGGCCTCACGGCTCCACAGCCCCATTATTGAGTCCGGCCCACCAACGAGCGAGTCCGATACCGACTGGATGAAGCAGGCGTGCGGCTGTGGATGCTCGTATGCATTGGTCGAGTAGGCCAATCCGCCAGTCAAGGGGTCGACGTAGCTGTGTCCCTGGGCTGGCCCCTCTATTCCGTAGGCCCAGTGGAGACCCGTGTTGAACCACTGGGGACTGTTGGGTGCTGAACGCTGACTTGCAATCAGGTAGCACATCTCATCGAAGTAGGCGCGGGCGTCAGCCTCGCTTGCGAAGTATCCGTACTTCCAGCCCCAGTAGGTCCAGGTCCCTGCAAGTCGACGGAAGAGTTGCCTCCCGTCATTCTCACCACCCATTCTTTGTGCGGCATCTGTGGTCTGAAGCCGCTCGTGGTCTGGCTCACTTCGCTGTAGCCAGACAGGCACCCCATCTTCGGGCACTTTCCGAAGTAGCCTCGGAACGCCCGCCTTGCGCAGATACTTCTGGGCGCATACCTTCCCAGGTACTCCAGAGAACCCTGAAGGCAGTTTAACGCCCTCAATCGAGTCAGCCATAGATCCGTCCGGGTTTCTGATCTCGACATCCATCTCGATCCACTGGAACGAATCGAACGGATCCTCGCCAACCGAGGTGAAACGCCGCTCTATAACAAGCCCGTTCTCCGCCTCGGTGGCCCCATCGGACACACCCACTCTCGTCTGCATCTTACTCTGTCTCCCGTCTCTGTGGCTCAGGATTGGCCCCGCCTCGCGCAAGGGATTCGCTTTTCCGAATGGGGGGTGTTTAATGATTGAGGAAGGAGGGCCGATTGCAAGGTTGAAAATTTCAAAATCTGAAGTGAATCCACCCGCCCGAAAGGCCGTGGATTCTCAGACACGTAGGTCTAGGTCCCAATCTAGAGTTGCTCCCGACCCGGTAATCATCGCGCCCACGGAGCAGTACTTCTCATGGCTCTGCTCGATTAGCCGATTGACCAGCTTCTCGGGGACGTTCCCTTCGATGACGTACTTCATCCGGACGGCAGTGAAGACTCGAGGCGGATCCTCCGCCCTATCCGCATCCACTTCGACCCAAGCGGAGAGCACGTCGCTCATCCTGTCTTTCAGGCCTGCTATCACATCGATTAACGAGCAAGCACCGTGGGAAATCAACACCATCTGCATCGGCCCGGCATGTTCGTCACTGTGAATCCCAAACCTCTTTCCACCGATTTTACCTTCCATCTGTTCGCCCTTGAGCCAACGTACCGTACCGTGCATGCTCCCGCACAATCGTCTCAGAACATGAGGGTTGGCTTCTTGAGTGACGCCTCGGTCGGCGGCTTGAGAGACATGTCCGAGGATGCTGCGATTACCATGTCCGAGGGCCGCCTCAGCGTGCCCGACCACCCACTCGTGCACTTCATCGAGGGCGACGGCATCGGCATCGACATCACGCCAGTGATGATGACTGTAGTCGACTCTGCGGTCGAGCGCGCATACGATGGCGAGCGCGAGATCGTCTGGCGCGAGGTGCTCGCCGGACAGAAGGCATTCGATGCCACAGGCGAATGGCTTCCTGAGGAGACCAAGCTGGCGATGCGGGAGGGACTGGTTTCAATCAAGGGGCCGCTAACGACCCCGGTGGGCGGTGGAATCCGCAGTCTCAACGTCGCACTTCGTCAGCAACTGGACCTCTACGCCTGCGTTCGCCCCGTGCGCTGGTACGAGGGAACCCCTAGCCCGGTCAAGGATCCGGGCGCAGTCGACATGATCATCTTTCGAGAGAACAGCGAGGACGTCTACGCAGGTATCGAGTGGGAGGCGGGAAGCGACGAGGTTCGCAAGGTATTGGAATTCCTCCAGAATGAGATGGGTGTAGACAAGATCCGCTTCCCCGACACAGCCGGCATCGGCATCAAACCAGTCAGCCAAGAGGGAACGGCCCGAATCGTGCACGCCGCAATTCAATATGCGATTGACAACGACAAGGAAAGTGTGACGCTAGTCCATAAGGGCAATATCATGAAGTTCACTGAAGGTAGCTTCCGCGACTGGGGCTACCAGCTCGCCAAGGACATGTACGGTGCCACCGAGCTGGACGACGGGCCTTGGTGCACGATGACCAACCCGAAGACCGGCAGCGAGATCGTCATCAAGGACGTTATCGCCGACGCTATGCTCCAGCAGGTCCTCACACGTCCGCGCGAGTACGACGTGTTAACCACGATGAACCTCAACGGCGACTACATCTCGGACGCCCTAGCCGCCCAAGTCGGTGGCATTGGCATAGCGCCTGGCGCTAACATCAACTACGACACAGGAGTTGCGATCTTTGAAGCTACACACGGCACTGCCCCCAAGTACGCAGGCCAAGACAAGGTCAACCCAGGCTCCCTGATTCTGTCAGCTGAGATGATGCTACGCTATATGGGATGGGCTGAGGCCGCCGACCTCATCGTGAGGGGAATGGAAGGCGCGATTGGCGCTGGCACTGTGACTTACGACCTCGAGCGCCTGATGGACGACGCTACGCTACTAAAGTGCAGCGAGTTCGGACAGGTCCTGATAGCCCACATGGGCTAGGCGTCAGGCTAGCCGACACGGATGACCCTGTCATTCGGTCGTACTCGCTCCGGGACTTTGATCCCCACATCATCCCCTGCGCCCGCTTGTCCAACGGGCTCCATCTCAATCTGTATGGACTCCACCGCGATTTCGAAGTCAGTCGTCGCTCCGACAATCCTGATTCTATCGCCGACGGAGAGCTCTCCACTGAGTTCGAGCGCAGCGACACCGACCTTGCGGAAATAGCGGTCGACGCGGCCGATTTCTTGCTCTGACGTCTTCTCACCTCAACAGCCCAGAGAGGCATTAGGCCATCAAACTACTCTAGAATTGACTAGATGTGCCAATACACACTCGATGTGCGGAAAACTACGTGTTGTAGTCTGAGATACTCGATGCTTTATCTAATCCAAAATCTTCGATTTACTATGGTAGCAGTCATCGTAGGTTACGCTCGTTCGCCATTCACCAGAGCAGGGAAGGGAGCCCTGTGCAAATCACGCCCAGACGACGTCTCTGCGACAGTCGTGAACCGCCTACTCGCAGATCTCAGCCTCGATCCGACTTTAATCGAGGACCTCATTGTGGGGACGGCATTCCCAGAGGGTGAGCAGGGTTTCAACCTCGCTAGGATGATTACCTTCCTAACCGACCTTCCAGAGACCGTCCCCGGAGTCACCATCAACCGCTTCTGCGGTTCCTCAATGCAGGCGGTCCATGACGCCGCTGGACGCATCGCTATGGGCGCAGGAGACGCATTCATCGCCGGCGGTGTCGAATCGATGACTCGAATCCCCATGACTGGATTCAACCCGATGCCGAATCCGAGGCTCAGCGAGGAGAATCCTTCTGCCTTCACCTCGATGGGAATCACTGCGGAGAACCTCGCTAGGAAGCACGGCATCGATCGTGAGACTCAGGAGGCATTCGCAGTCGAGAGCCATGCACGGGCCTCGAAGGCCCGAGAATCCGGAGCATTCGCAGACGAGATCGTCCCGATCGAGACTGAGGATGGCACTATCGACACTGACGGCTGCATACGTCCCGATACTGATGCTCAGGTTCTGTCCGGGTTGCGTCCCGCGTTCGACGCCGATGGCACCGTCACAGCGGGAACCTCATCGCCACTCACCGATGGCGCAGCCTTCGTGCTAGTCTGCTCGGCGGAGTTCGCCGCAGAGCAGGGACTGACGCCGCTGGCACGCATCGTCAGCACTGCGGTGTCTGGCTGCGCACCTGAGATAATGGGCATAGGACCCGTCGAAGCGACGAAAAAGGCTCTTGATCGAGCTGGACTCTCGCTCGACGACATCGACATCGTCGAGCTCAACGAGGCCTTCGCCGCTCAGTCGCTAGCCGTCATCGGAGAGCTCGGCCTCGACGCAGCGAAGGTCAACATCGAGGGCGGCGCCATCGCCCTCGGTCACCCTCTAGGTGCTAGTGGCGCGCGCATCACTGGGAAGGCTGCCCAGTTGCTGCATCGCAACGGTGCCAAGCATGCGCTTGCGACCATGTGCGTGGGTGGCGGCCAAGGAATTGCGACTATCCTTGAGAGGATATAGGCTGGTGATTGAGTGACATCAGAGACGGTGAGCATCGAGGTCGGTGCGAACCACACTTCTTCTCCCCAGACCTCGATCCAGAGGGTCGCTGTCATCGGAAGCGGTGTGATGGGTGCTGGAATCGCGGCCCATTGCGCCAACGCCGGCTGCGAAGTGCTCCTGCTAGATATCGTACCCAAGGACACCGATGACAGGAGCATCATCGCAAAGGGAGCCATTGAGCGGATGGCGAAGTCGAACCCGGAGATGCTAATGCACAAGAGCAACGCCGGAAAGGTTACTCCGGGGAACATTGAGGATGACCTCCCGAAGTTGAAGGAAGTTGATTGGGTAATTGAGGTGGTCATCGAAAATCTGGATATCAAGCGCAAACTGTATGACAGCATCGCCGAGCATCTCGGTCATCGTACGATACTCTCGTCCAACACCTCGACCCTGCCTCGCTCGGAACTAGCACACGGAATGCCTCACGATATCGCCTCCAGATTCCTGATTACGCACTTCTTCAACCCTCCACGATACATGCCCCTGTTGGAGGTCGTTGCAGGCGGCGAGGTGGAAACATCGGTAATCGAGCGCTTCTGTGACTTCGCTAACGAGCGGCTTGGCAAGCGAGTCACGATGTGCAATGACACTCCAGGGTTCATCGGCAACAGGTTGGGCGTCTTCTTCGGGCAACGGGCCTTCAAGGCCACCCTCGAACACGGCTTCACCGTTGAGCAAGCAGATGCTATGACAGGTCGCCCAATCGGGTTGCCCACGACCGCTGTGTTCGGTCTCATGGACCTCGTGGGCGTCGATCTAGTGCCGCACGTGATGGAGAGCATGCTTGCCCACTTACCCCCTGACGACCCCTTCCACCAAATTGCGGGGACAGGCACGGAGATCGTTTCCACAATGATAGAGAACGGTTACACCGGCCGCAAGGGGAAGGGCGGGTTCTATCGCCTCAACGTGGTCGATGGCAAGCGAGTCAAAGAGGCTAGGTCCCTTTCAACCGGCGAGTACGCCCCTGTGAATCGCAGGGCCGCATTTCCCTCTGCCAATATGGGCCGGCAGGGATTAGCAGCCATATTGGATTTTCCAGACGAGGGCGCTGCCTTCGTCACTGATGTACTTCTGGACACCCTGTCCTACTCCGCTTACATCGTTCCGGAGGTCGGCGACGACATCCACGCTATCGACGGTGCGATGAGGGTCGGCTACAACTGGAAGCGAGGCCCCTTCGAGATGATGGACGAAATCGGAGTTGGTTCCATGGTTGAACGACTCGCTTCCTCGGGCCGAGCAGTGCCGGCGTTCCTCAAACTGGCTGCCGAAAAGGGAGGCTTCTACGCAGTGAAGGACGGCGAGATACAGCGACTATCGCCCAATGGCAAGATGCTGACAGTAGAACGCCCCGCCTCCACTCTTACCGTGGCAGACCTCAAGCGTAGAGGGAAGCCGCTGAACCGCAATGGGTCTGCGAGCGTCTGGGACATGGGCGATGGGGTTCTGCTCGTCGAGTATCACACCAAGATGAACGCCATGGACCCAATGAATATGGAGATGCTGCTCAATGCCATAGACCTGGCAGAGTCAGAAGACTGGAAGGGAGTGGTAATCGGCAACGATGCTTCGAACTTCTGCGCTGGTGCAAACCTCGGCCTAGCACTCTTCGCGGCGAACCTCGCCGCTTGGAGGGAGCTTGAGGATTTCATCAGCCTCGGACAGGACACCTATCAGGCGGTCAAATATGCTGAGGTTCCAGTTGTAGCTGCCTCAGCTGGAATGTGCTTGGGCGGCGGAGCCGAGATTCTGATGCATTGCGACGCAGTTCAGGCGCACGCCGAGTCTTACATCGGGCTAGTCGAGGTCGGCGTCGGCATCGTGCCCGCTTGGGGAGGTTGCAAAGAACTGCTCGGCCGCTTGCGCGAATTCGACATCGTTTGTGGAGGACCAATGGCCCCCGTCATGCAGGCGTTTGAGACCATCGGTACCGCCCAGGTCGCTAAGTCGGCCGAGCAAGCCCGTTCCCTGGGCTTCCTCGGCCCAAACGACAGGATCACCATGAATCGGGACAGGCTGCTTTCCGACGCCAAGGCGCGTGTCCTCGAGATGTCCTTGGACTACACCCCACCGGAGCCGCATTCCTACCAGCTGCCCGGCCCGTCCGGCAAGGCAGCGCTCCAACTCGCGGTCAACGACCTCGCCCTCTCGGGCAGGGCGACCGCACACGACGTCATCGTCGCTAGCGAGCTCGCAGTGGTACTTTCGGGTGGCGACACAGACATCACCGAGTCCCTCGGGGAGGATGAAGTCCTAGAGCTCGAGAGGACTGTTATCGGGAGACTAGGCCGCCACCCGGATACCCTTGATCGCATGCAACACATGCTTGAGACCGGCAAGCCACTGAGGAACTGAGGTGATGCGATGGTAGTATGGGAGCCGCCCATCAGGGACTATCAATTCCTCTACCACGAGGTCTTGCCTGCAATCGAGACCGTACAGCGACTCGGCTACGCCGACTTCGACGCCGACTTCCTCGATAGTCTGATTGAGGGCTGGGCCACCCACTCCAGTGAAGTATGGCTCCCAATCAACCAACTCGGGGATAGGGAGGGACTCAAGTTCGAAGACGGCCAGATCACCATGCCTCAGGAGTTCAAGGCCGCATATCGTAAGGGCATCGACGAGGGCTGGCTGTCAACGTCCTGCCTCCCTGAGCATGGTGGGATGGGGGTGCCCTTATTCTTCCAAGCAGTGACGTGGGCAGAGTTTGGCACCTCCACCTGCATGTCTCTAAGTGTTCTACCAGCCCTTACCATCGGAGTTTACGACGTGCTGGTAAAGCACGGGAGAAAGGATTTGATAGACTATTTCGCCACGAATCTCGCAACGGGAGAGTGGACAGGCACGATGTGCCTTACCGAGCCCCACGCCGGGACCGATCTTGGCATCATCGCAACCAAGGCAGACCCCCAGGAAGATGGCACCTATCGGCTCTCCGGGTCAAAGTGCTTCATCACCTACGGCGAGCACGACATGACTGAGAACATCGTCCATTTGGTTCTGGCCAAGGCACCCGGGGGCCCCGAGGGGACCAAGGGAATCTCGCTCTTCCTCGTCCCCAAGTTCCTGTCAGAGGATTGGCAGTCAGGAGGCTTGGGGGGGGTTTCGCACAATCTCGCTTCCGAGCACAACGGAGTGACCTGCTCGGGGACCGAGGAGAAGATGGGCATCCATGCGTCTCCCACGTGCGTGATGAATCTAGACGACTCGGTAGGTTGGCTAGTGGGCCCGTTGCATGGAGGCATGCCTCTGATGTTCGAGATGATGAACAGAGAGCGCCTAGCAACCGGACTCATGGGGGTCGGGCTCGCCGCCGTGGCTTATGACAACGCTCTCGCGTGGTCGCGCGAACGCCGTCAGGGCAGGGATTTGAAGGGAATACAAGACACCCATGAAGCCGCGGACAACATCCTCGTCCATCCTGATGTCCGCAGAATGCTTCTCGAGGCGAAAGTGAACAACGAGGGCTGCAGGGCACTCGCATCTTGGATCGGCCTCCTTCTGGACCAAATGCACAGCGACGACCCAGAGGAGGCTGAGATGGCCACCGCGCTAGTCGCCCTTTTCACCCCCATTGCCAAGGCGCATTTCACAGATCTTGGGTGTGAAACATGTTCAACTTGCATGCAGATAATGGGAGGCGCCGGGTACATCTCTGAATATGGGGTCGAGCAGTTCTATCGCGATGTCAGGATCTCCAAGATTTGGGAGGGCACAAACGGCATCCAAGCGCTTGACCTCGCCGGGCGCAAGATTACCCAGGACATGGGCAGGAACCTGCGCCACCTGATGTGGCCGCTCACCGAGTTCATCGAGGAGAACCGCGACGTTCCCGAGATGTCCGAGTTCAACAAACCACTCCATCAGGGAGTCCGCGGCCTCCAACAGCTCACGCTCCTTATGATTGCCGAGGGTCAGGCCAATCCCCACTTCCTGGCTGCCGGCGCCACGGACTACTGCCGCTACTTCGGCAATGTCCTGCTCGCCTACATGTGGGCGAGGATGGCTAGGATCGCGATCGAGAACGCCGGAGAGCCGTTCTACGACGCCAAGATTGCCAGCGCGCGCTTCTTCTTCAAGCGAATTTTCCCTGAGACGCTAGGACTAGCGGCCAAGGTCCAATCCGGACACAAGACCACGATGGAATACCCGGAGGCGATGTTTTGACTCTAGCGAAAGAGGGGTTTGGTAGAACCCTCAGACGAGGCCGAGCGGCAGCATACGAAAGGACTCCAGTCAACTGGGCACCGACCATCCCAGGGGTGTTGATGGCCATGATTCCCGGGGAGCTACTCGCCCTAGCGGTATTCCCCGAGTGGCGCGCCAGTCAGGCTTCTTGGTTGCTGTTGGGCATCACGCTCCCATTCGCCGCTTGGCTCCTTGTGTACTGGAGGATATACCTGTCAGTGTTCGTCACTAGCAGCCTCAACCCCGCAGATCCAATAGACCCCAGATGGAAGCCATTCACCTTCATGGGTTGGGGTGATGAGACACTCAAGGCGTACTTACTCGAGTCTGACGAGGAGAGTGGGGACCTGCTTCTTTTCCTCCACGGCTACAATTCTTGCATTTCTCGCGGGGAGACGAGACCACTGCATGTCCATAGCATGGGCGTCAACGTGATCACCCTCGACCAGAGAGGCTTCGGCAACCAAAGAGGCAGGATTGACTGGACCCTCCTGAAGGTCTTGGCTGACATAGAGGGGCTTTTGGAAGAGGCGCCATCGGCTCTGGGATTCATGCCACAGAGGCTATGGATCTACGGGCACTCAATGGGCGGGTTCCTGACTATTAGGCTCGCTTCGCACCTCTCTGGCTGGTGGGGAGAGGCGCTACAGGGGATTGTCCTCGAATCACCGGCGGCATCCTTCCCCAAGATCATCGACTCTAAGCTACCGGGTAGGATGGTCATGGCGAAGCCATGGGTAAGACATGTACTGAGGAGGGAGCACGAGCGAATCCACCCCGACCTGAATGTAAGGTACGCCAACTCGGAGCTCCCGTACTGGGGCATCCCCGAGGTGCCCGCGCTCGTGGTCCAATCCGAGCATGACGAGATCCTAGGAGGCGATCACTTCGCACTAATCCAAGAGCACATGCCTGAGAATACCGAAATCCACGTCCTTGACATCCCCCACACATCCACTGCGGAAACGGATGAGCGTCGCTCGACCGTTGAGGCGTGGATGGAGTCACAACTCGGCTACAATAGGAACGTGAGCGAATGAGTTTGAGACGCAGGTTCGAGCGCGCCCAGAAGAGGGTATGGAGACTCTCATCTAAGCCCTCGGACGAGGAACTGCTCGAGCTCTATGCCCTCTTCAAGCAGGGATCTGAAGGGGATTGCAGTGGAAGGCCCAGAGGCGACGTCAAGGAGCGCTGGAAGTGGAAGTTTTGGAAGCGCTTGGAAGGAACCCCCGAGGATGAGGCCATGTTACGATATTGCGACATGGTGGATGCCTTGATGAGCGCTGGCGGGTGACAGGTTACGGGAGGTCGTGCAACGCCGATTAACGAAGCGAAGCTCGATTCGGAGCTCAAGGGCCTCGGGAGACGAATGAGATTCCGCGTCTTCGCCACTCTATCGATGCCGGCAGCTGCTTTCGTCGGACTCAGAATCGATCGAATCGATCGAACCACCTGCGTCACCGCACTACCGGGTGGATGGAGAACCCAGAACCCGTTCCGAACGATGTACTGGGCGGTCCAGGGAATGGGTGCGGAGCTCGCTACCGGGGCCGTCCCCTTCGCGATCTCTAGGTCGATGCCGGAGAAGCTGAGGATGTTCGTCGTCGGCGTCGAAAGCACCTTCACCAAGCGCGCAAAGGGAAAAGTCACCTTCACCTGCGAGAACGTCGGTAGCGCCCGCAAGGCCATTGAACGCAGCATGGACACAGGCGAATCCGTCGACTGCGATCTCAAGTCCGTGGGCCGCGACGCCTCCGGAGACACCGTCTCCGCATGGATCTTCAAGTGGAATTTCCGCGTATTGCAAGACAGGTGAACCCATGGCGCTCCATACCCGATTAACCGAGCACGCTAGGGTCGAGTACCCCATCATCTGCGGGGCTATGTACCCGTGCTCTAATCCGGAGCTAGTAGCCGCGGCAGCCGAAGGCGGCGGCCTGGCAATCATGCAACCCGTCTCAATGACATATGTGCATGGGCACGACCTTCGCGAGGGGATACGTCTCATCCGCTCGCTTACTGACAAGCCTATCGGGTTCAACGCCCTCATCGAGAAAGGCAGCAAGAAGTACTTCGAGAAGATGTCCGGCTGGATCGACATCGCGCTTGAGGAGGGCATCCGCTTCTTCGTCACCTCCTTGGGTAAGCCCGACTGGGTGTGCGAGAAGGTCCACGCCTACGGTGGCGTGGTTTACCACGACGTCACCAACCGCAAGTGGGCCGAGAAGGGGAAGGAGTGCGGCGTCGATGGCCTGATATGCGTCAACGACCGTGCTGGCGGGCATCTCGGACCGATGTCCATGGAGGAGATGTACGAGGAGCTGTATGACATGGGACTCCCATTGATTTGCGCTGGGGGCATAGGCAGCGAGGCGGAACTGAACAGGGCCCTGGAGATCGGATACGACGGCGTTCAGATGGGAACGAGGTTCATCGCCACCACCGAGTGCAACACCCCTGAGGACTACAAAGACGCCATCGTCGATGCCGTAGAGGACGACATCACATGGACTAATCGCCTGACCGGAGTGCCAATCTCGGTAATCAAGTCCCCCGGCTTCAAGCAGGAGAACTCCTGGGTGATGCGAAAGCTCCTGAATAGTCGGTTTAAGCACACAGCCCGAATGATGCTGAACGCGAACTCGTTCATCCGCCTGCGGTACCTATCGAGGAGCAAGAGCAAGAACACGGCTAAGAAGAAGAAATTCTACTCTGCTGGCAAGAGCGTCGAGACAGTGCGTAGCATCGAGTCGGCCACCACCATAATGCGACGCCTCGGCGAGTCGATCTCAATCACTTCCGACTAGCCGGTGACAGGACGATTACTAAGTCAGGCTGACCCCACCATGGAGCGTGGACCCGGTTCGCACCGTCATTGTGCTAATTCATCCTCTGGCCGCTCTCACGCTAATTTGGGTGTTCTATGGCCAGCGGCGGTGGCGCCAGGACTCTCGCCAGCTCAAGGGAGACGACAGGATGGCCTCCCTCAAGCTCCACGAACGGATGGGCGACAGGATCACAGTAGCAACTCTATGCGTCGTCGCACTGGCCTTCGGCTCCAATGCGGTCAGGGGTCTAATCGATGCCAACGATGTAACTTCGTTCTTGCTTCCAGGGCACTTCCACGGCTGGGCTGGCCTCCTAGGGCTGATACTGATGCTCGTTCTCTGGAGGCTAGGGCGGAGAACCCGTGATGCGAGGGTCTCCGGCGAGCCTTTTGCTAGACAGAAGGAGTTGCACGGCAAGTTCAGCGACCTAATGGCCCTGCTCGTCGTGATCCACGCATTCTTGGGCTTCCTCTACTTGCTGACGATTCTGTGACTAGCGCTCTGCCCACATTCCAAGCCAAGCAGCCAGATTAGCCTCGATGTCAGAATCTACCACCTTCCTCGAATCCCTCCCACCGTCCTTCAATGGCTGGATCCTGCAACCGCAGGCGTTGGCGTGGCCTCCCCCATCTGGGTCGAAGCGGGTGGCTAAGCGAGTGAGATCGCAGATCCCACCTTCTGGGTGAAGGAACGAGTTCGTGTAAAACGAGGCTGAGACGGGATATCTCCCCTCGTCGCCGAAAACCGCTCCGACGTTACCATGCACAATCACGCAGGCATCGCAGGCATCTCCCACAAGCGCAGTCACGTGGTAACCGTTCGAGCGCATGCCGAGGTCCTCGAGGCGCGCGATTGCCAACCTATCGTCCACGTACACCCGCTCGAGAATGGCTTGTGTGAGGACCACGCGCTGGGCCCGACGCTCAGCGAGCCTAACAGCGATGCTCGCATCGCAGAGGATCGCCTCGGTTTCTTCCCCCCTTTGCAATGACTCGAGGATGCTCATTGCTGTACCCTCGCCGACATCAATCACGCGACCCAACCAGACTGCGGGGTGGTCTGAGAGGTACTCCTCCCGAGTGATTCCGCCGCTATCGAGCTTGTCCACCCAGACAAGGAGATCGTCGAGGTCGGACAGATCCATCCGCTCGGACACCAATTCGTAGGCGATTCTCGCAGCCGAGGGCGTGTCCCGCCAGACGGTGGTAGTACCGGGGCTACCATTCCCAGAGGGCGCGTTGGACTGGTGGTGGTCGATGCTCAGCCCGCAGTCAGGGTGGCGCGGCAGGTCACAGACAGCCGTCCATCGATCGATGCAGTCGTCGAGAAGACCCGCTCGCAGCTCCCCTGGGTGGCCGAAGACGACCGCAGCCTCCGGCCACCATCGACGCAGGATAGCGGCTGTGACAACCCCATCCAAGTCGCTGTCGGTGACAATGCGACGGATGTCTAGGTCAAGCGGGGAGGGTCCCATCCCAAGGGAGCCCTGGCACCCCCTCAATGGTGGTTTCGCAACACAGTGCTCGGGCCGCGCAAGGTTTTCATCCGCGACCGCAGCTCATTGGGGATGTGTACGACGCAGTTGGAGGGGGCATGGAGACGTCCTGCGGCTTCATCCTAGTCAACTTCGACAGCATCCTGCTCCTGCAGTACCCGCAAGGCCACTGGAGCTTCCCCAAGGGTCACGTCGAAGAGGGGGACCCCGACCACCACTCCACCGCGGTTAGGGAGCTGACCGAGGAAACGGGAATCACCAACGTAACGATAAGCGAGGGTTGGAGCCAGAGGACTCAGTACACCTTCCGAAGGAAGGGCAAGCAAATACCGAAGCAGGTCTTCTGGTACCTCGCAGAGACAGACCAACTCGAAGTTTCCCTCTCCCACGAGCACACGAACTACCTGTGGCTCGAATTCGAGGAAGCCGAGCAGCAGGTCACCTTCGAGCAAGAGAAGGACCTTCTCCGCTCGGCCCGCGAGCACCTGAGGAGCACTGATCGCAGAGCCTGACTCAGGCCCCCCGCTCGCCTAGCGGGGTCCATGGCGTCTCTGCCTCGCCCGTGCTATGCGCAACCCACCTTGCGAGGACGAACAGCCAGTCCGAAAGCCGGTTCAGGTAAGCCATCACCTCAGGTCGCAAGGCCTGCCCTCCCTCCTTCTCACGCAGCGCGCAGGCTTCCCTCTCCGCTCTTCTCGCTACCGTTCTGGCGACGTGCATAGTTGCCACTGGCGGCGAGCCAGTTGGAAGTATGAATGACTCCAGTGGCTCGAGGTCCTCCAGCCAGACGTCCATCTCGGAGACGAGGCGGTCAGCCTGCTCACTCCCTACTAGAGCCACGTTCACAGGGATTGCGTCGGGCGGGCACGAGCACTCTCCACCGATGTCGAATAGCTCCTGCTGAACGAGGCCCAGAGCATCATCGGCAGAGGTCCTGAGGTCACCCTGCAGCGTCTCAGATCGGGAAATTTCCATCCTGACAACTCCAATCTGTGAGTTCAACTCGTCAATTGTTCCGAACAGTCCCACCCTGTCATCTTGCTTGCCGACCCTCGACCCATCCAGCAATGAGGTCTCCCCACCATCGCCGGCACCGGTATGGACCCTATTGATTCGGACCATCGAAGGCTGCGAGGGGTTAGACGCTTTCAATCGTACTCAGGGCATCATAGGGAGAGTTTGGAGAGCGCCGACTCGATGGCTTCCGTCCATGACGAATCTACTGAATCCCACCCCCCCTCCTTCTCCAGCTCCCTGAGATGGGCCTTCTCGTCATCCGAGTTTCCCAGCTCCCTGTGTATCAGCACCAATGCTGCGTGACTCATCGAATTGATCCACGGATCCTCCATGTCCCAAGAGCGCTCGAAGTGTGAGATGGCACCGTTAGGCCCATGAATAAGGCCTCGGTGAATCTGCCTCAGTCCTGATTTCGACCAAGTGATTCCGGGTACCCCGATTACCAGCCCCCGGAAAACTAGGTAGATCTCGAGCATCACGATGGTGCTCGCTAGGATGAAAGAACCAATCTGCTCGGCCTGCCCAGAGTCTTCCCAGCGCCCTACGAGCAGTGAAATCCCCCCCACACAGAATAGCACACCAGCCAGAGGGGCTAGAATCACATCTTGCTTGGTGACCCCCATGTTCCTAACCCCCAAAACAACAGCCGCTCCTCCGACAACTACTGAGAGCACTGCGGGGAACTGATCAGAGCCCTGCCTAGGACTCGTGCTTGAGATCCATAATATCAGTGCGAACACGAGGACGAGCCCCGCAAATCTGCCGCCGATCTCGGGGAACGGCTGCAGCCTGCTGAGGTAGTAAGTGACGCATCCCACACCTAGGAAGAGCCCGACCCAGAATAGCATCATCTCACTCCGTCGCCTCGCCGCTACCCCAACCGGGCTTCCAGAAGCCATCTTCGTCCAACCACCTCACCCACTCCGATTCATCGGCTCTGAGAAGCCTGAACGCGCGCCTGTCGAGCCCTTGTAGCAGCGCGTCATCGACCTCGCCCCCAGCGTGCGCGTCCCGCCATTCGATTTGCATCTGCCTGATCCTCCTCTGTCCCTCCGCACGGTTGTCGAAGCACAGTTCGCAGACCTCCCGCAGGTCTTGGATCCACAACCTCGATCCGCGAATATGGGGCTCGTTGTCGAATGAGCCAGACTTGCGCTTAAACGGCCACCAACCCATGATTCTCAAGTGAACGCCGGAGCCGACCGTCTTGATGGTTTGCGAATCGCTAAGTGGAGCGTTCGCCACGAACGAACATGGGACGCGTGGTGGTCCATCTGCACGGGACACCCAAAGACAAGTCCATCGCGTCAATCGTCAGCGATTACGAGAGCAGAGTCAGAGGCAGGGGCATCAGTGTGGAGATTCACACAGAGCGCCGAGGTCCAGAGGCCTACGAGAGGAAACTGTCAGACCTGACCGGCTCGCTGGTCCTGCTCGACGAGAACGGCGAGTCGAACACGAGTCTGGAACTCTCCTCGTGGCTCTCTTCCGCAGGACTCGATAGCGGTCCAACCCATCTAGCCATTGGTTCTAGCGACGGCTTCAGCGACTCCCTCAAGGATCGTGCAGACTCGCTGATGTCACTCTCTGCCCTGACCATGTCCCACGAACTAGCCGCCGCAGTTCTGATGGAGCAGCTATACAGAGCGTCCGAGATTAACCGCGGCACACCGTATCACAGGGCATAGGGAATCCGAGCAGGCACCAATTTCGAGTAGACCGCCCGTCCTTGATACTCCGGAGCCTGTGTGATACGATTCAGGCCATGCGTACGAATCCATTGATAAGCAGGCTGATTTGGCCGGTTACACTCTCCGCGAGAGGAAGCAGGGATACAATGCAGATTCGAGACACGAGCGATGGGGCACAGGGGCTACTGCCAGCAATCTTCATGGTCGCCTTGATGATGCTCAGTACGCAACTGCTTATGTTCCTGGGGGAAGATGACGAGGGCACGACCGAGACCGACCTAGAAAAAATTCCCAAGAGAACCGCCTATCAGCAACTCGATCAGATCTCGGGCCCCGCTCAAGGAGCCAACCACAACCAACCCGCAGCGACCAACCCATTCCAAGAGGCGGCGTTCCAGGACCCGTTCTACCACGATCCAGCGTCATATTACGGTAAGATTTCTGACGTGTCAGCCCTCGGGCTCGATTCGAGTTACGGATTCTTCCTCGAGGAGACCAACACCGAAGACCACGACAACGACGGCATCGACGATCTGAACGACCTCGACGACGACAACGACGGAATTAACGATCTAATCGAGCGGTTCGATGGCTGCTACGGGACCGACCCCCATGACCACGACAACGACGGAGTTCTGGACGAGTTCGACTGGGACGACGACAACGACGGCATCCTCGAGGGGCCAATCGACTACACGCAGGGAACCGACCCCAGGAACGTAAGCATGGACCGCTACGTCGTCACGTCCGTGATCCACCCATGGACCGGAGACGCAGTCGGTTCTGGATACAGGGTCGACCAGAACCCCATGGACCACGACAACGACGGCGTCCCCGACGAGGACATTGACGGCACGGGCAGGGGCTCCTACGATGAGGACGACGACAACGACGGCCGCATCGACCAGTTCACCTGGCCCTGCGACTTCGACTCCGATGGCCTACAGGACTACTTCGATCTGGATGACGACGGAGATGGATTGGACGACATCGACGACATCCACCCTTGGAGGTACGATGACCCAGTAATCAGGATGGACAGCGCCGAGGGCATAATGTGGGATGACTGGTCAGTGTGGTCCAGTGCCGATTACTCGGATTACGTCGACGGGTTGGACTACGTCGCACTCGAGGCAATCAACCATCCTAGGAACCAGAGCTTCACCGCAATCTACGACGGCGATCTCGACGGCGACGGAATCCCCAACTTCCTAGACCCGGACAACGACGGTGACGGGTCCCCCGACTCCTCAGACACGGACGACGACAATGACGGCCTAGCCGACATGTATGACGTTGACGACGACAACGATGGCATTCCAGACGCCTGCCACCAGATGGACACCAACAACGACGGCCAAGGCGATTACCCCGTCATGTCATTGGAATTCCAGACCCCCGGCACGGACTGCGAGATCGACTACGATGGCGACTTGGACGACGATCGGTTCAGGCCGATCGATCAGGACTACGACTTGGTCTGGGACTGGCTGGACCCCGACATGGGCGGTACGGAATACCCCGACAACCCCACTCGTTGGGCGATTGACAGCTCCGACGTCCCCTGGGACTCGGACAACGATGGGATCGAGAACGAAGCGGACCCCTACCCCCTAAACTCGACGGCTGAGGTTGAGACCTGGGACTGCCCCAGCGTCGACAACCCAAATCCCAGCGACCCGAGTGACAACTGCTTCCTATGGAGGAAGTCGTACACCGGCTTCAACGACTGGGACGGCGATGGACTGAACAACTGGGTAGACGTCGACGACGACAACGACGGCATCCTCGATTGGCTGGACATAGACCCTGACTGCGACTTGGACAACGATGCCGACCTGCACGAGCTGAACGGCTCTAAGTACCGTGATGACGGCACCAACGACATCGACACGGACGTCGACGGGGACGGACTGCAGAATGACCAGGACTGGGACGACGACAACGATGGCATCAACGACTACTACGATCCCGATGACGGTAACTGCGGCTTCGTCGACTCGGACAACACCGACCCGTTCAACGGCGGTTGGAACTACCCACAGGACGACGGCGAGGCAATCGATGGCTCCGAGGATGGCAGCCAACTCCGCCCATACCCCAACGACGTCGCTTACACCTACTACTGGAACATGACATGGGGCTTCAACCCGTTCAACGAGGATAACAACTTCCTGCTGAATTTCAACGGCTACTCGGGGGACCTCTCATTCCCGCGGGTCAACGGCAAGATACCGGAGTTCTACTGGTACCTCATCATGAGATGGAGCCCGTACAACGGTAACAACTTCTTCGACATCGACACCGATGGAGACTCGCTCGTCAATGGCATCGACGTCGACCAGGACGGGGATGGTCTGCCCGACTGGTGGGATCAGGACGAGGGTAACGACGGGGTCCTCGATGTCAACGACATCAAGATGGGCGGCACCTTCGATGGCAACTCGTGCGGCACCACCCTGTATCAAGCGATTTATGCCGGAGCGCTCATCGAGCGCGACTGCGGCCTGAACTACGCTTGGCTGTACGGGTACCCCATATTGACCCCCACCTATTCCAACCAGAACCTCTTCACCGTGCCCTATAGCACCCGGCCCGACTCGCAGCACGAGGATGGTGCTTACGATGGAGGCAACTCCCAAGGGCAGAACGATTGCGATAGCAACTGCTTCTGGTTCACTTTCGACCCGGGCAGCAACCCCGCCCCATCCGCTGCAGTTACTTACAACGAGATCAAGAACAACCGAGATCTGTGGATTGCCTACGTCGGACTGAACCGCGGCCTATTCAACTGGAACTCTGACGCCAATGGCAACCTGTTTCCCGACGAGGTCGCGGACAGGCTGGACGACTTCGAGGACCCGGACATCGATTGCGGGCAACCGATGCCATCATTCTCCTTCACACCGAGCTGCATGTTCAACAACACCAACGACCTCGACGACGATTGGGACATAGTGTACGATCACTTCGACGTCGACGACGACAACGATGGCGTTTGGGACTACTTCGAGGTCGATCTCAACGACGACTTCGACGACGACGATTGGGAGCTCCATGGGGTGTACGAGCCCTACTACTTCACCGGCACAAACTGCGAGGACTCGGACGATGACGGCTTGGACACCGATCCCGATGGGGATGGGTGGTACCAAGCAGTCTGGGACAAGGGCGTGCTGGGACAGGGTCTGATGTTTCCGGAGTACTACGACGTCGACAACGACAACGACGGAGTCCCCGATGGCGAGGACTTTGACGACGACAACAACGGTCTACCAGATGCCGTTCAAGAGGGGTACGAGGAGTGCTTTGTGGGCGAGGAGCAGAGTACGTGGGATCACGACAACGACGGCGTCCTCAACTGGGTCGACGACGACTGGGACGGAGACGGAATTCCCAACAGCCTCGAGTTGCAGTTCACGGTACCGCTAGTCTCAGCGTGGGACCACGACAACGACGGCATTCGAGACGACATAGACGATGACGACGACGCTGATGGAATGAAGGATGAGGATGAGGTCATGCTATGGCCTTCCAGGTTCAACATGGAGTCTACCAACCCGTGGGACCACGATGACTTCGGCGATGGCTTCGGGATCGCCAATCCATCGAACAACACCACCGGCCCAGACGCTATCGATGTGGACGACGACTCCGACGGCAGGCTTGACCTCGATTGGAACAACCCTTCCATCGGGGACCAACCCAATGCTGACAACAAGTTCGAGGAGTTCGACGGAGGCAGCTCTGACTGGGACTCGGACAACGATGGCTATCTGGATGACGATGACAAGATAGCCACCCGAATCACCCTGACTACGCAACCAGTACTGTGGCTGGACCATAACAGACCGGCGATATTCAACGGATCCGTGTACTGGCTGGATATCGACACCTCGGCGTTCGTTCCAGCACCTCAGGTACCAGTCCAGGTTCATATCGAATACACGAGGAACATGACGACTGCACTCGCGACGATAGACGTGCTCACAGACGATATCGGTAGGTTCATCGTCGGGCAGTTCCTCTTCCCAGAGGACCTGAGCGTCGGCCCGAACACGACTTACAATGTCTATGCGGAGGTCACCGAGATGTTCCTCCACAACTACAGCGTCACCGACAAATTCCCCGTTGAGGTCAGGGCCAACACTACCGTTGGATTCGTTGCCGGCCAGAGGTTCAGGTCTGACGAACAGCCCCTCAAGCTCGACTTCAAGGTCCATTACACGGCCGACTACGAGCGCGGGATATTCGACAACAGGCTGACACACGCACCCGTCTCATTCACCACCAGCGGAGGCCTCTTCGGTAACATCACCCATCCCACCGTATACGATGGCTACGGATATGGTTACAGGGCCGATTCGGGTGGCTGGGTGTCCCTCTCATTCGTCCAGACCAGTGGCAACCAGGGAATCTGGAAGCAGGTGCAATGGAACTCGACCTTGGACAACGGACCCGGCATACCGACGGGTGGTTACGAGGAGATCGTCTGGGACAATGTTTCGAAGCGGCACACCGTTCTGGGGCCATACGTCTACTCCAACACAAGCCTTCCAGTCGGCGACTACAGCTTCATTGGATTTTCGAGGCCAGACCTCGGCCAAGAGTGGCCGTGGCCATTTCTAGAGGGTTCCAAGACGGACTCTTTCTTCATCCGCTCGATGCATCGCATGTACGTGGAAGCAGAGTTGATAGTATCATCCTTCAGGCCAGTCTTCTTCTGGGACGGAACCCAGTTCACAGGCTCCTCCTTCGGTGCATGGCGAGCCCTATTCCACGCCCCATCCTTGGAGAATGCTGGGTTGGTCTACTCGGAGGCGAGCCTCGGCAAGCCATACCCCATCCTCTGGGACGGCACGCCCCAGGGACTCGCTGGCATAGCGGGAGGCAGCCTCATGCCCTTCCTCGACTCAAACGGGACCCATTGGACCATTGCTATGCAGAACGGAGCGGATTTCGACTCCCCACCCTGCGGGCCGGTCAATCCGTTAGATCCCCGTAGCGACATCAGGTGCGAGATAGTTCCCGAGATGTTCACAGGTGAGACGTTCAGGGTCGTCGGCTCTGTTTGGAACAGGACGCTCTTCCCATGGGCCCAGGACCCATTGGCCCTGCAAGTGGACGTAGACAAGAACGGAGTCTTCGCCGGTAGCTTGGAGACTGCCTACTCCCGAAAACCGAGTATGGTCGAAGGCGAGGCAAGGTTCGACTACAACTGGACTTGGTACTCACACTATCCCGCTGGCACATTCGGCGTCAAGGCAGACTTCACTATGTCCGACTACTACTTCACGGGCAACCAGTCAGCCATCCTAGCAGCGACGGGTGCCTATGCGAACGTGACAGTGATTGGTACAACGGACTTCCAGCTAAACACCGTGCCACGCCTCTATCGTGGGCAAAACACGAGCGTGGAGGCACGACTGATTGACAACGCCTACCAACCAGTCAGGGAGGTCCCGGTTAACTACACTTGGTCCGCTGATGGCTCAAGCGGCATTTCCATCACCGACAACAACGGGGTCTTCAGGGTCAATCTGACCATCGACGGCCTTCACGATCTCGGTAACTTCACTCTCGGCTTCTCCTACCTCGGTGATGCCCTCAGGCAGGGAAACTCCGCGCAGATTCACCTGTGGGTCGTGTCGCGCACGTACATTAGCCTCGTCAGCACCACCCCGAACATAAGGTCGAGCGGGGACATCTGGGAGTTCACCGCCCAAGTCACCGACGATAACAGAACCGCGTTCGAGAAGGACCTCGGCCAAGCGCTCTCCGGCTGCGGAGAGCTCGGGGGAAACGTCTCGGTCATCCTCGAGGGCATCGACTTCGAGGACAGGACGTATAGGCAGATTGTACAGACCCTGTGCCCGGTTGCGGGCACCATTCATCATGAGAAGACACTGGACCCACAACTGCTCAGAGACGACCCATTCTCCTTCCTGCCAGATGGCTTCGGGCCCGTCAACGTCATTCTCAGGTTCGAGGAGAACCTCCCTCACGAGGGTTGCGAACCTCTGAACAGCGACATGCTGACAACGTCTGGCGCATGGGACCCATGCGTCACGATCCAGAACAGCGATCACTTCAGGAAGGTCATGCAGTTCCAGGTCGACGGCTTCAGCCTAATTGGCCGGACCACCCTCAATGTCGACGAACAGATAGTCTACACCTCCGAGATCGATCCGAATACCGGGAAGCCCATCGAGAAGCCCATGATAGTCACCGGACAGCTTCTCGATGAGTTGGGAGGCAACCTCTCGAACAGGGTTATTCGGGTGACGTACGAGATGGACACCGGCGATAGGGGCATTTCGTCCTGCATCCCTGGCATCTCGGACGAAAACGGCTTCTTCGAGATTATCTGCCCCCTCTCCGGCGTCGAGGCCGGACAGGCCAAGGTCAGGATCGAGTTCAACTCGTACGAGAACAACGACCGGTATCGCTACCACAACGCAAGCGTGACGAAATTCTTCCCAGTGTTCTCAAACTCGAGCGTGGCGGTCTCCGAGGTCGGTCCCTTCAGGTCTGACTACATCACCTACACTTTCCCGAACGGATCCACCTTTGAGATCCTCTACCTCAAGGAGGCCTTCCACATCAACGCCAAGCTGAGCCAGACCAACGGCAAACCGATTGGCGGCAAGTGCCTCAACATCTACCTCGACCCCACTA
>JAYZFV010000071.1:0-24767 GCA_036336595.1 Thermoplasmatota archaeon | reverse complement strand
CCCCGAACTCAACGAAGATTCTGAGATTGAGGGGCTCCTGATCACTATTGCCATGGGAAAAGAAGGCCCAATGAGAACAGCGGCCATAGGAGTACTCGCTAGCAAAACCCTCGGCTCCCCAAAAATTACGGCCTTAGTGCTGGATTTGACCGAGGGGGGGTCAGCAGGATTAGTGAGTAGTCTCGCTACCGGTTTGAGGGGCATCCCATGGTGGCAGGTTGAGGGGCTCGCGAACAGACTTATGACGACCGCCGATGACAGACTTGTCGCTAGACTACTCAGAGGAGAGGGGTCAGACGAGGCAGTTCCCATACGGAACGCAATACTATCCGACCCATCCAAGAGCACCGTATTGAGGGCCAGGATAATTGAGGACTTGATTGGCAGACGGGTCGATGAGACTACGCTTGACATAGTCAGTAGCCTTTCGAAATCGGATGACGATTCCCTATCGGCGATTTCAAGAAGCCTGCTATTCGAAGCCAGCTCACTCAACTAGGCTGACCGCTGGCAGTGAAAGTCTCGAGAGGGGCATCGAAATAGGTGGAAGGTGGTCCGGGAGCCTGTGACGGCTGGTCTTTGGGGGAAACAGCTTCTCAGACAGCCCGGCTTCAATCACTTCGTCCTTGGTGATGGAATCCCTGCCGCAATTGGGCCAAACGTCGAGTTCTACTGAGTCATCGCCAGTGTAGTCGACTAGGACGCATGGCAGGCACAGGAGATTGAACCTCAAAGCCACCTGATGCCTGTGATGGCCGTCGAGAATCACTCCTGTGTTCTTGTCGACGACTAGGGGGAGGACGTAGGCTTTCCACCGATGAGTCATTTTCTCTAGTTCGTCGACTTTCTTAGGGATAGTCTGTTCATGCGGTCGGAGAACTTCCATTGGAACCAATTCGACCCTCACGGGGGCCGCACGAGCCGTGACTCAATATATCTGCGCCTGAAGACATACCGTCTGTAGGGGGTGCGATATCCATGAAGGAATTACTTGGTCGGCTCGGGAACGATGACCGAACAGTGCTCAGCAAGTTGAGGAAACGCGGTGACGCTTGGATAGTCGGAGGGTGGGTCAGGGAAGCGCTAACCGGGGGTCAAACAGGGGACCTGGATATCGCGACCACCCTCAGACCGGATGAGGTCAAGGATATTTTCCCACGCTCCCTACTGATTGGCGAGCAGTATGGCACGGTGTGTGTCAGACTCGACGAGTCTAATGAGGGTGAGGGGACCTGGGAGGTCACCACCCTGAGGAGCGAAGGGAGCTACGGAGATGGGAGGAGGCCGGACGACGTTGAGTTCGGCGAGGACATAGAAGCCGATCTGTCACGTAGGGACTTCACGATCAACGCTATGGCTATCGGGAACTCGGGCGAACTCGTAGACCCATTTGGCGGCTTGGGAGATCTTGATTCAGGGATACTACGCTCGGTTGGGGATCCTGCGGATAGGATTGGGGAAGATGGCCTGCGGATTATGAGGGCCTTCAGGTTCCTTGATTGGGGCCAGAAGGGCGTCAGAGGTCTCGATTCGGGCCTTAGCAAGGCCATCAGAGGAAACCTCGCTATGCTCGATAACGTTTCCAAGGAGAGGATCGGTTCAGAACTAGCGCGAATCCTCTCAGGGGATAACGTAGGAGCCATCGTCACTAAGATGCGTTCTCACGGCGTCATTGGTGCGATTCTCCCGGGTATTGCGACCGACGAAGTGGGAGTGGACATGACGAGTAATCGGCGCGTCAACCTGGCCCTAATTTGCAGTGCTGACGAACGCGATGGAGGGGAGTTAGGCGAGGTGCTCAGCAGACTTCTGAGGATCTCCAAAGATGATTCTAGGGCTGTTGCCTTTCTCCATGACTGCAGAACTGTCACACTCGATGCACATCCAAGTAGCATCAGGAAATTCAGGGTCGCGCTTCCGAAGGTGCGCCAGGAAGAGTTGGTCTCATACTCTGATGGCATGCACCGTGACACCTCGGAATTCCTTGGCGCTCTGAGTTCGACGGAGCCCCTAAGGGCTGGAAACGCCCCCTTGGTCGATGGGAACATGCTCTCCCAGGTGACTGGTTTGGAGCCCAGCAAGCGCCTTGGCAGGCTCAAGGGTTGGCTGCACAGGCGGCAGATCGAAGAGGACCTAAGCAGCTCGGAGGACGTTCTAGCCCTACTGGACGGAATCGCATGGGCTGAGACGGACCCAGATCAGTGGCCGAACTTGTCCTGGCCCTAATCAAATCTCGTTGAGGTACTCGATGTACTCGCCCTCGTCCAAGTGCATGTCTTCGTCCCAGTCGTGCGGTTTGACGATCATGCACCAACCATCGCCGTAGGCTTCCTCATTAACCAGGTCTGGGTTATCCTCCACGTCTCCGTTTAACTCGATGATCCTGCAAGGGAACGGCGCATTAATGAGAATACGATCCTCGGTAGTCCTAATCGTGATAAGCAGGTCGTCGACTCCTAGCTCATCACCGCTTGCGATGGGTCCGGCGAGCAAGTCGTCGTCGTCTTCGGTGGCATCGTCGTCATTGCGAATCTGGAACTCGCTGTCGTCCTCGGGCTTCGTCAGTACCACTCTTACTATATCGCCGTATTCAGCTCGAATGAACTCGCTGACTCCTATTTTCACAGTCTTGTCATCGTCTTTCTCCTCAAGGACCTGGACCCAGAGGTGATCGAGGGTATATTTCCTGTCATGAGCGATACTGAACTCGAAGAAATCCCCGCCAGCCATTTCGATTCCGACCGGCGGCCGGATAATTTCAGATTTGAAGTATTCGCATGGAACGCTCGCTTTTGAGTGGTGCTACGAGAGATTAACAATGCGGCCCGCCTCCCCCGGAGGGGAGTGGCTTGGAGATAACGGAGACGGAAGAGCAGAGCATGATTCGCGAGATGGTGCGCGGCTTTGCCGAAGATGTACTGGCCCCCACCTGCCTCCAGAGGGACAAGGCACAGCAGGCTCCTCTGGATGAGTGGCAGGCCTTCTGCGAACTTGGACTCCAAGGTATCACAATTGGAGAGCAGTACGGCGGCAATCCCGTCGACGACGTGACCGAGGCCATCATCGTCGAAGAGCTAGCCAGGGTGGACCCCTCATTCTCAGTGATGTTCTGCGTGCACGTCGGCCTATGCTCCAAGACCATATCCCTGCATGGCAGCGAAAAGCAGAAGCAGAAGTATCTCAGTCGTCTCGCCGGTAATGAAATTGGTGCCTACTCACTGTCCGAAGCCGGTGCGGGAACCGATGCTGCGTCTTTGAGCTGCCGGGCTCAGTTGAGCGACGACGAATCCCACTACCTCCTCGACGGCGAGAAGATGTGGGTAACCAACGGGGAGAGTGCTGACATTTACATCCTATTCGCCAAGGACGTCAACCACCCCGAGTACGGTCATAAGAAGCATGGGGGGACGACCGCTTTCATCGTCGAGAGGGGTTTCGAAGGTTTCTCAGTGGGGAAGAAGGAGGACAAGTTGGGTATTCGCTCCAGCGATACCTGCTCACTCCTCCTGGAGAGCTGCAAGGTCCCCGTGGAAAACGTGCTAAAGGAACCTGGCGATGGCTTCCCGATTGCCATGAATGCCCTCGACAATTCCCGGATTGGGATCGCCGCTCAGGCTCTCGGCATTGCGCAGGGAGCATTCGAGTCCTCACTGAACTACGCTCATGAGCGAGAGACCTTCGGAAAGCCAATCGCGTACCACCAGGGCATTGGCAATTACCTCGCTGACATGGCAACCCGGATAGAGGCAGCTCGACTCATGGTCTACAAGGCGGCTTGGGCAAAGCAGCAGCACTACGAACATGGCGCGCCAAGACACACCAAAGAGGCCAGCATGGCCAAGCTGTTCGCGGGAGATACAGCGATGTGGGTCGCCGAGAGGGCGGTCCAAGTTCTCGGAGGCTATGGCTATACGACCGACTTCCCAGTCGAGCGCTTCTTCAGAGATGCCAAAATAACCCAGATTTACGAGGGTACCCAGGAGGTCCAGCGCATCGTGATCAGTCGATCGCTCGCTCCTGAATGAGGTGTCTTGGTGACTGCTTTCCCCATCGATGAGGTCAGGGACAAGTTCCCGGGGCTCGCACGCGAGGTCGATGGGAATAGGGCGATCTTCTTCGATGGTCCTGGGGGCAGCCAGGTTCCGCAATCGGTCGCTGATGCGGTCGGAAACTACCTGCTGCACCAAAACGCCAACATCGGGATGTCTTTCGCGACCTCAAGGGAAACCGACCAACTCATCGAGGAGACGCTGCGTGCGTGTGCCGACTTCGTTGGGTGCGATAATCACCGGGAAGTCGCCTTCGGACAGAATATGACCAGCCTGAACATCCAGCTCGCAAGCGCACTTAGCAGGACGTGGGGAGAGGGTGACGAGGTTGTGGTGACGCGTTTGGACCACGATGGCAACGTCCGACCTTGGGTCCTTGCAGCCGAGTGGTCCGGAGCGACCCTCAGAAAAATCGACGTGAGTCCCGTCGACTGCACCCTAGACTCGTCCTCCATCGAGGAGTCGATGAACGAGCGAACGGTCCTCGTGGCCGTAGGTGCGGCCTCAAACCTCTCGGGAACCATCAACGACGTACGAAGAATCGTCGAGCGGGCGCATGAGTTCGGTGCTGAGGTGGTGGTCGACGCGGTGCACTACGCCCCGCACTGCCTAATTGACGTCAAGGAGATGGGGTGCGATTACCTGCTCTGCTCGTCGTACAAGTTCTTCGGGCCGCATCAGGGAGTGCTATGGGGTAGAGCAGAGCGGCTGGCAGAGCTACCAGTTGCGAAGTTACGGGTATCGACCGAGGAGATTCCCTTCAGGTGGATGACCGGGACGCAGAACCACGAGGGGTTGGCAGGAACTCTCGCAGCCATCGAGCACCTTGCCTGGATCGGCAGTAGGGCTTCGGGGGAGGGGCTTTCCAGGAGGGGGGCGCTCCGAGCGGCTTTCGAGGCTATCGAGTCCTATGAGAAGGAGTTGTGCTGGCGAATGATCGAAGGTCTACTAGGCATAGAAGGAGTGGAAATATGGGGAATCACGGATAGTGCCAGGAGCGATGAACGAGCCCCTACGGTTTCGTTCACTCACCCCAGCAAAACGGCTTCTGAGATCGCTGAAGCCCTAGCAAAACAAGGCATCTTTGTATGGGCTGGCAACTTCTATGCTCTCGAGCTTACCGAGGCACTCGACTTAGAGCCAGAGGGGGTCCTACGTGTCGGAGTCCTGCACTACAACACGATTGGGGAGGTCGAGAGGTTTATTTCGGCTGTTAGGGGCATCCTAGAGTAGGCGCTTGAGTTCAGTCGAACCACTCGTAGCGACGCTGGCCCTCGAGTTGGCCCTCGCCACCTATTCCGACCAAAGCGAACTCGCCATTCGGCTTAACCACAGATCGCTTGCGCTTGCCCTTGTGTAGGGCCTCGTAGATCGTCTTGTTAATCGCATGTCGGGTGGAGAGTCGCTCGAAGAGGTGGAATCTGGAAGCAATCTCGCGCCACTGTTGCTGAACGATTCCCTCGAAAACCTTGGCCTTGGCCCCCGAGCCGTAGCCGCACAGGCCTATTCTTCGGCCGACCATCTCGGTGTTGTCGATGTAGTCGGACTCCATGGCCGACATCAAAGCTAGGAAGATGGAGCCGGTGTACTGGTTGCCGATTAGGCTCGAGGCGCGCTGGGTCTTTTCGATCCTCTCGTCTACAAACAAGCGGAACTCCTCCGTCTTGGAGATCAGCCTGCGGTATACGTCGTTCGCGTTCTCGAACTCCTCCAAGCCTTTGGGAGTGTCTGGGAAGTCCTCCGGCAGGGGCTCTTGGCCGATCGCATCGGTAATCTTCTCCCACATTGGCAGGTGCCTGCGGTCATGTCGGAAAACGTCCGGGAACATTCTCTTACCTTGGAAGGCATAGGGAAGATGCACGATGATCCTACTCCACTGGTTGGTGAGGATCTCGTCCGTCTTTGGATCGTACCTACCCTCTGTGATTGACTTGGCACGGAAGTCGATGAAAGCCTGCTTCACGGACTCGGAGTAGCACCTATTCGAGAATTGCCCGTCGAAGACAGGGGTGTCCTTGTGAATCATCAGCTTCTCGTTTTCGAACAGTACGTCGTTCTTCTTGCTGGAGCGTGGAAGGTACTTCAGAATCTTCTCAGCGAGGTTCGACTTGATGCTCTCCCCCGACTCCCTGGCGAGGTCTAGGACGTTCTCGATTACGGTACGGGTATCGACCTCGCGTCGGGGTTTGAAGAAGTCGTGTACTGGCATGGTGGAAACCCCCCAGATGTCTGGAATAACCAGCAACCTTGGGTTGTGGCGGATCAAAATCGCACCCCCGCCCGCTCCTTGGGTATATTCCCCGGACGATCCGAGGTCGTACTTGGCATTGTCAGCGAACACGACGATTCCTATCCTATTGCGTTCCTCTCCACCGCGGGCCGACCAGTCTAGCGTGTTGTGCATAGCATCCACGGCTCCGATGCAAGCGAAGGTGAGGTCGACGACGTCGCAGTTCCTGAAGCAGTCATCCCCATGGGTCGGGGCGTATCGTTGCTCGAGCATGTCCATAATGTAGGTAGCAGTTGGCTTGGCGCCGTCAAGGGCTGACTCGGTTCCAAGGTAGATCCTGCCAATTGAAGACGGTGCCAAGCCGTTCCTGTCGATTAGGCGGGAAACGGCATTGGCCCCCATAGTGGCCGTATCCTCATGGACATCGGGGATGGACATCGCTGACAGACCGAGCCCTCTGTTGAGTTTGCCGAAGTCGGCCCCGCGGAACTTCGCGAAGTCCTCCATGTCGAAGTACAGACGTGGAAAGTGAAGCGCGATGTCATCGATGCCGACCTCTGCCATGGCACACGCCTCTGACGATTCGGAATTGGACTACATTATGAGTGCTGTCCCTGCACGGAATTAATGAGTGGCAATTGAAAACGTACTACTGAGAGCCGGTGATTTGGGCCATTGCGGAGAGCAGGGCACTGTTGGACTTATAATGGTCTGAAAGTGGCGAGAGGACCTCGACTAGGCCATCGGTGATTGCCATCTTTGCATCGTATGGGTGTATTTCGCCACTTCCGACAGCCTCCACGAAAGAGTCCAAGTCGGTCCACGCGGATTGCTTGCCGTACTCCGGCTTCGGATTCACGTTTATCTTGCCCTCGATAGGTAGTAAGATGTGCCTAGCGATTTCAAAAACGGGGGATTCGGGATTGCCGACCTCTAGGAAGGCCCCCTTCATCTTTCTGTGGATTTCGTCTTCGTCGTCGTGAAGCAATATAGCGTTGTTAGGGTTCGATTTCGACATCTTGTGATCGAACGATTCCATCCGACCCCCCGAACCCCCGAGTCCGGATATCATAGGGGTGTGGATGCAGGTCGCCTTCGTCCAGCCTTGGCGGTCAGCGACCTCTCGCATGTACATGTGCGCCTTGCGCTGGTCCATGCCTCCGAACGCGATATCGACCTCGAGCTCGAAGATGTCAGCGGCCTGCAAGGCCGGGTAGTAGAACGCTGCGAGATCATGGTCGGACGAGGCTTCGTCCCTCCCCATGATGCTGAAAGTCCTGCGCACCCTCGATAGGCTCATGTTCTTTGAGCATCGAAGAACTCGTTCCCAGTACTTTCCCGAATCCATGACATCGGAGGCGCTGAGGAACCGGAGTTGGCCTGGGCCTTCGCCCTCCTCCGGGCTGTCTAGCAAAACACGGAACACCTCTGTCATGTACTCGCCGGCCAATGCGATCTTGTCCATGTCGCGGTTGAACTTGTCATTGACCCAAGCATGCCAGTCTGCAAGCAGGATGATGACATTGACACCCTCATCGAGCATGTTTCGTATGGTGTCCGCAAGGATGACATATCCTAGGTGAGCCGTGCCGCTCGGCTCTATTCCGATGTAGGCGGCGAGTTGTTCGTCGCCAGAGTGGCTGGGGCCACCTGCGAGTACCGAGACGACGTGTTCGGCGCCAACCACCTCCTCGCAGCCAGCGAACATGCGCTCCAATCGAGAGCTCGCTGCCTCGTCTAGCATCGAGGAAAGGTCTTCCATTGGCATTGTCCACCTCTAGTCGAACAGTTTGTTCAGTTTCCCAGCGCGGCCGGCGGCCTTGGTATTGTCGTTCGAGGCTAGCAAGGTCTCGATCTCCTTGATGAGAATATTTGCCTGGGAGATCTTGTCCTCAGGGATGCCCTCGGTCATCCCCATGAAGTGCCTAGTTGCAGAAATTGCAGACTTGGCCTTCGTCGCCTTCTTGGCCCATTCCTTAGCCTTGTCTCCACGCTGCTTAGAGTTGTATCCGGTTGCCTGATCGAGGAATTTGGTCCACCGCTTTCGTGCGTCCATTGCGGCCTTCATGGCATCGGAATCGTCGAAGTCCGGAGGCACGTTTGTAACGTCCACAATGAGGGCGCCATTGTCGTATCTAGCCTCGATAGCCGTCATGATCCCGTGCGAGGCGTTCATGGAGTTCTCGTCGACGACCTCGACGTTGTCGAAGAATTCGCGCGCCAGCACACCAAGGCCGCCATTCGCAGTCACATCCTTCACCAGCCCCCTGCGTACGTCGAATCTCTCCATAGACTCGCCACGGGGCAGACGTCACTTCAATGCTGCCGACCGGCGGCGTCCTTGGGAGTATGTAGAACGGCTAAACGGACGAGACGGGTCCGGGCGATGATGGTCGGGGGCGTGAGGGGCAGGATAGTCGTCAGTGCCATCGTCTTGTTCCTATTGCCAACAGTCTCTGCCGACTCCGCAGTCGAATTGGGGGAAGTGGTGAGGCTCGGGGAAGTTGATTTGGGGCTCGAGGGGGCCACGATCTCCCCTGACGGTGAGATCGTCGTCGCGCATGGTGCGGACTCGTCAATATTCCTAATCGAGGCATCCCAACCCCAAGCACACTCAAAATTGACCTGGGATGGCAGCGAGGCGCTACTGGATGCGGACTTCCACCCGGGAGGACAGACAGCCTTCATTGTGGGAGAGGGGGGTATTGTACTGAGATTCACCAGAGCCGATAGTGCAGTTGGTAGTGCTGGTGGCGAGTTGTATTTCGGGCAGACCGAACTCAGGGCCGTGTCATGGAACGCCGATGGCTCTTGGGCCTACATCGGGGGGGAGATGGGATGGATTTGGAGAGCCCGGGGTCTAGAAGGTGGTGGCATGGAGGTGCACCCGATAGAAGGAAGGGGGACTAGCGACGTCAATGGGATTGCATGCCTAGCGAGTATCAACATGTGCATCGTCTCAACAAGCGTCGATGGAATTGGAGTCATAGATGCTGATCACGAACTCCATTGGATAGGGGGAACTGGGTACCCGTGGATCGATGCGACCTGCCCGAGCAAAGGCGAGAACGCCTGCGTTGCTATCTCGAACGACAGGAACATCGCCATCGTCGATCTCGATGTTGGTGATACCTCGGCATCAGACGTTAGTATCGTGCAGCTTCAAGACGTCGATGGCCAGTTCAGCGGAATTGATAGTCAGTCCGATGGAAAGTCGATAGTCTCCGTCGTTCCGTACTCCATGATTGAGCATGACTTGTTTCTGAGGCTCTCTTTCCCCTGGTTGGAGAACGCCGATGCTGTCAGTTACGACCCTGCCATCGCTGGCGAGCGTCTAGTCGCCACATGGTCGACGAGCGAGTATACTGGTTGGGCACTCACGGGCCCGGGAACCATCGTGGCGTTCAGCCCGATCTCGGACGAACGGACGGGAGGAATATTGGGGATCTGGATGGGAGTAGTGATTGTCGGAGGTGCCATCGGGATGATCCTGAGCCTGATTGTTAGCTCTTCTCCAAGGCTCAGTAGGTGGTTGACAATGAGGGTAGGTAGCGAGGAAGAGCGGAAGGAGGCGCGGCGTGAGCAGCGTCGTAAAGGCAGACGATGAGCCAACGTGCATAGTTTGATGAGGGCATCACCTTCGGAAAGGACGAGAAGCATGGCATACGAGGCCTTGGACTTCTACGATATCGATTCGTTGCTGACTGACGAGGAGCGGATGGTCCGCGACGCCGTCCGTGACTGGGTCGACGAGAACGTCATACCCAACATCGAGAAGGCCTGCAGCGACGGGGTATTCCCCGACCAATGGCGAGTCGAACTGGGCGAGATGGGTGTGCTAGGAGCACCTCTCGATGGCTACGGCTGCCCCGGGCTGTCGTACATCGCATACGGCTTGATCTGCCAGGAGCTCGAGCGGGGCGACAGCGGCGTGCGCTCGTTCGCGAGCGTACAGGGCTCGCTTGCTATGTACCCGATATGGGACTTCGGCAGCGAGGAGCAGAAGAACCACTACCTGCCCAAGATGCACGCTGGAGAGTGGATCGGCTGCTTCGGCCTGACCGAGCCAGACTACGGCTCCAACCCAGGTGACATGATCACCCGAGCCGAGGACAAGGGGGACCACTATCTGCTCAACGGCGCCAAGATGTGGATCACCAACGGCACCATAGCCGATCTGGCCATCGTCTGGGCGAAGCTCGACGGTGTTATCCGCGGTTTCATCGTAGAGAAGGAAGACGCAGGCTTTAGCGCCCCCGAGATGACAGGGAAGCACTCCCTCAAGGCCAGCGTGACCAGCGAGCTAGTGTTCCAAGACTGTATGATACCAAAGGACCGCATCCTGCCCAGAGTTGAGGGGCTTAAGGGGCCGTTCAGCTGCCTCAACAACGCACGATACGGAATCTCCTGGGGGGCAGTGGGCGCGGCCCAGTCCTGCTTCAGCTCAGCCAGGGAGTACGCGCTCAGCCGAATCCAGTTCGACCACCCCATCGCCTCGTTCCAACTGGTGCAGAACAAGCTGGCTTGGATGCTTCGTGAGATCACCAAGGGCCAGTTGCTGGCGTACCACCTGGGCAATAAGAAGGACGACGGGACCTGGACGCCCGAGCAGATCTCGCTGGCCAAGATGAACAATGTCGACATGGCACTCGAGATCGCTCGCATGGCTAGGGACATCCACGGAGCAAATGGAATTCTGGACGAATATCCCGTGATGCGGCATATGGCGAACCTCGAGTCAGTCAAGACCTACGAGGGCACCCATGACATTCACAACCTAATCCTAGGGCGCCACATCACTGGCATTCAGGCATTCACACGCGAACTCTGAGTCCGAGCAATGTGAAACCTCACTGCGAATCTTGATAGAGGAATGACATTTGCATGTCTCGTGACGATTGCGGTCCTCCTAAAGCAGGTTCCCGACACCACCGCCAAGATCTCTGTCTCTGGTGGCAGGGTTGACGAGGCAGCCGTCAGCAAGTGGTCCATGAGCCCCTACGACGAGTACGCACTCGAAGCCGCACTCCAACTGAAGGAGGCCGGTGGAGGCGATATCATTGTCATTACCTGCGGTCCTGCTAGGGCTTCGAAGATGCTCACGGATGCTGCAGCCGTTGGTGCTGACACCCTCATTCACATCCAAGATAACGGAGTAACAGATAGCACCCATGTACAGTCCCTACTGGCAGCAGCTGTCAAGAAATCTGGATCGGATGTGGTACTCTGCGGAAAGCAGGCCGCCGACACCAATGGAGGGTCTACCGGACCAGGGGTATCCCACCTAATCGGTGCTGCGTGCGTAGGCATGGTTTCGGAGGTGTCTGCTGAGGGGGATGGTTTCGTCGCCCTGCGAGCTAGCCCAACGGGTGACGAACGCGTCGCAGTATCTAGGCCCTGTCTCTTCACCTTCGATAAGGGGGCTACAGAGCTGCGTCGACCTAACGTACGCGGGATAATGATGGCTAAGAAGAAGCAGATCGAAACCGTGACCCCAGAGGACCTAGGGGTGAAAATAGGGAATTCTGCCGTTTCACTGCAATCTCACTTCCCCCCTCCCGTCAAACCGCCTGGGCAGAAGTTCGAAGGGGCTGATTCGGTACCTACAGTCGTCGCAAAGCTTCGTGATGAGGCCAATGTAATTTGAGGTGCTAGCATGGACGTGACGATTATCGCAGAAACCACCGCGGATGACCTTCACCCGGTAACATCGCAACTTGTAGGCGCCGCTATTGCCATCGGCGGGACGCCTACGGTACTATGCCCCGGTGGAACCGGGGCTACCACTGCTGCTTCCATCAGTGGGGTTGCCAGGGTAATCGCTGTCGAAGGGGACTGCTTCGATACCTTTGACAGCGGTGCTTGGGCGGCCGCCCTCAACCCACTCGCCTCCGACGGGGTCATCCTAGCCGCCTCGGCGCCATCAGGGAGGGAGGTCGCAGCGCAGATTGCAGCTATGCGCGGCATCCCAATCGTACAGGATGCGACAGGACTCGAAGCAGGCATCACCGTCACTAGGGGCATCTACTCAGGCAAGGCGATCGAGACGGTGACTGTCTCTGCTCCCTGCGCTCTGACCCTGAGACCGAATGCCTTCGAGGCAGCGGGTGACGGTGGGAACGCAGACGTCTCGACCGTCAGTCGATCCTCCGACGTTGGCGTCGCAGTACGGGAGGCCATCGCCAAGGCCAGCGAAAGGCTCGATGTGGCAGAAGCGGACATTATCATCTCTGGTGGGAGGGGAATGGGGGATCCGGCCAACTTCGCCCATCTTTACGAGGTCGCGGATGTCATCGGCGCCGCGGTAGGGGCCAGTAGGGCGGCGGTAGACACGTGGGACGAGATTCCCCACAGCATGCAGGTCGGACAAACTGGAAAGACGGTGAACCCCAGCCTGTACATCGCAGTCGGCATCAGCGGCGCGATACAGCACCTTGCCGGAATGCGCTCAAGCAAGTTCATCGTGGCTATCAACAAGGACCCGGACGCCCCAATATTCGGAGTTGCCGACTATGGAATCGTCTCCACATGGGAGGGGGCGCTGCCAGTCCTGAAGGATGAGCTCTCTAGCCTTCTCTCAAACTGAGGCCTTGCCCCTGGCCGAGTCGCCTCTGTCTTCCTCTATCATAAGGAGATAGTCCTCTGTGATGCCTCCCGTGACGTACACCCCATCGAAGCAAGAGCAGTCGAAGTTGGCGAGGTCGGTGTCGCCTCCACCAAGGCATGCCTCGACGAGATCCTCGAGCTCCTGATAGATCAGCCAGTCAGCACCAATCGCCTCGCATATCTCGTCGACCTCCTTACCATGTGCTACATACTCGCCTCGTGCGGGCATGTCTATCCCGTACACGTTGGGGTGGACGATTGGGGGCGAGGAGGAAGCGAAGAGGACCTTGTTCGCACCCGCCTCCCTAGCCATCTGGACGATCCTGCGAGAGGTGTTGCCACGCACGATGCTATCATCAACGATCAGCACGGTCTTGCCTTGGAACTCCTCGTCGATGGTGTTGAGCTTCTTCCGGACCGAGTCCTTCCTCAACCTCTGCCCGGGCATGATGAAGGTTCGGCCGATGTAGCGATTCTTGACGAAGCCCTCGCGGTATGGGACGTCGAGCTCGCTGGCAAGTCCGAGGGCTGCGATCCTACCGCTATCCGGAACCGGGATCACGGCTTCGATCCCATGGTCGGGCATTGACTTGTGAATGCCCCTGGAGAGGGCCTCCCCCATCCTAAGGCGGGCCGCATGCACGGAGATTCCATCGATGGTCGAATCCGGCCTAGCGAAGTAGACGTGCTCGAACACACAAGGCGTGTGCACGGGATTCGGATGACAGACTTTGGAGTGGAACGAGCCGTCCATCCTGACTATGACCGCTTCTCCGGGAGCGACGTCGCGCTCGGGCTCGAACCCAAGGGCCTTGCACGCGACGCTCTCCGAGGCTACTAGGAGCTCTGGGAAACCGTCAGCATCATTCTTTCCTATGAACAGCGGCCTGATGCCGTTCGGGTCACGGAACGCCACCAATCCCCAACCTGTCACCAGGCAAACGACGCTGTAACTGCCTTCGGCCCTAATGTGCGTTCGCTCGACCGCACGGAAGACATCGTCCTCTGATAGCGCGTCCATGCCTCCCTGCCGACCGTTCACCGAACGCTGTATCTCGGCAGCGAAGAGGTTGAGCAGGGCCTCGGAGTCAGAGCTGGTGTTGATCCGTCGGTGATCGTACTCCAGAAGGCCACTGATGATGTCAGCCGTGTTGTTTAGATTGCCGTTGTGGGCGAGGCTCACTCCAAAAGGGGTATTGGTGTAGAAGGGCTGAGCCTCGGCGGCCGAATTGGATCCAGCAGTGGGGTACCTAACGTGGCCGATGCCCATCGAACCGAGCAGCTTTCCCATGTGCCTCTCCCTGAACACGTCGCGGACGAGTCCGTTGGCCCTACGGTGGCAAATGTTGTCAGAATCACTGGTCACGATGCCAGCTGCGTCCTGCCCCCTGTGCTGGAGCACAAGGAGGGCCTCGTAGAGCGACGTGGCCACTTGGGAGTCCGGGTTCCCCACTATCCCGATGATGCCGCACATCGGATACCATCGGGCCCTCCGGTTACAGGCACATAGCGGTTCCGAGAGGGTGGGCTCACTTCTTCTGCCACATCGACCTGTTGCGCTTGCTCCATCGGAACTTCCTGAGACGAGAGGTTTTGCCGTAGCCACAGTGTGCGCACTGACCCTTCTGCTTGTGATACGAGTGCCGTCCACACCGTCTGCAGCGTATGTGCGTGGGCTTCTGCCTCTTGCCCATGCTCGGGGTGCCCTTTGACATCATCAGTCCTCCTTGGGAACGACGCGGCCACCGGCCGAGTTGTTAAGAGGGTTGTCCATTGAGATGGCTTACTCGTCCGAGGCGGTGCCTCCCAAGAGACCCAAGAGCGGATCTTCAGGACGCTTTCTCAGACTGGTTCTGATGAGGTGGTACGTTACGAATACGAAGGCTAGAGGGAGCAGCGATAGGATGCTCGACACTGCCTCGGCGAGAGCGGTCCTTGCAGCAAACATTGGGGGGTCATCGGAAATAATGGTAGCGATGCCAAGTCCAGCCAGGAATGAAGCTAGGCACCCGATCATCGGTGCCGCTGGCCGATGATAAGGGTTCAACGAGGCAACGAGATGGATGGCAAAATAGGACGATGAGAGCATCAGCCCCCCTGCGGCAATGGTCATGGCGGCAGAGACCTCGATGCTAATCCCCATCACCCCCCAAACGCCTAGTCAGGATGGTGCGTACCAACCTGCCCTCATCATCGCTAAGGGGGCTCGACTCCCTCCTCATCGCCGAAGATCGCTCGGCGAGCTCCACCCCGAGAGCGAACGCTATGACTCCCAACAATAGGCCCGGTATAACCGAGAGATTCAACAGGAGTTCGTTTGCTACGGAAGTCTCGAGGTCCAGCGAAATCAGAACCCATGACAGGAAGACGGCTGCCCAACCAAGTAGCATCAAACCGGGTTTCGCGGCCCAGTAGGTCGGCGCGCCCCTGAGAACGAGTAGCGTGCCCACTGTGGCAGCAGCGAACCATGGAAGGGAGGAAATCAGAGCATGGTGCATTGCCTTCTCGGGACCAGTGAGTCCATCGGGCAGGAGTATGAACGAGACGAGTCCTAGGAGCGCTATTGGAGGGCCGAAGCGGCTCCTTTCGAAAGCGGGCCCCATCCTGTGCATGCAGACACCCAACAATGCGAGGATGAGAGTCCCCCATGCCTGTAGCAGATGAGTGTCCATCACCTAGGGGCGGGAGTTCGGATTCATGTCGTTTTTCATCGGCGGTGATCTGCCGAGCGGTTCGATAAACGCTCGACATAGTTCATATATGGGTCATCGTTGGCTCGCGGCGCACATCGTGCTGAGGTGACTGGATGGTGAAGATGCCAAGAAAAATCATGCGCTACAGCCCAGCCGCTGGCAAGCACACGGAACACACCGTGGAGCGCGTCAGGAAGAGGCCCGCAAGTGAACTCAAGTGGGGGCAGAGGAGGTTTCGCCGTGTTACCTCTGGGTACCGAGGCTTCCCCAGGCCGAAGCCATCCGGCGAGAAGCCGACTAAGCGAGTCAATCTGATATTCCGATGCACCGAGACTGGCAAAGCCCACTCACCCAAGGGGAAGCGAGCGAGGAAGTTCGAACTCGTCGACAGGTGACAGAGGTGAGATGTTGGCTGGGCGTTTCCTGAAGGTCAGCTGCCGTGACTGCGGCAACGAATGCACAATCTTCGACAGGGCCTCCACAACTATCTCATGCTCCATCTGTGGCTCGACACTGGCCGAGCCATCCAGCGGCATGGCGAGCCTCACGGGCTGTACAGTCCTAGAGGTCCTGAACTGAGCGAGGCGGCATCTTGGCAGCGGCAACGGACGACTGGCCCGATGAGGGCGAGATGCTCGTCTGTACGGTCAAGAACGTCCGCGAGAACGGTGCCTACCTGCGCCTCGACACCTACCCGGGCAAGGAGGGCTTCGTCTTCATTGGCGAAATCGCCGCTGGCTGGGTCAGAAACATCCGGACCCATGTCAGGGAGGGGCAGAGGGTTGTTGCCAGGGTCACTGGGGTCAAAGTCGAGAGGCAGAGTGTCAGTCTATCGATAAAGGCCGTTTCCGAAGAGCGGCGCAGAGCTACGCTCCAATCCTGGAAGAACGAGCAGAGGGCCACTCAGATTATGCGGGTCGCTGCTGATCGAGTGGGCTGGGACCAAGAGAAGACAGTAGCGGTGTCCGACGAGATGAAGGAGGCCTTCGGATCCCTGTATGGCGCACTAGAGGAGTGCGCAATCAGCGAGAGCGCCCTCGCGGACTCGGGCTTCGAAGGATCGTGGATGGGCGTCGTTACCGAACTGGCCATAGAGAACATCGTCCCCCCATTCGTGGAAATAAGAGGTAAGTTCGACATTGAGGTGTGGGGGCCCGAGGGCGTCAATGCGATCAAGGAGGCCCTCATGTCTGCCGAAGCATGCGCAGTTGGGCTGGAGGAAGTAGTCCTGACCTGCCACTACGACGGAGCGCCTCACTACAGGGTGGATATCCGCGCTCCTGACTACCCCTCGGCCGAGTCGGTGTGGGAAGCAGCGCAGAAGGCTGCTACAGAGAGCATCGGATCCGTCGAGGGCTCGATAGCCATCGAACGCCTATGAGTGCTCCCGACTAGGGACGATACTTCATGAACCCCATCGAGGGGCTCGTCAATCGGACTAATCATGGCAAGGACGAGGCTGCAGCGTTGCAAGGAGTGCAAGGGGTTCGGCTTGGGGCCGGAGTGCGCCGAATGCGGAGGTATGATGGTCGCTGTAGCCCCACTGAAGTACTCGCCTGAGGACCCTCAGGGAGCTAGGCGCAGGAAGAGGGTCGATGCGGGAAGCGACGAGTGGGTCGAGTCCCTGCCGACGTCGAAGAAGGAGGAGAGCGAATGAATAGGTCGCAGTTGCATTGGTTGGAGGGGCAGGGCATCCCCAAGCACTGCACCATCATCGAGGCTGTACCGGGAGTGGGGAACGTCGGGAAGCTTGTCATCGATGGGCTCCTGAGCAAGCATCCATCCAGGACCTTGGGATGGCTCCTACATCCTGACTTCCCGCCCCATGCAACCCTGGATGACGAGGGGCTGATCAGACCACCCCGTCTCGAGCTGAGTTCGATCATTCTTCCAGATGGGAGCACTGTGGTCACTGTCAGCGGGATGATGCAGCCCATGACCGCTGCAGGCCAGTTCGAGGTCTCCGAGTCGATACTGCGGTTGGCCACGGACTCCGATTCTCCGCAGTTCCTGATATTGGCGGGCCTGGCCTCTGGGCTGGAGGATCGTGCCATCCACGTGATTTGCTCCGACGCCAAGGTTCGCAGCAACCTCGAGGCGAATGACATCTCGGTTAGCAGGGGCCAGCCAGAAGGGGGAATGATCGGCATCGCCGGTATGATCCTCTCACTCGCTCCAACTCGCGGCGTGCCAGCGGTTGGGATCGTCGCCGACACCGTCGGCACCAGTGCCGACGTGCTCGCAGCAGACAGGCTTGCCAAGTGGATCGAGGAGGCTTTCGGCATTCCCCTAGACTTGGACCTGGATACAACCGAGCGGACGGCGGTGCATCTCTTGGAGGCCATCGATCCGACAGGATCCATAGAGGATTACCTTCGAGGAGATGAGCCCGAGGTCTCGGCAGACTTCTACGTTTGAATGCTTAATTTCCAACTACTTTGGGTGCCGCGGGACATTTAATTGCGATAAGCCCCCTGTGCCAAGTGTGGCATCGGCTGTGAGGAGTTCGTTTCCAGTACGTGTCAATGGAAGGTTGGCTGAGGAGTTCGGAGTTTCGCGCCTAAGTATCACAGTGCGGACTCCAGCCACCATCCTCGACGTTCTGGATGCACTGGGTACGGAGTACCCGGAGTCAATTAGTACAATTGGTGAAGCGATACCCTTCGTCTCAGGACGGCACAGGAATGCCACTGAAGAACTGCAATCGGGACAGGAGATCACTCTCCTGATGCCCGCCGCGGGCGGATAACAGGAAGTAGGAGGAAAAGAAATGACAGAGGATGAAAATGGATGCGAGACAGTGTATGTGAACGAGTTCACCGATGGGGTGCTAGATCCCGAGAAGCCCATGCTAGGGCCGGTTCGGGATGGTGGGCACATCATAGCAAACACGGCCCCTGGATGTTGGGGGCCAATGATTACGCCAGAGCTGCGAGGCGGGCACGAGGTTACGATCCCGGTCGCGGTTGAGGGGGCCGAGGTAGGTGATGCGATTGCGATTAGGATCAAGGAAATCTCCGTGACCTCGGTGGCCACGTCCTCGGGTAACGACTACTGGGTGGACGGCCTCTACATGGGCGACCCCTATGTGGCCAAGTACGACCCCGACAACGACGAACTGAATCCAGAGTCGTACGTCGAGGGGATAGGCGAGGATGCCGTGCGATTCAAGTCGACCGGCAAGCCGGCAAGCCCGTTCAAGTTCACTAACGGATACACTATCGCGTTCGATAACAACCGCAGCCTCGGCGTCACTCTCGACAAGGGCGCTGCAGAGAAAATAGCGCACGACGCGAAGTACTACGCCGCTATGCCCCAAAACGCCATCCAGCACTCGATACTGACCTTCGCGCCGCACCACCTAGTTGGGCTAGTGGCCAGACTAAGGCCTTTCATGGGCCAGTTGGGCACCTGTCCCGCGATAGCGATGCCAGACTCCCACAACGCTGGGGACTTCGGAACGTTCCTCGTCGGCGCACCGCACCCCCAGGCGATAACCGCTGAGGATCTGCAGCACCGCACCGACGGCCACTTGGACATCGACGCCGTTCGCGCCGGAGCGATCCTGATTTGCCCGGTGAAGGTAGACGGAGGGGGCATCTACATGGGTGACATGCACGCCATGCAGGGAGACGGGGAGATCGCCGGACACACGACCGACGTTTCTGGGACAGTGACCCTGCAGGTCCACGTCCTGAAGGGCCTGGGCATCGACGGCCCCATCATCTTCCCAGTAGAGGAGGACCTGCCGTTCCTAGCCAAGCCGATCTCCGACGAGGAGCGGGCACTGGCCGAGAACGTCGCGGGAAGCTGGGGGATGGCCGGGGTCGAGGACGCAGTGCCAATTTCGATCGTGGGTTCTGGTCCCGACTTGAACTCGGCGACGGAGAACGGGCTCGAAAGGGCCGCTGAGCTGCTGGGCACCACCGTTCCGGAGATTAGGAACAGGGCCACCATCACTGGTTCGATCGAAATCGGCCGGCACCCGGGAGTCGTACATGTGACGTTCCTGGCACCGACTGACAAGGTCGAGGAGTTGGGGCTGCTCGGCTTCGCCAACGACCAGTACTAGGCGACCAGGACTTCCTCAGCGAACTCTGGCATCTGCATGCCCGATTCGCTGAAAGCCTCCTGAACAGTGCCGAAGGGACGGTTGGAGCTCCTCGCGGCCCTTGCCCTGGAGCTCACGATCCTCCAGGATGACTTGCTGCCGATGCCTGGTATTGCCTCCAATTGCTGCTGGGTGGCACTGTTGACGTCCAGCCCGACCTCGACTCCGGTGATGCTGCGCATCCCGTGGTCGGTCACAAGGATGTCCGACCCCGTCTCGAGGGGGATTCTGTAAGGCACGCCGACGAGGATCGGATAGGCCCCAATCTGCCGCCCAAACGTGATTCCCGAGCTCCCGTGGATGTTCGGGTCCCTGTGTTCGGGATCAGTGACCTGCTCGGGCCTCCTTATTCGGTCACTGTGAGCTTCCCACCAGACATTGCGCAGTATGGTGCCTACTGGTAGCATCTCCTTGAGAAGCGGTCGGTCGATAGCCTCCCTAACATCCCTCTTGAAGTCCTTGAAAGCTCGTTCGGGAACGTCTTGGAATCCCTGTCCCTCGACCTGCCTTATGTTGATTCGACGAAGCCAGAGACCCTCGTCCTTGAGGCTCCTGAGTAGATCCAGGTTCATCGCATAGGTCGATTCGGTCTCGCCATTCAGTCCGGCGATGAAGTTGAGGCCAGGCAGGAGCCGAGGCAGTCCCCTCTCGCCCCTCTCCCTGCCGTGCTCGTTGATGAGGCGAATGGCCGTGCTAAGCTGGCTGGGGTCGCAGTTTAGCCAGTTCTGCTCATGCACTTCAGGGTCTGCGGACTCGAGGCCGAACGAGAGCACCGCGCCGTCTGAGAGCGTCTCCACCAGAGTCTTGGTGATCGCTGTGGCCGGCTCTAGGTTCTCAGCGACGATCGAGGGGTTGGCGTTGTCGACGTGAAGCACCCCGAGGCGCTCGTCCTCGCGCAGGCCGTGCAGGACCCTAGCGATGGGTTCGGGGTCCGGGATGGGATATTCGAGGTCCTCGACGCCCTCGGCCCTGTAGGTGTAGATATCAGTGGCACCGCCGATGCGAACGTTTCGAACCCCAGAATCCAATGCTGATGCGACCTCGGCGATCACTTCATGCTCGGGCCTCCACAGGGGCAGGCCCTTCTTCGGCTCGATGCAGAACCTGCATCCGCGCTTGAAGCGAACGCAACCCTGGTAGAGCTCGACCTCGTATGTGAGGGGCCCCGGAGAGCCATCCGGGGCTGCGAGATCAGGGTGAGCGGTGACTGCCTTGGAGTGTGCGCCCTCCAAGGCCCAAGTGCCCCATTGCTCGGGAGTACGCTTCCTGTGATCCCAACTGCCAGTCGCAATGAAGTGGTCGAGGGCAGCATCGGTATCCTGCACCGTGCAGAACAGGTTCTGCCTGAGCGGTGTCCAACCGTCGTACCTCCAGTGACGAATCGCCCAGCCGCCACACAGCACGGGTCGACCGTGGGGCAGGACTGAGAGCAACGCGTCAAGTTCTCTTCTGCTGATCGGCGTGCCTCGAACGTACTTCCCCGGCACTACCGCCCCGGCTAAGATAACGGCCCCTTCTATGCCCGCAAGCTCACTTCCGAGTCCCTCTCGCGCTTGCTGGTTGGCGAGCTTGCCCTTGTGCTGGAGCCTCCACTGGTCGATTGTCATGTATGTGTAGGGCTCACCCCTGGCTTCGAGGACCCCGCAGATGTAGCGGATGTGGAATCCTAGGTAATTGGGCACCCCGAAGGCAGCCGGCTCGTCCTCGTAGCCGTCGATTACCAGCCATCCTTCCATGGTCGCCCATCACGACGCATGGCGACGTGGACTTCACGGCTTCGCTCTCAGCGGCGCTGCCTGCGTCTGCCGCCGCCCCTACGTCCGCCGCGACCCCTGCTGCCGCCAGATGTTGACTCCTCGACCGAGATTCTCCGACCCTTGAACTCGGTGCCCTTCAGCGCCTTGATGGCAGCTTCCCCAGACTTCTTGCTAGCGAAGGTGACGAAGGCAAAGCCCCTGGGCCTGCCCGTCTCCCTGTCCATGGCCATGTGGACCTCCTTCAGCTCGCCGTGAGGCGAGAACAGTTCCCTCAGCTCGTCCTCTGTGGCTTCGTACGAGACACCTCCCACGAACAGCTTGGTCCCCATCTTCTCCCCGGCCTTGGACCTGGCTTCCCTCATCACCTCGCGCTCTCTCGCGAGGTCGTCCTTGCTGGCCTTGCCAGACTCAACCTTCTCCATGCAGTCCCTGCATCGCAGCGGCTTTCCGGGAGTTGGTTTGAAGGGGACCTTGGTTGCGGTGCCACAGAGGGTGCAATCCGCTCCGTGCATCTCCCTCTGAGGCCTGCCACCGCCACCGCCACGTCCTCGTGACGACGGGGATCTGCGTGCGGAAGCGGGAATCTCGTGCGCCCAGCCACGCCTGTGGTCTGCGACTGGGGAAAGGTAGGGCCTCGCCCCATCGTGTCCCAGAGTCGATTCGGCCTCCTCGGTCCATCGCTGGCCGGGGCGGTTGAGAGGCTGGAGGTCCGATCCCTCGGGGATCACGAAGCCGTGCCCGAAGCCATTTGAGAGGGCCCGGAAGGCTCGGTAGTCGCACCGGGGGCACGCGACGTTGAAGTCAGGGGTCACATCACTGGTCGCGAGGTCCGCTCCGCAGGAAGGGCAGCACGCGTACAGCACCCCCAGGTCGGGGTCTCCCTTCGTCGAGGCCTTCAGCATGGGCTCCGTCTTGATGATCTTGGCGCGAACGATGTCCCGCTTCCTCAGTGCATCCCCGGCTGAGGGGATGAATCGATCGACCAGCTCGGAGACGAAGATGTCCGCATAGAGCTTCAGCGCGGGTACGTCCCTGTGGCCGCCGGTCCTGCCCTCGATGTGGAGCACCCTGATCTCGGCGGTCTTCTCGTTCAGTCGATTGACCTCCCCTATCAGAACGTCCCCCATCTCAGGTATGTTGAGAGGAGGTCTTGAAGAGTCCACAGAGACTACTCCGCCGTTGCTAACGAGCGTGCCGGCGACCACGGCGACCGCCTCGTCATCGGCGACATGGACGCCCTCACCGGGCTGCCCATCGCCCGGAATCACCACTGGGGTGCCAGGCGTCACGAAGTCTCCCTCGGAGGCACTCATCGGCCCGCCGACCGGAAGACCCCCTATCAACGGTACGGCGGCCCCGAACACTAATCTCAGGGAGGAGAGAGGCGCCAGAACGCCGCCCGCGTCTTGCCTCGTTCCCGGGAGTGGTGCTCGTAAGCGGCAGGCAGCGCTAAGTCGGCCTCGCCGTAACGCTCGACGTCCCAACCTGCAGCCTCGAATATCTGCTGGATGTGGCTCGCCCCGGCGCTGTGCATCACGTGCGCAGTCACTCCAGCTGAGAGTATCGCATTGAGAAACGGCCGGTCGGCCCTCTCGACCTGCCTGCCCCATGGCGGGTTAGTGATCACGAGGTCTGTGGATGCGATGTCCAGGGCATCCTCACCGACCTCGGCTCGAACTATCTCGATGCATGCCTCCAAGCCCAAGCTAGCTGCATTGTCGGCACAAGCAGCGCATGCCTCCTCGTCGACCTCGACCAGAGTGGCCGATGATGCGCCCATCAGCAAGGCGCCAAGGCCCAGTACCCCGTTACCCGAACCGATGTCCACGACCGAGCATCCCTCGAACAGGTCGCCGAAGGCGGCAACGTCACTTAGCCATCGGGCCGCCAAATCACCCTCCGTTGAGTACTGTTCCAACTCGACACTGTTGCAGGGATGAGGGTGAAGTTCGGAGAGCCTCATGGCCAGGGTGCGCAGGCGCATGGGGCACGCATGGCAGTTAGGTGATTGAACTACTGCATGCCCCTGATAGTTTCTGATAGTTGAAATACCCTCACAACGAACATACGATCGGGCGCGATGTCGGAGACACTTTCATATGGCCTTCTGGCCCTAATTATTGGTTTGGCAATACTAGTCGTCTACGCCCTTTCACTACTCAAGGCGATACAGCAAGAGTCGTCGGTTATTCGTAATCAGGCTACTTTGATTCACACACAAGGTGAAGTGCAGAAGGAGGCGATTGGAAATTTGGATTTCGCAGTAAAACCAGAGATGATCTCAGCTGGAATCGGCCAGAGCCAAGCGGTCATTACCAAGGGCATTCAGGCTGGACTGGACGATGCCAAGTTCGGTGAGCGAATCGGCGCTATTGACACCAATGCAGCAGCAATCCTCAGCGCGAACGCACAGATTCTGACGCTGTTTCAAGGTGGAGGCCATGAAGCCTCTGGCTGGGCTGAGATAGAACTGGAGAAGTTGCTGAAGGACAAGTTCAGCGATGTGAAGATTCGCAAGCGAGTGGCGAAACTTGACGGCGCTGTGCCCGATGCCCACCTAGAACTGTCCAATGGAGAAATCCTATGCATTGACTCGAAGTTTCCCCTTGGGACTTTTAGCCGCATGGCAGCGGAACCCGACGGCCGCAAGCGCAAGCCTCTACAAGAAGCGTTCATCAAAGCCCTTCGTGGACACATCGACAAGGTTGTGCAGACCTATGTCAAGCCCGAGAAGGGCACCACGGAAGTCGCCTACATGTATATCGGCTCGGAAGCGGTGTATCACCATCTCATCAATCCTATGAACGAGTCAGAGTCGGGTCTCACCAGGGATGCTGCGGGCAGAGGTGTGATCGTTTGCTCACCATCGACATTGATGGCCAACATGCATCTTGTACGGATAGCGGAGCAGGCTATGGGAATCTCAGAGCATACAGGGGAGATTGTCGCTGGCCACAAACAACTGCGTAAGGACCTCGACGACCTGAAGAACATCTGGATGACCCTGATGAACCAGATCAAGGATTCCTACAACAATCGGGCCAGGGTGCAGGATGCCATCGACTCGCTCGAGCGCATCGTGAAGTCACTAGAGAGCCTCGACTTGAGTGGAGATGAAGACTGAGGGGGCCCTCGCGACTACATGGTTGACTGGTCGGCTCACGAGTACCGCCCCGTGGTCCACCTGCCTGATGATTACACAGTCCTCGATCTGAGCGGAGGCACATGGACGCCACCTAAGACCGAGTACAGCGTCGGCAAGTACGACGAGGTCCGCCCAAACATGTACAACACCGAGCTCTTCGGCGGAACTCGCCTGAT
>JAYZFV010000070.1:0-21961 GCA_036336595.1 Thermoplasmatota archaeon | reverse complement strand
CGACTCCCGCCCCCGCCGCCCCCGTTGCGCCCCCGCTTCCGGAGAGTGGCCTTCCAGAGGGGTGGACCATGGAGCAGTGGCAGCATTACGGCCAGCGGTGGCTCGACTCTCTGAAGGACGAGTGAGGGCAATTAATGTGCAATGGTGATGATGTGGGAGGCCTTATGACCCCCCCTAGGGTGCCCGGGACGCCGAATTCAGGAGCGTGATTTCCGATGTACGATGGTCATCAGCCGATTTTCATCATGAAGGAAGGCACGACCCGAACCAGCGGCAAGAGCGCACAGGGCAACAACATCGCTGCGGCGAAAGCGGTCTCTGACGCCGTCCGCTCGACTCTAGGCCCGAAGGGAATGGACAAGATGCTTGTCGACACCATGGGGGACGTGGTCATCACCAACGACGGGGCGACGATCCTCAAGGAGATGGATATAGAGCATCCCGCTGCCAAGATGATCATCGAGATCGCCAAGACCCAAGACCAGCATTGCCACGACGGCACCACAAGCGCGGTGGTGATCGCCGGAGAGCTACTCAAGAGGAGCGAGGACCTAGTCGAGCAGAACGTGCACCCCACCGTCATCTGCGAGGGCTTCAGGCTCGCTTCCGACAAGGCAGTCGAGTTGATTGACGCCCACGGCGTCGACGTCAACGAGAAGATGCTGGGCGAGGTCGCTAAGACCGCCCTCACGGGCAAGAGCGCGGGCGCAGTGAAGGAGTTCCTCTCCGAAATCAGCGTGAGCGCAGTGCTCGCCGTGGCTCAGCAGGACGATGGTGACGTCATCGTCGACCTCGACGACATCAAGGTCCAGAAGAAGCAAGGAGGCTCGATTCGCGACAGCTCTCTAGTCGACGGCATCATCCTCGACAAGGAGCGCGTGCACAGTGGCATGCCACGCTCAGTCTCCGAGGCGAGTATCGCTCTGGTCAACTCGGCAATTGAGGTCAAGAAGACCGAGGTCGATGCGAAGATCCAGATCACCGATCCCAACATGCTCTCCCAGTTCCTCGACGAGGAGGAGCAGTTCCTGCGCTCCCTAGTCGACAAGATCCAAGCATCCGGCGCGAATGCCGTCATCTGCCAGAAGGGGATCGACGACCTGGCCCAGCATTATATGGCCAAGGCGGGGATCTTCGCGATCAGGCGTGCCAAGAAGAGTGACATGGAAGCCCTCTCGAAGGCCACTGGTGGGCGCATCGTTACCAACATCGATGACCTTTCTACAGGTGACCTAGGCTCGGCTGCGAAGGTCGACGAGCGGAAGATCGGAGATTCGGACATGGTGTTCGTAGAGGGCTGTCCCGAGGCGAAGAGCGTCTCCGTCCTCCTTCGAGGGGGCACGGAGCACGTCGTCGACGAGGTCAAGCGCGCCTTTGAGGATGCGATCGGCGTAGTCGCTGTGGCTTACGAGGACGGCTCCGTCCTCACCGGCGGGGGCTCTGTGGTCGCCGCGCTGAGCCGCGACCTGCGCTCGTACGCGGAGGGCATAGGCGGCAGAGAGCAGATGGCTATCGAGGCATTCTCCAGCGCCCTCGAGGTGATTCCCCGGACCCTCGCCGAGAATGCCGGGCTCGACCCCGTGAACACGATCATCGACCTGAGGAAGGCGCACTCCGAGGGCAAGTCCAAGCACGGTGTCAATGTCTTCAACGGCGGTGTCGCCGACATGGGCAAGGCCAAGGTCTTCGAGCCCAGCAGAGTGGTCGAGCAGGCCATTCAGAGCGCCTCGGAGACCGCTGTGATGATCCTCAGGATCGACGACGTCATCTCCAGCAAGAGCGCAGGCCCAATGGGCGAGGGCGAGTTCGACGGCATGGACATGTGAGTCCGAGCGCAGGAGCCGCTTACATTAGTCAGGCAGCCTGCCCGATGAGCATGTTCAATAATCTGTTATCGGTGGCAGAACCACCCCTAGAGGAGCGGTACGCGTGACCATATTCAGCGTCTACATCGATGATGGATGCATCACCTGCGATGCATGCGAGGAGGCGGCCCCGGATGTTTTCGAGGTGACCGACGACACCTGCTTCATCAAGCCGGCAGTTCGAGTCGACGGCGGCTTCGACAGAAACACGGGCCAGTCGGGTCTCAAGCCAGAGATCGTCTCGGCCATGTCTGACGACATCCTAGACGCCGCCGAGGCCTGCCCGGTAGACGTCATCATATTGGTCGAGGGCCCGCCAAGTGAAGCTGCAGAGGCCGAGGAGGCCCCCGTGCCCGAGACTCTGGAGGCTGTGCCAGAGGAGGCTGCGGTGGAGGATGTCGAAGTCGGCGAAGGCATCGAGCAGATGCTGACCGTCGGCGACAGGTCCCTCGACATCCTGTTCGGCTCCCAATCCGGCAATTCCGAGGACCTGTCCGCCAAGCTCGCCAAGCAAGCGAAGGGCTACGGCTTGGAGGGGACGGTCCACGACATGGACGGCTTCGACTTCAACTCGCTATCCGGGAAGAAGCGGGTTCTGATAGTCTGCTCAACTTGGGGCGAGGGTGAGATGCCCGACAACGCCGAGGAGCTGTGGCAGTTCGCGAGTTCGGACGCCGCAGCAAGGCTGGATGGCGTCCACTTCTCGGTCTGCGCCCTGGGAGATACCAGCTACGAGTTCTACTGCGAGTCAGGGAAGGACTGGGACCGACGACTTGAGCAACTCGGCGCAACACGCCTCGTCGACCGGGTCGACTGCGACGTCGACTACGACTCCCCCGCAGCGGCATGGGCCCTCGAGGCCCTGCCCACACTGGCCGCTGTGGACGGCACGGGGAAGTTCCGCGAGGACATGGTCGACCCCATCAAGGACCACGTCTCTGGCGACGGCTCTGGAGGCGCTGAGGGCGAGGACGGATTCACCCTTCCAACCCTCCTCGCCGCCCCCATGCAAGCGGAGATCACCATATTCAGGTACGATCCAGTCGCTGCCTGCACGGGCAGGGACACCTGGATGTGCGCACTGCCCGGCCACATGTCGATCCTGGGGGCCCTTCGAACTCTCAAGGACTCGCAGGATGGCTCGCTCACGTTCCGCGACGGTGCTTGCGACGACCCGAACACGGCCATTACCGTCAACGGACGACTCGTCTTGCCCGGCCTAGCCAGGCTCGACTCATTCCCCCCTACTCGCGACGGCGCCGTCAGGATCCGCATCGAGCCCCTACCCGGGTTCGACATCGTGCGAGACCTAGTGATCGACCCATGGTCGTTGGAGAGGAAGCGCGAGTCGAGCAAGCCCTGGATGGTCGCAGCCACCCGCGAAGGCGCATCCACACCACAGGGCCCCATGGGGACCATGGACCCAGCCGCAGCCTCGCACCTCCATTCGGTAACCGATTACCAGAGCCAGCCCCTTCTCCACGCCAGCTCCGACGCTGTGCCCCACGCAAACGGCTACCTCGGACCAGCAGTACTCGCGAGCGCGTGGGCGCGCAGGAACGACCCCAGGACATCCCCTCACAGGAGGTCCGAAATCGACGAACTGGTCGGCTCGGGTAACGGCATCAAGGCAGAGACCGACCTAGCCCCGATTCGGCGCCAGGCCTCGAACGTACGGACAATCTCCGACGCGCTCCTGGAGGCCAAGACTGCGACGCTAACCAGGGACGCCTACAACGGCAGGCATGGCAAGCACGTCTGGTGGTACACCTGGACGGTCAAGAGCAGCGGCAGGGTCAATGACACCGTGATCTACCGCCAGGTGCTCGGTCCGGCGGGCCTGCTCGGCAACCTCTTCTCAGGCGTCACCGCTAGGATGGTGTTGGGGTTCACGAGGACCGGCGGCAACATGTTCAACGGCATGCTGGGCATGGTGGCACCGCCCGCCGGCATCGGAAAGATGCCCCAGCAGTTCAACTCCTCAGTAGATAACCACCACGAGGTGGTCGCGATATTCAACGAACTGGACGGGCGATTCTGATGGCGCTGAAGTACGCATACCATTCCGGCAACGTGGCTCACAGCAGCGCTCCGGAGGTGGCGGACACGATGCCCCCCGCCGCCCGCTCCCTGGGCATCGAACTAATCCCCCTCGATGGCGCGACGAGCTGCGGGGCTGGGATCATCAGGCAGGCCAACGACGTCCTGCAAGTCACCCTAAACGCCAGGACCCTGGCTTTGGCCGAATCGATGGGCCTCGACATCATCACCCCGTGCGCAGCGACAGCGGGAAACCTGCACGAGGATCTGACCCGACTCAGGGACGACCCCCTGCTGCTGGCGAAGACCAACGACGTCCTCGAGAGAACCACCGGCCTCACGCTGGAGGGGACGGTCAGCGTCCACCACCTATTGCACGTGATGGTCGACGAGATCGGCCTCGACAAGGTAGAGGCGAACGTGAGGAACCCCATGCGGTCCCGCATCGCCGGGTACTACGGCCCGAACATGCAGCAGGAGGGGGCCTGCGGGGATGACGACGTCTACGATCCGAACTACTTCGAGCAACTCATCGAGGCTCTCGGGGGGTCGCCCGTCGAGTGGGAGAGCAGGACGCAGAGCGTCGGAGTCCCCGGCCTGTTCTCCGAGGAGCCCACCGTACTGCGGCAAGCCGCAGCGGTCATCTCCGACGCCAAGTCCGAGGGCGCGGAAATTATCGTTAGCGCATGCACCCTCTCGCACGCCGTCCTCGACGTCTACCAGGGCAAGGCATCCAGAGCCACCGGACTCGCGACCAACCTGCCGGTGATCCACCTGACCGAGCTCCTCTCATTCGCGTTCGGGCACCACAACAGCAGGCTGGCCCAACTGAGGACTAGACTGGCGGTCATCGGGGACTAGGGCCAGTCCCTGTGGCCCTATTCCGATGGCGCTTTTTGCTCATCAGCGGCAACAGCGAACTGCTCTAGCCCCGCCTGTCCAGTCGGCCTGAAGTTCTCAGGAGGGAGGGTCGCGGCGGCCTGCCCGACTTGCTCACTTGCCACCGTATCGTCGGACTGAGCCAGTCGCGCGCGGTGCCTCTCCCTCACCTCGAGCACGAACTCGGCGGCTGGTACCGAGCAGTCATCTCGAACGACTTCGAATCGACCTAGGTTGGAAAGGTCGGTATGTGGACCTCTGGCAAGTTTTCTGCCGACCCTCCTGACTGCCTTATGCATGAACTCCTCCTTGCGGATGGCGGCTGCCCTAGCCCCCTCGTCGCGGGTGCCCTCGGCAATCAGGACCACGACCTCACCCTCGCGTCGCCGCCCGGTCCTGCCTCGGCGCTGTATCGTCCGGATCTCGCTGGACACCGGTTCGTAGAATATCACGAGGTCAGCGCTCGGTATGTCGAGGCCCTCCTCGCCGACCGAGGTGGCCACGAGCACGTTGGCCGAGCCGGACCTGAACGCCCCAAGCCTCTCTATCTGCTGCTTCGGACTGAGACCGCCTCTCCCTCCTCTGCTCGACTGCCCGATGAACTGGACCGGCCTCGCCCCCTCGAGCCCCGTCAGGGCCTGCTCGAGAGCGTTGACGGTGTCTCTGTAGGTCGCGAAGACGATGACTCTCGACTCGGCGTCCCTGCGCAGTCGCTGCCTCACTAGGCGACGCACGGCCCCGACCTTGGAGTGAACCTCCCCCATCTCCGCTAGTCTTCCGACCAGACCCCTCACTCGGGGGTCCCTCAGGAAGTCCCTTGCGGAGCGGCCCTTGCCATCCTCCCTAGCCATCCTGTCCAAGAACTCCCTTGAGGCGGCGATCCCCTGGCACAGCAGGTGGTTGATGAGGTGGTGAAGCCTCATCGCAGTGGCGATCTGAGAGGCCGAGCGGTAGGCGCTCGACTCACCCCTTGAGATGGATGCTTGTGCCCTCTCCATCGCGTTGGACAGCCCAGCGTGGCTGATCATCCCTGGCATGACGTACCTGCCGAGCCTCTTCTCGCGGTCCACGATGCCAGTCTGCCAGACCCTGAAGGGCTCGGCGAGCTCCCTGATTTGATCCGGGACCTCGACCTTCGTCTCAGTCACCTCCAGTCCTGCGAGGTGCTCTGCCATCATCGGATCGTTTGGGGCCCTCAGGTGTATCCTCTGGATGCCTAGCCTGGTGCACACCTCCTCCACCTGATTGGTCTTCGACCCGGGGCTCGCTGTGGTGGCGAGTATGAGGGGGCCCTCTGACTGTGAGATGTAGAGCTCGGCGACTTGTGCCATCGCATGATTGCCGGTGCAGTGGTGAGCCTCGTCGACCACCAACAGCGAGCATTCAGCCAGGGAAAGGGTTCCTCGCAGAACGTCGTTCCTGACCACTTGGGGCGTTGCGAAGACCAATCGTGAGGATGACCACAGATCGGGCCTCTTTGCCACGGGTTGCTGGCCGCTGATGGAAATCGGGTTGACTTCGCTACCCCCCACCAGCACCGGGGTAGTGCCCACTGAGTGCTGATTGACCAGAGCCACAGTCGGCGCGATCATCAGGACCCAACCGGTAGTGGTTTCAAGCCTCTCGGCGATCGCCATCCACGCAACAGCCGTCTTTCCAGCAGCGGTGGGAAGGACTAGCAGCATGGACCCAGACAAGGCTTCGTCCATGGCCTGGAGCTGATACGCCCTCGCCTCGACGGCCTCGGGAGAGAGTCTGGGATGACTGACGAATGGGCCCATGGGCAGTGACCTCTGGAGTCAGGGTTCAAAATCGTTGCACAGGGGTGAATGACCCCTCATCCACCCCGTAGGGGTGCACGGCCAATCCCGATTCGTTCAAATAGGGTATGTCAGTCGCAAAGCCGCTCACAGCGTGAGGTACCAGACACCACAGGGCTCTGCATAGGCATCCCCCACACCAGGGCCGCACTCGCGGCCCGAGTCCGGTGTCACGGTCCCTCCCTAGCGCAGTGGGCCCGGTCCAAGGCCGCTCGCGGCCCGATATCGGTAATTACGGAGGAAGTTGCATGGCTGACCGACACAGACCCCGCCGAGGTAGCATGGGCTATAGCCCTAGGAAGCGCGCGGTGCGCCAGTTCCCTCGAATCTCCTCATGGCCTGAGTCAGACGCTTCCGAGGTCCGCGTGCAAGGCTTCGCTGGATGGAAGGCAGGGATGACTCACATACTGTTGAGGGACACCAACCCCCACTCTACCTCAGCCAGGCAGGAAGTCAGGAAGGCGGTCACAGTTGTCGAGGCCCCTCCGATGAGCGTCCTCGCAGTTAGGGGCTACAGGATGACGCCCTACGGGCTGCAGACCGCAGGTGAGGTCTGGACCGACATCTCCCAAGGCGGCCCCGAGAACCTCGTCCCCCGCTTCGCCAACCAGACCAGGGGGGAGCGAGACATCGAGGAGGGCCGCAAGCCAGCCAAGCGCGGAGGACGGATCCCGAGTCGCAGCAACGGTTCCCAAGAGGCATCCATCGAGTCCCTAAGGGGGCAGGACCTCAGTGAGGTGCGACTCATCGTGAGTACCCAGCCGAACATGGTAGGCAGCATCCCATCGAAGACCCCAGAGATCATGGAGGTCGACCTGGTTGGCGGTGACACCGAGGCCAAACTCGACTGGGCGATGGAACGCCTCGGTGGTCAGATCGGCCTAGATGACGTCTACCAGGCAGGTCAGGAGGTCGACGTCGTCGGGGTCACGAAGGGCAAGGGATGGCAGGGATCAATCAAGCGATTCGGCCTCAAGCTGCTCACTCACAAGAACAGCAAGCGCCGACGCCAAGGAGGCAACATGGGTGACTTCGGCACTGGCTACGTCCGCAAGACCATACGACAAGCCGGTCAGGTCGGCTATCACAAGAGGACCGAGCTAAACAAGAGAATCCTCCGTATTTCAAACCCGGATGAGTCAGAAATCACCCCAGCAGGGGGCTTCCTAAACTACGGTGAGGTCCGAAATCCGTACATGATCGTCCAGGGAAGCCTTCCTGGGCCAGCGAAGAGGCTTCTGAGATTCCGCGATCCAATCCGCCCTAGGAAGAAGGATGGTGAGGTCGAGGTCACCTACGTCAGCACCTCGAGCAAGCAGGGAGTGTGAATCTATGAAAACGAAGACATACAACCTGGTGAACTCCGTTGTCCAAGAGGAGCTCGATGCGGGCCTTCTGGCAGAGTCTTACGTCGTGGAGGCCAAGGACGGTAAGGCGGTCACACTCCCTGAGGCCTTCTCCTCGGAGGTCAGGCCAGACATCATCCGCTCTGCCGTGCATGCCTCTCGTGCCAATCGCAGGCAGTCCTACGGGCACCGAGAGCACGACGGCAAGCGTTCTCCCCAGCCTGGGATGAAGCACTCCGTGGAGTGGTGGGGCAAGGGTCGAGGAGTCTCCCGAATCATGAGGAAGACTGGACAGAGGACCGGAGCGCAGAACCCACACACCCGCGGCGGTCGCAGGGCCCACGGACCCAAGGTGGACAAGGACTGGTCCCAGAAACTCAACTCGAAGGCGCGCACGGTTGCGCGCAACGCAGCCATCGCCGCCTCCTGCGATCCCGAACTGGTCTCTTCTAGGGGCCACAGGTTCGAAGAGGGCACCAGATTCCCGATCATTATCGATGACTACGTCGAGTCCAGGGGCGGCACGGACGAGAAGTACGCAATCGAGTCCATACCCCTTCAGTACTCGACTCGCAAGTTCGTTGCCATGATGGAGGCACTCGGTCTGGCCGACGACCTCGTCCGCTCAAAGCAGGGCCGCACCATCAGAGCGGGCAAGGGAACGATGCGCAGTCGAAAGTACAGGACCCCGAGGAGCCTGCTTCTCGTGGTGTCCCAGAAGGACGGGCTCGACAAGGCCGCGAGGAACGTCCCAGGAGTGGATGTTGTCACGGCTAAGGATTTGAGTGCAGAGGATCTCGCTCCCGGTGGCGATCCCGGCAGGCTCACAATTTGGACTAAGGCCGCAATAGAGGCCCTGGAGTGATTGGAATGGATCCCTACGACGTCATAATAATGCCTTGGATCACGGAGAAGACCCTCGAGGCCAGGAGGATTGCTGATCCCGAAGGCGGTCATCGCGAGAACAACAACAGAATCGAGTTCATCGTACGTCGAGAGGCGACGAAGAAGGACATCCGTGAGGCGATCGAAACCCTACTGGGGGTCAAAGTTGCCAAGGTGAACGTCAGGATCAACAGGACCGGCAAGCACGCCAGCATACGCCTTGCCGACGGATACGACGCAGAGGAGGCGGCGCTCAAGCTCGGAGCGTTCTGATAGGGTGATCAAATGGGTAAGAGGACACGTTCACAACGCCGCGGGTCGAGCCCCAAGAACAGAGTCTCCAGCCACCGCTTCCCGGCCGCCAACCGTCTGCCTAGAGTCAGCGGCGAGATTGCCAAAGTCATCGATCTGGTCCACAGCCCGGCACACACCGCCCCACTTGCCAAGGTCAAGTTCGACGATGGTGCAGTAGCCCACCTAGCAGCCCCCGAGGGCATGGCCGTAGGCCAGACAGTCGCGTTTGGCGACCGCGTCGCCCTCAGGCCCGGCAACGTCACCACCCTGGACCAGATCCCTGAGGGGACTCAGATCTGCAACGTCGAGGCTCGTCCCGGCGATGGCGGCAAGATTGCCCGCTCTGGAGGGAACTCGGCCACGATTGACACTAGGATGGGCACCCTCGTTAGGGTGCGCCTGCCGAGTGGGAGCGTCAAGGACCTCCCAGCGAAGTGCCGCGCTACGATCGGCGTTCTCGGAGGCCACGGCCGTACCGAGAAGCCGCTGATCAAGGCCGGCGCTGCCCACCACCGAGCCAAGGCCCGCGGCAAGCTCTACCCGACCGTAAGCGGCGTGGCGATGAACCCTGTCGACCACCCGCACGGTGGTGGAAACCACCAGGCCGTCCACGGACCCAACTCGGTGAGCAGGAACGCTCCCCCAGGCAAGAAGGTCGGCAACATCGCACCGAAGAGGACCGGACGTGGAAGGACGAAGAAGGAGTAGTGTGAGATATGGCACGCAAGAGAAGGGTTTTCCGAACAGCCAAGATGGCCCGCCGGCAGGCGAGGAAGAGGCGCTCCAAGATTAGCGAGCGCCGAAAGAAGGAGTTCCGCTGGCGAGGCTACAGCCTAGAGGAGCTCCAAGTGATGCCACTCTACCCCCCAGACGACGACCCAGACGCCCCCTCCATAGCCACTCTGATGCCCTCTAGGGCCAAGCGCACACTGTCCCGCGGCCTCAGCCCCGAGTGCGAGAAGCTCCTAGGCAGGGTCAGGAAGAACAACGGCGAAGGAGTCGTCAGGACCCACTGCCGCGGCATGTACGTCCTTCCCGAAATGGTAGGCACTACCATCGGGATCCACGATGGCCAGCACTTCGTCAATGTCGAAATCGTGCCCAATATGATCGGACATGCGCTGGGGGAGTTCGCGAAGACGAGGAAGTCGGTAACCCACACCGGTCCAGGTGTCGGTGCTACCCGGTCGTCCCAGCATGTGGCATTGAAGTGAGGTGAGGGGAATGAGCAGAGTACAGGGCAAACCGCAGCGGGGATACACCCAGTTGCTTGAGGGCGCTAACCTAGTGTCCGCTCGCACTGTCGACGTTGATTGCCACCACAAGCACTGCTACCACATCGCCAAAGCGATCCGTGGCATGAACGCGGACGAAGCCATTGGCTACCTCGAGGATGTCATAGAGAAGAAGCGCGCGATACCGTACCAGCGCCGCTCGCGAAAGGGGCGTGGCGGCAATACGATGGCCGGTCACAGGAAGGGCAAGATGGGGCCAGGCAAGTACCCGAACAAGGCCTCCAAGGAATTCATCAAACTCATCAACAGCGCCATGGACAATGCCAGGCAGCGCTACGACACCATCGACCCGGAAGAGATGACGATCACCCACGTCGCCGCCCATCGCGGACAGGTCGCCACCAACTGGAAAGCCCGGGCTCGCGGCAGGTCGTCTCCCTGGAACCACTACCAAATGAATCTGGAAATATTCCTAGAGCACTTCAGCGACGAGGAAGAGTCCGGGGAAGAGGAGTTCTGAGGTGATGGCATGTGGCAGAACACGATTCGCAACATGATCGGTCGCAACGTCGAACGGCAGTTGGTGCGCGAGTACCTTCTGAAGGAGACCGAGAGAGCCGGTTTCGGCGGTCTTCACTTCAACAGGACCCCAGAGGGCACCAAGGTGACCCTGAGCGCCGAGCAGGTCGGACGGGTGATCGGCAGGCGCGGCAAGGTCATCCACGAGCTCCAGCGTCGGCTGCAAGAGGACTTCAAACTCACTAACCCCCAGCTGGAGGTCGAGGAGATTGAAGATTCCAGAATCAACGCTCAAGTCATGGCGAGCAGGCTCGCCAGCTCGCTCGAGCGAGGATGGTTCTTCCGCCGAGCCGGTCACAGCACGGTTCAGAACATCATGGACGCTGGCGCAAGGGGATGCATCGTCATCCTCAGCGGCAAGATAACTGGCGCTAGGCACCGCGTCGAGAAATTCCAGAAAGGGCACATCAAGTACTGCGGCGAGACGGCCCTGCAGTTTATGGACGTCGGGTTTTCGACCGCCGTCAAGAAGCTCGGTACCGTCGGCTGCACAGTCAGGATAATGAGACCAGGAACCAAACTTCCCCACGAAATCGCCATCCAAGAGAGGCACGAGTCCGGCCTGCCCCAACTAGTCGAAGCCTCTGGCTTCGTCCCCCTCGAGTTGGACGAGACCAAATCTGAAGGAACGAAGGAGGAGGAGTGATGCCACACGTAAGCTCGAAGGATATCGATGAGATGAACCAAGAGCAGCGCGAGCGCACGCTCGAGGAACTGCGCGACGAGATGCTCCAGCTTAGATCCCAGCAGGCCCTAGGTGGCTCGGCCTCGAATGCCGGAGCCTACAAGCAGACTCGCAGGAGCATTGCGAGGATGCTCACGAAGATGAAACAGTCCAAGGAGGAGTGATTATGGCTGGGATTTGCAACTTGTGTGGCCTTCCCGACGAGCTCTGCATCTGTCAGGAGATCGCCAAGGAGCAGCAGAAGGCCATTATCTCGGTGGTCAGAAGGCGCTACGGAAAGCTGGTCACCATGGTCGAGGGTATCGACGATTCTGCCATCGACATCGGACAGCTCGCTAAGATACTCAAGGGCGCCTGCGCGAGCGGCGGGACGGTCAAGGGCCGAACAATTGAACTGCAGGGCAATCACAAGAAGAAGGCGGCCAAGGTCCTCGAGCAGAACGGCTACCAGGTGGAGGTGCGCTGAATGGGCGACCTAATCCACATGCCTTGGCTATCTCGACGACTGACGGTGATCGAATCCACCGATCCTACGCTTATCGGAGTCAGCGGCACGGTGCAGGACGAGACAAGACGAACCATTCGAGTCATGACCGAGAACGGCCCTCTAACGCTGGCCAAGGGTGTCATGCGCTTCACCATAGACGACGAGGAGATCGACGGAGCAATCGTGACGCAGCGTCCCGAGGACAGGATCAATCGCAGATACAGGAGGACTTGAGATGCGCGACATAGGAGTAGACGTCCACGCCCCCGATAGCGAGTGGGACGGCAACGAGAACTGCCCGTTCTACGGTAACCTGAGGCTTCGTGGACAGATCATCAAAGGCGTCGTCTCGTCCAAGGGTATGCAGGACGCAGTGGTAGTCGAGCGCGAGACCACGCGCTACATGCAGAAGTTCGAGCGTTATGAGAAGCGCACCCGACGCTACTCAGCGCACCTACCGAGCTGCATAGGCGAGGTCTCTACCGGCGACAGCGTCCGCATCATGGAGTGCAGACCGCTCTCCAAGACGGTGAAGTTCTGCGTCATTGAGAAGGGAGGGGTCGGATGAAGGGGATTCCCGGGCGCGTGACCTCCGGCCTGCCGACGCAGGCCCGACTGGACTGCGTCGACAACACAGGCGCCAAGGTGGTCCAGCTGATCACCGTGCTCAAAAAGGGCGGGGTCGCTAGGAGGTACCCTTCCGCCGGCGTGGGTGACATGATTAGAGTCACCGTTAGGCGCGGCACTCCTGAGACTCGTCGCCAGATTTTCAACGCCATAATAATCCGTCAGGCTAGGCCATTCCGCAGGGTTGACGGCACGTGGGTGCGGTTCGAGGACAACGCATGTGTAATCACGAACGAACGTGGTGAAGTGCAGGGATCCGACATAAAGGGGCCCGTGAGCAGGGAGGCCGCCGAGAGGTGGCCTAGGATCGCCGCTACGGCGAAGCAGATAGTGTGAGGTGAGTGGATGTCCAGCAAGAAGTCAGGAAAGCAGCGAATGGCCCAGAGCAAGGCCCCGATTCACGTCCGTCGCAAGCGGATGAGAGCACGCCTAATCACCGACGACCCCGACCTTAAGGACATCCGATCCGTCACCGTTCGAGTAGGCGACGAGGTCGAGGTCACGAGGGGCGACTTCAGCCACCCGAACAGCATCAAGGCCGACTCCCGTGGAAAGCGGCTAGGCCAGGCCAGAGGAAGGTCCGGTGTCAAGGCCAAGGTAGCGTCCGTCGACGCGGGCAACGGCTTCATCTTCGTCGACGGCCTAACCCAGTCAACTGCAGACGGCAAGGAGGAGGCTGTCCCAATCAGCCCCTCCAACGTCATCGTCACGAAGCTCTACGAGGGCGACCCAATTCGCATCCGGAGGATCATGGATCGCGTATCGGGAGGTGATTCAGAATGAGCAGGAGCCACATCAAGCGCCTCGTGATGCCGCGGAGCTGGCCGCTGACAAGAAAGACCAGCATCTGGGTCCAGAAACCTAACCCTGGTGGCCACAGCACTGAGATGTGCATGCCGCTCGGCATTGTGCTGAGGGACGTCCTCGGCATCGCGCACAATATGCGCGAGGCCAAGCGAATACTGCACTCCAGGAAGGTGAGCGTCGACGGGCGCATAGAGACCGACCGCTCCCGCGGAGTGGGCCTGATGGACGTCCTGACCGTGGGTGAGGACAGCTACAGGTGCGTGTTGGACACCAACGGCAAGCTGCGGTACCGCCCTATTCCCAAGAAGGCCGCTGGCAGCAAGATCTGCAGAGTCATGAGCAAGACAACGATCAAGGGTGGCAAGACCCAGATTCACCTCCACGATGGCCGCAACATCGTGGTCGATGACGCTTCGAAGTACAAGTCCGGCGACTCGCTTTCCATCTCGCTGCCGGACCAGGCTATCTCCTCCCACGTGGAAATGAAGAATGGGGCCCTGGCTTACCTGACTGGCGGCAGTCACATCGGCGAGACGGCTGTGATCCAAGACCAGGACGTCAAGCGCTCTTCAAAGCCCAATGAGACCTCCTTCGAGGACTTCGGGACCATCACGGACTACGTCTTCGTCATCGGCAAGGCCACTGACCTTCCTCTGGAGGGCGACTCATGAGCGATGCTGCCAACCCAATGCTATCGCCCAGCATCACCAAGGTCACGGTGAACATTGGCGTGGGCGAGGGCGGTCGCCGACTCCAACTCGCGGAGCGCGTGCTCGAGGTACTCACGGCGATGAAGCCGATGCGCACCATCTCCGCCAAGACCAACAGGGACCTAGGCACGAGGAAGGGAGCCCCGATCGGCTGCAAGGTCACTATGCGCAACCCGGAGGCCGTCGAGGCCTTCCTGAAGGACGCCTTCTGGGTGAGGGACAAAACCCTCCCGGAGTACAACTTCGACGCTCAGGGCAACCTGTCGTTCGGAATCTCGGACTACACCGACTTCCCCAAGCAGAAGTACGATCCTGACATCGGCATCTTCGGAATGGACATCAACGTGGTCCTCGAGCGCCCCGGTCATCGTGTCTCTAGGAGGAGGCGACGCAAGTCTAGGGTCTCAGTGCCTCACAGAATCGGCAGGGAAGAGTCGAAGGCGTGGTTCGCCGATCGGTACGGGCTCAACATAGTGGAGGAGTGAGAATGGCACGCGATCACGGCGAGAGCATCGGAAGAAGCACCGGATGCAGGCGCTGCGGGCGCAAGAGGGGGCTGATCCGGCGCCACGGCCTGCGTCTGTGCAGGCAGTGCTTCCGTGACGTCGCCGCCGATATTGGATTCAAGAAGTACTCATGAGGTGATAATATGCAGTTTGACCCATTGAATGACGCTTTTACAACGATATACAACGCAGAGCACGCCGGTAAGTACGAAGTTACCGTGCGCCCGGCCAGCAAGCTGCTGGGCAGCATGCTGACTATCATGCAGAAATCCGGTTACCTAGGTGAGTACGAACGCCTGGAAGACGGACGCGGCGGCTCCTTCCGAGTCGAGCTCATCGGGGCCATAAACCGCTGTGGCGTCATCAAGCCGCGTCACTCTGTCCAGCGCTCTGATTTCGACAAGTGGGAGTCGAGGTACCTACCAGCGAGGGACTTTGGCCTACTGATACTGACTACCAACCAAGGCGTCATGGACCACTTTGACGCGAAGAAGGAGAGGGTTGGCGGGCGCCTGCTCGCATACGTGTTCTAGGAGGAAATCGCATGCCAAAAACTGCTAGAGTGTCGCACCTCATCGCCATCCCTGAGGGCGTGAGCGCGAACCTCGAGGGTAACACCGTGACTCTGACCAAGGACGGCAACTCGCTAACCAGGGATTTCAACCACAATCAAGTCGCAGTTCGACAGGCGGACCGCGGCTTGGAGGTGTTCTGCAACCTGCCACGCCGTTCCGAGAGGGCAATAGCGGGAACCTGGGCAGCGCACCTGCGCAACATGGCCAAGGGCCTCGACGAGGGTTTCGAGTATCGCCTCAAGGCGGTCTTCAGCCACTTCCCCATGTCCCTCAAGGTCCAGGGCAACGAGTTCACCATCACCAACTTGCTAGGCGAGAAGGTCCCGAGGGTCGCAAGCCTCCCGTGGTCGCCCGCGGAGGTCGAGGTCAAAATCGACAGGAAGTACGACGTATCCGTCAAGGGTGCCGACCGTGAGAAAGTCGGTCAAACGGCAGCCAACATCGAGCGAGCCTGCAAGATCAAGAATCGAGACCCGAGGGTCTTCCAAGATGGGGTATACATCGTGTCCAAGGGAGCATAGGGGGTAGGGAGATGGCATATGACGAATTGACCGTGGTCGAGCTCAAGGACATGCTTCGCGAGCGCGGGCTTCCCGTCTCGGGCAGAAAGAGCGAGCTCGTTGCGCGCCTGACCGATGCCGACGAGGCGCCCTCAGAGGCCGAGCAGGAAGAAGCGTCTCTCGAGAAGGCACCCGACATCATCGACGAGGGGGATGACTTCGAGGAAGACGATGACGACTACTTTGAGGAAGAGGGCGACTTCGAGGAGTGGGACGACTTCCACACCTCGCGGCAGAAGCCGGTCCTCGACGATGCCACACGGGCAGCGCTCGACATGCGCGCGGCACAGAGCAAGAAGCAGCCCGCCTTCAGGCGTCAGGAGTGGTTCCGCTACCGACGCCTGTCCAAGACCGGCTACCGCAAGCCGAAGGGCAAGGATTCCAAGATGAGGCAGAACAGGAAGTACCGCGCCCCCATGGCTAGGGTCGGTTACGGCAAGGTCGCCGCAGCCCGCGGCCTCCACCCCTCGGGGTTCGCGGAGGTCCTCGTCCACAACTCGAACGAACTGGACGGACTCGACCCCGAGCTCCAGGCCGTGAGGATCGGCGCTGGCGTGGGGAACCGGAAGCGCTCGAGAATCCACGACCGCGCCGACGACCTCGGCCTACGAGTTCTGAACCGGCGCCCAATCGATCGCAAGGGGGACTTGCAATGATGATCACCAATCAGAAGCGGATGGCCGCGCAGATCTTCTCGAAGAGGGAGGGTAGGACCGTCGGCATCAACAGGGTATGGGTCGACCCGGACTACTTGGACGAGGTCGCCGACGCCGTCCAGAAGAATGACGTGCGCCGCCTCATTGACGATGGGATCATCAGGGCCACGCCAATCGCCGGAACCAGCCGGTCTAGGGCCCGCAAGGCCTCCCAGCAGAAGTCGAAGGGCCGTCGCAAGGGCCCGGGCTCCAGGAGCGGCAGCGCAAACGCCCGCAGCCCGAGGAAGCAGCGCTGGATGACCCGGATAAGGGCGCAGCGAAGGGTACTCAGGAGTATGAGGGACGAGGGATCCCTAACCCCGTCCCAATACAGGCAATTCTACCTCAAGGCGAAGGGCGGATCATACCGCTCGATCGCCCATATGAGGAGCAACATCGAACTCGAGGGGATCACCATTGGGGGCGAGCAGTGATGGCACGAGGACGGAGCCACCGACTGCGCTTCAAGCGTCGCCGCACCGCCGAGACCGACTACCACAGGAGGATGAGGATGCTGCGTGGGGGGCTGCCTCGCGCAGTCGTCCGAGTCTCCAACACCCAGGTCACATGCCAACTCGTCTCCTTCGACGCCGGAGGTGACAGGGTGCTGGCTTCGGTCACGGGGAAGACCCTCGTCGACAAGCACAAGTGGCCATCCGACGCCTCTCGCAAGTCGGTGCCTGCCTGCTACCTAGCGGGAATGGCTCTCGCGAGGTCCGCTCTGGCCGATGGTCACAGCGAGGCGATCCTCGACATCGGCCTGGCCGCCTCCTCCAGGGGCAGCAGGGCCTATGCCGCACTCCGTGGGATGGTCGATTGCGGCCTAGAAATCCCTCATTCCGAGGATGTGCTGCCCAGCGACGAGCGAGTAAACGGCTCGCACATCGACGACGGCCTGGCCAAGGCCGTGGCAGCGACCAAGAAATCGATAGAGGGGGCAAAGGCATGAGCGAGGAGGCCGCAACACCGGAGGAGGAAGCCGCACCAGCGGAGGAGGAGGCCGCACCAGCGGAGGAGACCGTCCAAGTCGCACCCGGCCTGGCACTCGCCCAGGCTCCCATCGAGCACTCTGACGATGCCCCGAGACGGAGGCGCGGCCCCGACCCGCTGGCAGCACTGCGGGTGTGGGTGCCGCGCACGCGCCTAGGCCGCATGGTCATGAACGGGGAGATACTCACCTACGAGCAGGCGCTCGCAACTGGAATGCCGATTCGCGAGGTCGAGATCGTCGATGCCCTGCTTCCGGGCCTCGAGGACGACGTCCTCAGCGTCAACATGATCCAGAGGATGACCGACTCCGGTCGCCGTGTCAGGTTCAACGTCCTGTGCGCGGTGGGCAATGGCGATGGCTACGTGGGACTCTCGGTTTGCAAGGGCAAGGAGGTCGCCAGCACCATCCAGAAGGCGATCACCCAGGCCAAGCTAAACCTCATCCCAGTGATACGCGGCAACGGCTCTTGGGAGTCCTCGGAGGGGCCGGGCAACAGCATCCCGTTCAAGACCACTGGCAGGTCCGGCTCTACCCGCCTGACCCTTCTGCCCGCCCCCGCGGGCAAGGGCCTGGTAGTCGGAGACTACGGCCGCAGGGTCCTAGCTCTCGCGGGCGTTTCCGACGTCTGGTCCCGCTCATCCGGCCAGACCCGCTCGACCATCAACTTCGCCAAAGCCACCTTCAACGCGCTGGTCGAACTGAGCCGAACCAAGATCAGCGATGACGACCGCAGACGTCTGCAAATCACGACCGGGAGGAGGCTCGCATGACATACCTAGTGATCAGGGCCCGGAGCGACCGGGGTGTCACCAAGAAGATTCGCGATACTATGGCGATGCTCAACCTAACGCGCGTCAACCACGCGGTCCTCCTTCCCGAGACGCCCAGCTACGCGGGCATGCTCCAGAAGACCAAGGACTTCGTCACATGGGGCGAGGTCGACGCCGATACGATCAGCACGCTCCTCAAGGAGCGCGGAAGGATGACCGGCGACAAGCCCGTGACCGACACAGCGGTCAAGTCCGGCAGCGAGTACTCCACGATAGACGCCCTCGCGAAGGCGATCGCCTCGGGCGATGCGACCCCGAGGTCCGTAGATGGCCTCAAGCCGGTTTTGAGACTCCATCCCCCTAGGGGGGCCAAGGGCTGGGGGGGCATCAAGCGCGCCTACTCGGTCGGCGGCGCTCTCGGGTTCCGCGGCCAGGATATCGAGGACCTGGCAGCGAGGATGGTCTGAGGTGAGCGCATGGTGTCCAGGACGAACAAGTTTCGTGGCAGGAGCCGCTACCACGGCCGTGGGAAGAAGGCGGGTCGCGGCGCTGGCAAGCGCGGTGGCCGCGGCAACGCCGGTCTGAACAAGCACAAAGTCATGACTCGTCTGAAGTTCATGCCGGGGCACTGGGGGATGCACGGCTTCAACCGGCACCCGAGCCTGCGGGTCGTGAACACGTCGATCAACATCGGCGAGGTCAGCGAGCGGGCCGATGGCGACTCCATCGACCTGACTCGGATGGGCTACGACAAGCTCCTCGGCCGGGGACGCATAGATCGTGCCATCGCGATAACCGTCCGCGAGGCGAGCGCACGCGCCATCGAGAAGGTAGAGGCCGCCGGTGGCAGCGTCGCCACCGACGACGACGAGGAATGGGGCGAGTGGGACGAGGAGTGAGCGACCCACAAAGGGAGGCTAGTCTATGGTGAAGCGCGGACCGAACGTAATCGGGCTCGCTGTCATGGCCGCGGTGTACTGGGGCGCGCTCTTCTACTGGGTCAAGGACGACCTGAACAGCCACATCGCTGAGGACCAGGCCCGCGCCGTGGTGCTTTTCGCCACCTCGATCCCCTACGTGGCGTTCGTCATCTGGGGCACCATGACCGACCTGCCCGAGGGCCTCACCGAGATTCCGTTCGTAGGCAAGTACCTGAAGGCCTACATCTGGCTCGCCATCGTAATCGCCTTGGCTTACTGGGGATGGGTCGATCCGGCCGCAGTGGGTTTCCTGCTGGTCGGCGTGGCTCTGTTCGGGCTCGGTGCCGGGCTTGCGATATCCTGCCTGTTGTACACCGGCGAGGAGGCCAGCCGCCTATACGGGATGAGGCGCCTCGTGGACGTCTACCCCAGCATCACCAAGCCGGAGGGGCACGTGAGGTTCAACCAGAAGCTGTGGACCACGGTCCTCGTCCTGATCATCTACTTCATGATGACCAACGTGATGATCTACGGCCTATCAGACACCACGCTGGACGTGTTCTCCTCGTTCAGGGCCATCATGGCCGGGGCCTCGGGCTCGATCATGCACCTGGGAATCGGACCCATCGTCACCGGGTCGATCATCATGCAGCTATTCTCGGGCGCCAAGATCATCCAGCTAGACCTCCAGGACGCCGGTGACAAGCAGCTCTACCAGGGCGTCCAGAAGATCCTGGTTCTGATAATGATCCCCGTCGAGTCGATCCCCCAGGTCTACGGCTTCCTCGACCCCTCCGAGACGATGATCCTCGACTACGGGGTGGGCTGGGCCAACGCCGTCATCGTCTCGCAGCTGTTCCTAGGCTCTCTACTTGTGTTCCTGCTCGACGAGCTGGTCAGCAAGTGGGGCATCGGCAGCGGCATCTCCCTGTTCATCGCAGCGGGCGTCGCCCAGTCGACCTTCGTCGGCACGCTCTCCCCCCTGCCCACCGTCGAGGGCTCCCCGTTGTCCTTCGACAACCCCCCCTCGGGCACTCTGCCGATGATCTTCTACACGCTGCGAACCGCGACCAACCAGCAACTGGTCTCGCAGAACGGATTCGAGCTGATGCTGCTCAATCACGCCAATCCGATCGCGGCGCTGGCTTCATCGATAATCGTGTTCCTCGTGGTCGCCTACGCCGAATCCAGCAAGCTCGAGCTTCCGCTGACCCACGGCAAGGTCAGGGGGCACAGGGGGCAGTATCCGATTCGCCTGGTCTACGCCAGCAACATCCCCGTGATCCTGATGGCCGCCCTGTTGGCCAACGTCAACATGTTCACGCTCCTGTTCTGGAGCCACCCGACCCTCTCCACCGTTCCGATACTGGGGAGGAACGGGGCTTGGAGCAAGGCCCACTGGTTCGGCTCCTACGAGGTCGGGGCGACCACTCCCTCCGACGGCTTCGCCTGGTACTCCTCCATGGTCAACGGCGTCGGCGATTGGTTGATTCCGCTCCTGAACCAGACCGGCGATGCCTACGGCCACAGCCTGGGGCAGGTTATGACGCACGTGTTCGTCTACGTGTTCTTCATGACCGCAGGCTCGACGGTGTTCGCCAAGTTCTGGATCGAGACCACCAACATGGGCGCCAAGGACGTTGCCAAGCAGATCGAGCGTACGGGCATGCAGATTCCCGGGTTCCGCAAGAACCCAGTCGTCCTCGAGCGCATCCTCGAGCGCTACATCCCCCCCGTGACCCTGTTCTCCGGCGCCTTCGTCGGACTTCTGGCTGCGGGTGCCGATCTGCTGGGCACCGTGGGCAACGCCACCGGGACCGGGCTGCTCCTGGCCGTGGGCATCATCCTGCGCACCTACGAGCAAATCCAGAAGGAGCAGGCCATGGAGATGCACCCTGTGCTGCGCGAGTTCTTCGGCGCCGAGTGACGTGGCCACGAACGGCGCACTCGCCCCCAATCCTAGCCGCGCCGCGCTCGTCACGTTCTTAAACCGCAGGAAGTTCGGCAAGACGCTGCGTCCAGCAGGCGTTGGAGACCGAGCACTAAGGTGCCGTGACGTCCTCCATCACGCAGGACGCTGCCGAGGCAGTGCGGCCACGAACATGTTCGTGGTTGAGGAGGTTAACCACAATACGACTTGACCCCCGTACAGGGGGTGCAAGAAGCAGATTTTTTTCATTCTATTTTCAATGAAGTGCATCTGCGCCATTTTTCAATATAGTGACACTTGTGACACACTACAAGCTCCTGCTGGATCAGTGATTCGCACACGCGAAATCCGGTTGATCCTGCCGGAGGCTACCGCTATTGGAGTTCGATTAAGCCATGCGAGTCGAGAGTCTTAGGGACTCGGCGCACCGCTCAGTAACACGTGGGTAACCTGCCCTATGCTGGGGGATAACCTCGGGAAACTGAGAATAATACCCCATAGTTCACCACGCCTGGAACGGTGGGTGGATGAAAGCTCCGGCGGCATAGGATGGGCCTGCGACGTATCAGGTCGTAGGGGGTGTAACGTACCCTCTAGCCATCAACGCGTACGGGTGTTGGGAGACATAGCCCGGAGATGGATTCTGAGACACGAATCCAGACCCTACGGGGTGCAGCAGGCGCGAAAACTTGGCAATGCGAGCAATCGTGACCAGGGAACTCCAAGTGGCTGGGGTAATACCCAGTTTTTTCTTG
>JAYZFV010000069.1:0-8096 GCA_036336595.1 Thermoplasmatota archaeon | reverse complement strand
CCTCCCCCCAAGAGGAGGGGCAAGCGACCGTCCAAGGGCAAGAAGCCAACCTCACCGAAGAAGGGCAAACCCGGCGAACCACCCATAGGTCAGAGGAAGAGGAGAGGCCGGAGAATCAAGATCAAGCTTGGCCTCAGGGCGAAGAGCATCACCCAGGACATTGACACCTACACCGACCAGGTTGGGTGGACCTCGTCCACCGAGACGCCCTTGGAGGGCATGGAGGACTTCGAGTCCGACGTGAAGGAGGGGCCGGAGACGATGATTCACCAGTGCTCCATGTGTGGGGTGAGGATGGTGATCCCCACACCAAAGAGGGACCGGTACAAGGTGATCTGCGCCTACCCCGAGTGCGGCCACGAGGACATGATCGGCATCGAGTGAGATTATGGCATAGGACTTCGGTCACAGTCATACTCAGCGCCGCCGCCGAACTCATCACCGACCGCGCGAACTGGTGGGACCGATCACTCTCGGACCCGTAGCGTCCGAATCGCTATTCCCAGCATGACGAGCGCGAAGGCCGCGTTGAAGGCGAATGCAGTGAGGACCCCCGTGCTCTCAAGGCCCCACCCGCGAATCATGATCGAGCGGAACGCCTCGGCCGCCCAAGTGGTGGGGAGGGCGTAGGAGACTGGCTGGATCCATCCTGGCAGGGCCTCGACTGGCCACAGGATGCCCGAGAGCAGGAGCACTGAGAAGAGGATGGGCATGTTTACCTGCATCGCTTGGAACTCTGACCTCGCCTTGCTCGATACCAGCAGGCCCAAGCACATAGCAGCCCACCCTAGAACTAGCGCCAGCAGGAACAGGAGGATTGGGTTCCCGTTCACCGGGATGTCGAAGCCGTAGACCGAGATTCCGACGACCACTAGAACTTGGCCGATCAGAATGGTGGAGAACGCGCCCATGTGCCCCAGCAGCACCTCTGACGGCCTCGTTCCCGCTGCGAACACCCTGTCCAGCGTCCCGTCATAACGCTCGCCGACGAATGCGATCGACGTCAGGATGACGCTGAACATGAAGCAGACCAGAGTTATGATGCCGGGGGCCAGGAAGTCGAGGAATGACGGGTCCCGCTCCCCGAAGACCGGGTCCGCGATCTCCATCGGCAGCGAGGCGCCCTTCTCCGCGAGCGCCGCTTCCATGGCGTTGCGCACCTCGACGAGAATTGTGTTGGTAACCTGTTGGTTCGAGTTGTCGAGGTGAATTTCCAGACGGGCGTCCGAGGTCAGCGCCAACGCTCCCCACACTTCTCCCTCCTCGATAGCGGCCCTAGCCTGCTCGACGCTGTCGTAATCATGGACGATGAGCGCGTCCGAGGCTCGCAACCCCACCTCGAGCCCATCCAGAGACCCATCGCTCTCATCGATGAAGCCGAAGTCGAGATCGTGAGGGGTCTGCCCGATGGCGATGCCGAACAGGATAATCTGGATGGCCGGCACCAGGACGATGAATCCGAACATGCGCTTGTCTCGGCGCAGAGACGCGAACTTTCGCGCCCCTATGGCTCGCACTCGTTCCACGTTCATTCTGAGGCACCCCCACCGCCCCTCCGACATAGCATCAGGAAGGTCTGCTCGAGCGAGGCGTGCCCATGAGGCTCCATCAGGGCTTTCGGCGCGTCCTCAGCGAGCAGCTTGCCCCCGCGCATCAGGCCGACGCGATCGGCTTGCCCCGCCTCGTCGATGTAGTGGGTTGTCAGGATCACAGTGGTCCCGCTGTCCGCAATCTCGCGGAGGTGGACCCATATCCGGGCTCGCAACTCGGGATCCACTCCCACGGTCGGCTCGTCTAGCAGGAGCAGTTGCGGCTCGTGCAGAAGCGCCACAGCGAGGCTGACCCTGCGCTTCTGCCCGCCCGAGAGCTTGCCGACCTGCCAGTCACCGCCGGGCAGGTCGAGGAAGCCAATCAGCCAAGCCTGCCTATCGACGATCATGTCTCGCTCCATTCCATGAAGACGGCCGTGGAACAGGAGAGTCTCAGTAATCGAGAGGTCCTCGTATAGGGCGATTTCCTGGGGTGAGTATCCTACCGCACTGCCGGGAACAGGGGAGCCCGCCTCCCCCGGCCTTGTCCCTAGGACGGCAATTTCCCCAGACTCGGGGACCAAGCGTCCCAGAACCACCTTCAGCAGTGTGGTCTTGCCGCAGCCAGAGGGACCCAGCAGGCCATAGATCGAACCCTCATCAACGGACATCCCGAAGTCCTGCAGCACATCTACTCGTCCCCTTCCCGAGCCATATCCACGGTGCAGACGGGCTAGGGATATTGCAGTAGCCATGGGTATCTCAAGGCCCTCCTTCCTTTGAATCCGCAGGTTTGAACCCCCCAGCCTCGCACGCAGCCCCATGTCACTACCGAGGCGCGCAATGGAGCAGATGGGTTTCTCAGTATGCTGTCTGGCGTGCGACGCGCCGGACGTGCCCGGTTCAGAGCGCTGCCGCGCTTGCATAGATGGCCACGCCAGGTCAAGGGACCGCTTGACCAGTGGCAAGGCCACTTCAAAGGCCCAACGCCTAGCCAGGGAACTCGTCACCATGCTGGCTGATCCGGCCAATCACATCGACGATGACGCCCATGGTGAGTGGATGGTCAGGTACGCCGGCTTGGTCAGCGAACACCAGGGGGTCGCCAAGGCCAAGACCCATGCGGAAGTCGTTGCACGCTTCGAGAAGGAGAGGAAGAAGCGCAAGCGATCAATCATCCGAGATGTCGCGAACCAGAACAAGTGGCTTGACGACCCCCCTGACAAGTTCGAGCGAGAAGACCTGCTCTCAGTGTTCGGTGCGGACCCCGGACGCCGCCCAATGACATGGGAGGACCTGCTTGAAGAAATCGAGGGCCTGTTGGATGATTGACTGCGCTGCGAGCCTTGATAGGTGAGGCATGAAGGATTTTGAGGTACATGACTGAGAGGACCGTGGAGACGTTTCGCGAAGACGCCTACCTAAGGGCCTGTGAAGCCGAGGTCATCGAAGTCAACGATCGTGGTGGGATCGTGCTCGACAAGACGGTCTTCTACGCCACCGGCGGGGGCCAGCCTGGTGATGTAGGCTCAATAGACCTCGAGAACGACTCGGTCTCCATCGGTGCTACTATACGCGCTGGGGGAGACATAATCCACGTACCGTTTGAGGACCAGCCCCCTCCCATCCTCGGCAGCGAAGTTACCGCGGCAATCGACTGGAACCACCGACACCTGCTGATGCGCATGCACACAGCTACCCACTTGCTTTGCTCCATCGTGCCATGCGGTGTGACCGGAGGCTCGGTGGGGCCAGCCAAGAGCCGCATCGACTTCGATCTCGGGGGCCACGTTCTCGACAAGCAGCACCTCCATGACGAGATTAACCGACTGGTCGAGGAGGACCACAAGGTCGAGACCGTGTGGATAAGCAGGGAGGAGTTCGATGCCCAACCCGAGCTGGCGCGCACGATGACAGTCAAGCCTCCTGCGGACGCCCAGAGCATCCGCCTCGTCAAGATTGGCGATGGCGTCGATCTGCAGTCATGCGGCGGCACCCACGTCCTGAGCACCGGGGAGATCGGCAGACTCCGGGTGGGCAAGATTGAGAACAAGGGAGCGCGCAACCGACGCGTCAACATCCACCTAGAGGAATAAGCATGGCCGCAGAGAGGGACCCGAGGGCATGGCGCATTGACGACGACCCATTCGACAAGAGGGAGCGCGCTGGAGGCCACACAGCTGCCAGAGACGATGGGTCTTGGAGGCAGCCAGACATCCGTGTGGTGCGGATAGATCACCAAGGCCGACCCCTAGTCAGCGTCTTCGGCGCCCCCCAGGTCACCCAAAACATCCCTATCCACAAGGGATCGATCTGGCACTTCTCCAAGACCGAGGTCGAACACCTCATGCTGGCCACAGTGGCGTTCACGGTTGCTCTGGCCCTCATGTTTAGCGGTGGGATAATCGGAGCCCTAAGCAAAGGCCCTATTGCCTTCCTGCTCTTCTGTATACTCTCGCTGATTTCACTTGCCCCAGCCTTTCTTCTCCATGAGTTCGCTCACAAGTTCGTTGCAAGGCAATATGGTTGCTGGGCCGAGTTTCGTGCCGACCCTGCGGGGTTGAGATTTGGTATCCTCATCGCAGCGATTACAGGGATCCTGTTCATGGCCCCCGGTGCGGTCATGGTGGCCGGCAACACCACCAAGCCACAGTTCGGGCGCATCGCGCTGGCAGGCCCAGTCACCAACATCGTGCTGTGGTGCTTCGGTTACGTCGCCCTAGTCCTATTCGGTGGCCTCCTGGGGCTGTTCGATATCGTCATCCAGACGTGGATGTGGGGCAACGCCATACTCGCTGCGTTCAACATGATCCCGTTCGGTCCCTTGGACGGCAGGAAGATTAAGACGTGGTCCGATCCAATTTTCTACACGTGGCTGTCTATTGCCGTCGGCGTCGTATACCTGACATACACCGGCACCTCGCTGTTCTAGGTTAGTTGGCATTTAGTACGGGCTTCTGGTCACAGTGGAAGAAGGTCATCAGGGCCCACCAGGTGATCATGTCTAGGCTGTTGACTAGGTTGGCCACACCGCTGTTCTCCTCGCCGTAGCCCTTCCCGGTGGTGTCCATCCACGCCTCCATCTCTTCCAGGGTATCGCAGACCTGGTGGTAGCACCAGTAGCCGTCGACCAGCCCACCGAAGCCGATCGTGACAGTGCCGAGGTTGTCTTGGAAGCTGGCGTGATCGCTTCTCGCGGTCGTGTCCTCGTAGACGATGACCTCGGGCCTGCCCATATCCAGCCAAACATTCGTCTTCCATGTGTCCGCTGTGTAGTTCACGCCGATCAGTGTGCCCATCTGCCCCTCTAGTCCGAGTGCGTCCGCCCCAATCCAGTTCGACAGGCCAATCATCCCGGGTTGATCGAGGCGGTCGTGGTTGGGTCCCGGCCCGATGTAGACACGCATCGGCCAGACCTCGTTGTCCTTGGGGTAACCATCCTCGTCAATCTGCGGGTCAGGGTCGCCGTGCGGCGCCCCCCCTCCTCCGGGCCAGTTCACCCCAGCCATGTCGAGATTGATGTAGTTCGTGACCGTGACCTCGGGGTGATCCTCCTTGACGTAGTACTCTGTCCAGTAGTCCGAGCCGCGCTTCCCCCCCTCCTCACCTGACCACAGGCAGAATACCATCGTGCGGCGCGACTCGAAGTCAGCCAGCACCCTCGCGGTCTCGAGCACCATCGAGGTGCCCGCCGTGTTGTCGTAGGCGCCCACGCGGGTGCCATAGGTACGCGATCCGGTGGTATGCGGGTCAAGTATGACGGCATTGGCCGGAGGCGCGACATCGAAGTGTGCACCGAACACCAGCCAATCGTTTGGAACCTCTGTGCCCCATTTGTATGCGCATATGTTGTACGCCTCAGGGTTCTGTATGCTGAATATGTCAGTGAACTCAAAGCGATGCGACATCACTTCCAGCCCGAAAGACTCCAGCTCTCCTATGAGGTACTGGGCCGCATCCTCGTAGGCAGGGTTGCCCTGCCCCGCCCACCTATCCCAGTAGCCGGCACGACCGTCGACGTCGAAGGCCAGACCCGGGTCCGTGATTTCGTAGAGCCTGTCGTAGACTGTTCTCCCGTGCAGCAGGCCGCTCGAGTGAGCCCCGCCTTGGTCAAGCCCGATCAGCAAGGGACGCAGGGATTGCACGGTCTTGACCGAGACGCGTCCTCCTCGCTCGGTGCTGTGGTTCACAGTATCCAGGCTGCTGTTCTCATCGTGCGTAACGCGTACGATGCCGTTGCCCGAATCGCCCTTGTCGCCTTCACGAAACAACCAGGTCATCCACGTCTCGCTCGAATCGCGGATCGGCCAGTGCTCGCGCCCCTTGTCGCCGACCATGAGGACCATTGTATCTGTTCGCGGTGGCGCGAGGACCTCCAGGGTCACACTGGAGCCCGAGGACAGGTCGACGACAGTCGAGTTCTGGACGTAGCCGGTGGAAGGGTCGGTAACGAGGTAGGGAACGAAAACGGACATCGCAGCCGCGGCTCGCAACTCGACCTGCTGGTACACTCCCGACTGCAGCACATCCGGCCCCACTACCAGATCGTCCTTCGTGGGAGAACCGGCCTCCTCGCCGAAGCAGCCGCTGAGGGGCGCGAGGATCATCATCAACACTAGCAGCAGTGCTCGCAGGGCGCCGTTCGTTGGTTTGAAGGCGGCTCTGCTTCTCCCCTTCGTCTTGGCAACCATCACGCCTTACCCCACGGCCAGCCTTCTTTTGATGACGATACCGTTATCGGCGACCATAATGACCTCGACGGTCGGGGTCGGTGGGACATAAACCCGGTTGACGTTCTCTGCCGCCTCCGTCATGAGATCAATCTCCATCTTCCTGCGCTTCCGCTTCCGCTTCACACGTCGTTTCCTCATTCGCCAAGCGAAGAACAGGAGGATGGCACCGATGTAATAGATCACCTGCTGAATGATCCAGTTCCACCCAATCATGGGATTGAACGAAATCCCATCGCCCACATCCTGAGCCCCCGGCATCAGCTTGTACACGACGACTTGTCGGCCAGCGATTCCCTTGCCAGCAGTGTCTTCTTCTATGTACCCAGAAATCTGACCATCCTCGGAGGTGATGTTCTGAAGAACGATCCCCAGAGGCAACCTCACCCTGACCTCTCCTGTCAAAGAGATTCCCCATTCCTCGTTCAGCGTCGTATCGAACCCATCAACCGGCACCCCTACGTGCGGGGCCGTGACGCCTTCAGCGCTCACCAAGCCCGCCGCCAGAGCACCTGTTAACCCATCCATCGCACCAATCATGGGTTTAAGGAAAGGAGAGATTAGCGCGTTACTGGCGTCCACGCCGAGCCTCGGAGAGACGGTTTCGTCACCTCTCAACATTGCCAACAACTCCCCCCATGTGTTATCCAGACCCGCGGTAATCCTGACCCTTGGGACGGATATGGAGAGGGTGATTCCCTCCTCATCGCCAACTTCGTTGCTCGTGCTGTTCAGGCCAGACAGTTCAACTTCGACACTGAAGGCAGACAGGTCGGCCTTCCCAAAAGTGACCCCGAGCAGATTACCACTTGAATTATCACCAGACTGCATTGAGTATGCCCAGTCATGAATCAGGGAGGTCAGATCTTCTCCGATGCTAACGGAGAATTCCTCTAGCCCACTCGTGCTGATTTCGATTTTCTGGTCGCAGTACCGCATGCCGGTGTCGCATAACAGGAACTCTTTCTCAACCGGGACCTCACTCCTCTCGCCGATTTCTGCTATCAGTCTGATGATGTCCGAAGGCAGCACCTCCAGCGAGATGTTGGTACTGTCCGAATTTAGCCCGTCCAAGGCCGAGGGGGGGAGGGTAATCCTGTGAATCGACATGTCGATGGTCAGTGCGAACTCCATCGTTACTCCCTTTGTTAGAAGAACGTCGGCTGCGTTGAATTCGGTGATGTCTAAGTCAACAGAGGTCCTAGCGCAAGTCTTCATCGTCGAGGTGCAGAACGCATCCTGACTGTTGTCGCTGCAGGCGGTGCCGTCGTCTGAGCAGAGGGGATGCTCCCAGTCGAAAGATTCCGAACCCGTCAGGCTGACATCCCCAACGTGGTTTCCCGACATACGATATCCAAGCACGATGCTGGATCCGCCGTCCAGGGTGCTGGCCCAAGTCGGTAGCCGAACCTCGAAGGTGAGGTCGGCAGAGAGACCAGCTGGCAGCATGCCGCCGATGAAGTCCTCCATTACGTCATCGCTCAGCACTGTGGAGAACTCTACGCCCGAGTTCAGGAGCTTACTGAGATCGTCCCCGGTGACATCGTTGATGAATCCAACGTCCTCCCCGAGGTTCCCTCCGAACAGTTCTGCGAGGCTAAAGGGGAAAATGTGGCTGGTGGATTGCAGGTGGACTGGATAGCTGTCGTCCATCGCCACCGCACCTTCGGTGCAGAAGTTTCCACCCTTCAGGCAGGGAGAGACGTGGGTGTAGTTCAGGCCCCCAGTGGAAAGGGGACTCTGTGCAACCGAGACCCACTGGAAGGACCCCATCGTGATTGATAGCCCAGGGCTGGAACTCGCCAGAGCATCGCCTATTCCTCCTATGGGAAGCGCT
>JAYZFV010000068.1:0-5402 GCA_036336595.1 Thermoplasmatota archaeon | reverse complement strand
TCGAAGGTCGTCATCCCGATGCCATAGTAGGTCCCAATAGCGCAGGCCGGGGCGTTGTTCCCGACTAGCACCGAGGTGCCGTTGAAAATGTCAGAGACCTTGGTGGCATCAGTGGCGTTGGAGTAATGGTACCAGGTGTTGTTTGCGATACCGTCGGGGCACAGTTCTTCGAACACACCTTTCTTCTCGACCACCACTTCTTCCTCACCAAAGCAGCCCCCCAGGGGGGCTGATATCATCAGCAGCACCAGCATCATCGCTGTCGCGCGCACGATTCGCGGTCAGGACTCGCATACATCAGATGAACGGCAACATGTCATCCCATCAATAGGGTTGTATTGCCGCCAGGCGGAAGCACGGGAAGGTACGCGAGGTCGCCATACAGTGCTGGCCCTTCAGTGAGCGTGCCTATGATTGCTTCTTCACATCCAGCGGCGTTGTGCGCGAGGGCAATCCAAGGGCGCCCTTCGTCATCGATCTCGACATCGATAAAGTCCCCGAAGCCACCGCAACGAACGTTGCCACAATCGGATGTGATATCCAATGGGTCGTTCGGTTGGTTGACAGCCACAGTGGTGATGAGTGGGTTCTCTGAGAAGGCATCGGTCATGATGGCCATATAGCCGCCCCAACCAACCCCACCAGATGTTGAGTTGTTATCTCCTACATCGTTTACCTCTCCTATGTAACCAACCACTACACGTCCCTCTGCCCCTGCGAAGATTGTAGGAAAACCGGTCTCTCTGACGCCCGGCGCTGCGACCATCATCGGCTCACTCCAGGTGTTGCCCTGATCTCGAGAATAGGCGTACCATGGCATCTGGTCATTACTAATCCAAGTAGCGTGGACATTGCCCCCGTCATCTACTGCCGTTGCGACCTCGTGCGCGTGCCAACCCTGCTGCATCCCGACTTGAGTGGTTATGGTGTGCTCAGTCCAAGTGTAGCCTCCATCTAGGGAACGGTACACTGCGGGCCCCTCGCAGGAGGGATTTCCCCGGTAGACGGCCCCATCAATACCCCCGGCCACGTGGCCATGCAGTCCTGAGCACTGCGGGAAGCTGCTAGTGGGAAAACCAATCCTCTGAACGTCCCAGGACAACCCTCCATTGAGCGAGCGCGAGCACTGCGCTCCAGCGGCTGGTGAGCCGGTGTTGATACAGTATACGTAAATCACTTCGTGAAACGCTGTTACACCAGGAGGAGGTGGCATCGAGGCTATACTTTGGTGATCCTGGGTCACATAGTAACCCTCTACCGGAAAAGGGGCGCTCCATGAGTCACCATCATTGTCAGAGTATTCAACGAACATTGCCGCAAGCGCGTGCATGTCGAACTTAACCAACCTATCAGTGAACTTGTCGACGTAGATGTAAGGGTCGTTGGAATTGGGTGTTTGCCCCGAGTCCTCATCTACAGTACCGAACGGCCCCACATCTTCCCAAGTTTGCCCCTGGTCTCGAGAGCGGATGATGTGAGTGCCATCACCGAGCCCGTTGTAGTTGGTGAAAAATATGGCACCGGAGGAGGTGATTCCGATGGTCGGCTCGAATGTGTCGAATCCAGTGCCATAGTAGGTGGCGTTGGTAAAGTAAGGGGTACTGTTCCCACTCAGGTTTGCGGTGATGTTTGCCGCGGATACCGCGGTAGAGTCGGTAGCATCAACAGCCCATGGTTCTGACACCGTTCCAGGATAGTGGTAACAGGTCGTGGTCGGGATATCTTGTTCAAAGACGAACGGCCCATCCTCGACGACCGCCTTTTCTTCTTCCTCCCACCAAAGACAACCACCTATGGTAGAACTCAGCATCAGCAGCACAAGCAGATGAGCCACTCTGGTCACAGGCTGCGGTTGGTGGCCCCGTTGAAAACCAATCCTATCTACCGTCTTCTTTAGATTCCTCGATGAAGACATCAAGCAGTCCCGGCACCGACTCGAGCACTGACTCTCTGGCCGGCTTCCATGACATGCCCAACTCCCGCTCTGCCGGCGTTGCATCCCAGTAGAGCTTCCTCCTCAGATGCTGTCTTGCCCATGAAAGCGTAATCCGCTTGTCCATGAGCGGCCCGAAGACCAACGCAATCAGGTAGGGAACGGTGAATCTCGGGGTCTTGAGTTCGGGGTACTCGTCCCTCAGCGTCCTCGAGATTTCGGAGAACTGCATGTCCCCGCTCACCGTAAGGTACCTTCCGGCGTTCTGACCCATGGTCAGGGCCCTGACATGCGCCTCGGCAACATCACGCACATCGACGATGTTGATCTGGATGGGAATAAGGACGGGCACCTTCCTCTGAACCAAGGCGTTCAGGAAAGACAGGGAGCCGCGCAGGTGGATTTTGCTCAGAGGAGGGCCGAAGACGACACTCGGGTGAATCGTGACCATCCGTGGCTTCCCCTCCCTACCATCCGAATGCCATTCCCTCACGACCCTCTCTGCCATTACCTTGGCCAACCCGTACGGGTTGCCTTCTAGCGTGGCATCATCAGCCCAGGTTTCGGTGGTCAACGTCCCCCCGTCCTTCCAAGTCATCGGCCTTATTGCCGCGGTCGATGAGGTGTGGACGAACCTCTCGACTGTGCCCGCAGCATCGATTGCCGAAACTACATTCTGAGTTCCTATTACGCTCGGGTCAACAATCTGTTTCTGAGGATCCTTTGCACTGATTCTCACTGCGGCTGCGGTATGTATCAGGTCAGTGCACCCGTCGATTGCAGCATTCACAGAGCCTTCATCGAACAGGTCCATCTCGACGACTTCGAGAAATCCACCCTCGGCCACAGGAAGAGCGTATAGATGGTCGACTTTGTTTGGGTCTGTGGAATCCCTCACAGTTGCTCTGACGGCTCTGCCGCGAGCGAGCAGGTTTGCGACGATGTGGCTGCCGATGAAACCGCTCGCGCCCGTAACCGTGACCAGTCCCTCGTTCACGGTTCCGGTAGGGGCTGGTGTGGTTGAGGGTTTCTCCCTCTATTGAATCAGTTCATCTACCGATCCGACCACAAGCGAAGGGTTCTGTGGAGCATCCTCTAGATCCTCTTTTGTGGCTTCCCCACTGAGCACCAGTATGCCATGGACTCCAGCTCTCTCTGCCATTTCCATATCGGTGTAAAGACGATCCCCAACCATTGCGCATTGCTGAGGTTGCAGACCCAGCTCCTCGACCTTGTGCAATATCATTCCCGCGTTTGGTTTGCCACATACATGCTCCGGGCGTACCCCGGTGGTAGCCTCGAAGAGATCCATGTAGGCTCCAGTATCAGGCAGACCTCCATCCGGGGATGGACAGACCGTGTCGGGGTGGCTGGCGACCATCGGGACCCCTCTGTGGAGGTGCACTGAAGCCGTGCTGAGTTTTTCGTAAGTAATCTCCGTGTCATAACCAAGAACGACGTATTGCGGCTCGGTTGAATCGGTAGAAACACCTGCATCCTCTAGCATATCCCGCATCCCTTCTGTGCCCACCAGATAACTCTGGGTAACTCCTTTGGAACCGAGCCATGCTAGCAGGTCATGGGTCGAAAGCATCACGTCCTCAGACTTCGCATGTATGCTCAGCCCATGCAACTTCTCGACATACTGTTCAACCGATCGACTCGAGTTGTTGGACAGGAAGAAGCGACGAATCCCTGCTGTTTCGAGACGAGTCAAGAAGTCGGGAACCCCTTCGATTAATTCGTCACCTAGGTAGAGGGTTCCATCGAGGTCAAGGAACACAGCCTCTATACCATCCAGAGAGTGAGTTATTCCCGTCAACACATCACCTCATGGTAGTATCAGTGTCTTGAACATGAACCAGGGGCTCCAAAGCGCCTCCTGACTCTCTTTACTCGCAATCATCTCCGACATCATCTTCCCAATCTCCTCTTTCTTCGACGCTTTCTTGATGAACCAGTTAGTGAGACGCTTCCGCTTCATCAACCTCTGCAGTTTCGTAGAGTTCGTCAGTTCCTTGCCCAACTCATCCCACATGTTCTCCATGTACTCCTCCGCTGCACCCCGAGGGAAGCCTTCGGAGTGTACCTCCTTGTCGAAGTGCCTAGTCGTCATCTTGGCGGTTAGCAGTGCGTTTCCGATACCTTCCCCACTAAATGGGTCAACCAGACTAGCGGCGTCTCCCACAGCCATCGCCCCAGCCATCGCTACTCGTCTCGGTTGGTATGACGGCGCATTTTTCCTTGGTGATCCGAATGGGAGTTGCCACCCCTTCTGTGATTTAGGCACGAAAGTGGCGTTGGCAAACCTCTGTTTGAATACGGGGTGCTCCTCAATGACCCATCTCTGAATCTGCTTGAGCGACTTCTTCATTCCCTTCTGCTTTCGCTGTTCAGAGATCAGCATGCCGATTCCGACATTTACAACTCCCTTCTGAACCGGGAACAACCAGAAGTAGCCGGGCAGCACCTCCTCGATGAAGTGTATCTCGATGGGACCCTCTGAGTTCTCAAGTCCCTCTACGTTCTCCCAGTATTCGCGGTAGCCGCCGCAAAAGTGCTCATCATCTCGATGTGGTTCATCGTGGACCTCGGTGATGGCGCGGGATACCGGACAGTTGTACCCACCTGCTCCTACTGTTAAGGGAGCACTGAAGGAGAGATTGAGCTCCTCGGAGCGAGCGCCCCCAATCTTCCCCCTCACCCCTACTATCTTCGCTCCTTCTCCCGCTCCCTCAACAGTTACATCGTTGACAGAGAAGCCTTGGATCACCGCACCACCTGCTTCGAGCACAATCTCAGTAGCGCGCTTGAAAAGCATGTAGTCGAATTGAATCCTAGGCAGGGCGTATCCTGACAACAACCCCTTTGCCTCATAAGTCTCCTTGGGCAACATCACCCTGACCTTTGAGTTGTTGGAGCTGCCGAAGATAATCGAATCAACGATGTAGTGAGGTGTGGATTCAATCATGGGCAACACGCCGAGCTCCTCAACATGGGACAGCGATTTGCCACCGACAGCGTCTCCACACGGCTTGTCGCGAGGCCAAATCCCTTTCTCGAGCAACAACACCCGGCAGCCGTTCATCGCATTGTAGGCGGCTGCGGCCGAGCCCCCAGGCCCTCCTCCGACCACTATGACATCGAAGCTAGAACCACCATCTGGGACCACTCCCGTGTCGATAGGCTGTTCCCACTGCTCCATTGGCTCACCGTATCCGGGCTAAGGGACACCTTGCATTCAAACTATGCATCGGGTTGATTCGCAATCACCTCTTCGTTGTGCTGTGAGCCATATTGTGTGGGTGGTACAGACCACCCTCCCAGGAGAATGGATAGAGGCGGTGGTGGGGGCATGGTCCACCGATTTAGTTGAGAAAGGACTCGCTGCCTGTGTGCAAAGAGACCGCATAACCTCCGTATACTCGTGGGACGAAACGACTCAGAGCTCTGAGGAATGGCGTTTGGA
>JAYZFV010000067.1:0-14357 GCA_036336595.1 Thermoplasmatota archaeon | reverse complement strand
CACGTAGTCGCGCCCGTCGATCGCTGCCGAGGCCCTGGCCGCCTTGAATAGAGACTGGCTGGCTCGGGGAGAGGCCCCAGCCTCGATACGCGGGTCTGCGCGGGTGCGCTGCACGAGCTCGACGATGTAGGACATTATCGCGGGATCGACGTGGACAGTCTCGAGCGCCTTCTGCATGGCGACCACCTTCCGGGGACCGACTACCTGCTCGACGTCGTGCTCGTCCTTGGCTCTAAGCTTCCTGCGCTGGAGGATAGCCTTCTCTTCCTCCCGAGTGGGGTAGCCCATGCTCATCTTCATCAGGAACCGGTCCATCTGAGCCTCGGGAAGCGGGTAGGTTCCCTCCTGCTCTATCGGGTTCTGGGTCGCCATGGTGCAGAATGGGGCGGGCAGCTTGTGCGTGATACCCTCAATGGTGACCTGCTTCTCCTCCATGGCCTCCAGGAGGGCCGCTTGGGTCTTGGGCGGCGCTCGGTTGATCTCGTCAGCCAGCAGGACGTTGGTGAACAGGGGTCCGAAGCGTGGCTTGAACTCCCCGGTCTTCTGATCGAACATGTATGTCCCAATGATATCGGCGGGAAGCAGGTCGGGGGTGAACTGGACTCGCTTGAACTTGCAGCCGAGCGCTCTGGCGAAGGTGTTGGCCATCAGCGTCTTGGCGAGGCCTGGGTTGTCCTCGATGAGGACGTTCCCGTTGGACAGGACCCCTACGGTGACCTTGCGAATGTTCTCCGGCTTCCCTATGATGACCTTGGCCACCTCGCTCATGAGGTTGTTCGAGTGGCCGGAGACGGACCTGATGAGGTCCTTGGAGCTCGCTGCGTCACGTTGAGCGATGGTCATTGGAAGTCCTCGAACGTCCCGAGGCCGTTTCGGTGACTACTTGAGTGTTCGGGACATGTGAACATCAGTTGTCTCGGATGCTCAACGACCCCAGAAGTGATCCTCCTTCCTGTGCAGGTCCAGCAACTCCTCGAAGACCTCGCGCTCGATCGCCGTCATCTCCATCTTCCTCAGCTTCCTGGCATGTGACTCGGGGATGTCCACCAGCAGGACGTCACCCTCGTCGATCTGCCTGCCTACGGTGACGCCCTCGACCGAAATCGCGACCTCTGCCCCCTGTATCGCCTCCTTCATGCTCTCCTCGCCCGAGCGAATCGACTTGATTTGGCCCAGCCGCCTGCCCTGCTTGAGCAGCCTCTGCCCCACGTGAATCCTGCCAGCGAGGACCCTGACTCCGACCACCGCTGGCTTCGATACCCTGAACGTGTGGTCCGGCAGAAGCAGTATCCTCCCCGGGTAGACCACCTTCTCCCGCCGCTCCTCCTCCAATTCCAGGCCTCTCTTCTCGACCCACTCCTCGTGCTCCTCGAGGATGCGGTAGATGATGTCGGAGCCGATGTGCCGAACGCCGGCGTCCGAACCCTCGATCTCGGCCTCAGCCTCTGCTAGGATGTCGGTGCTGAACGCCATGATGACCCTGTGCAGTGGGTCGGAGGAGGCCTCGGCGCTTCGAACGTCACGACGGCTCACCTTGCCTATCGAGGCCTCCCTTATCGGGATCTCCTTGCTCCCCAGCTCCTTGGCTAGTGCCTCGAGACCACCGACGGTGTCCGACTTGATGCACACCCCCTCCTCATCGAGCTCTATGGAGAGGTTGGACTCCTCGTCAGCCGCGGCCATCGCTGCCATCCGCTCCTCGTCGGAGTTGACCACGCGCAGGGTGGTGCCCACCAGGACTCCGTCCAGCGATGGGGCGCTGACCTTGACCCCAGCCGCCGCATAGGCGACATCGGTGTCGTCCCAGCGGTTGCCCGCATCCCTCATCTCACTCATGCCCCTCGGGCAGAACAGCCCCTTCACGTGGGTGCTGACCCCCCCTTGGTTGGTCACGAGCACGACCTCGTCCCCCTTGCGGATGGATCCGCGGTGGAGGATCAGATCGAGCGTCCTGCCGAGCCCACGCTCCTCCTTCATCTCCAAGACAGTGGCCTGCCCCGAACCCTCGATGTCGGTGAGCTGCTCTGCGAGGTACCTCTCGGCGAGACCGATGACCACGGCCAGCAGGTCCTGAATCCCCTCACCCTCTCTAGCCGAGATCGGAACCACGGCGATGTCCTTAGTGAAGTCCTTCACCCGGTCGTAACGCTCGACATTGAAGCCGTCCTCGGCGAACTGCCCGACCAGTTCCCAGTAGCGCTGCTCGAACAGCCCTATGGTCTCCTTCGACTGGTCGCGCATCGCACTGGCCATCGCACGGCCCCGCTCGGCGTGCCAGCCATGTAACCGGTCGACCTTGTTGGCAGCGATCACGAACGGCGTCTTGGACTGCTTGAGTACGCGAAGAGACTCCCTGGTCTGTGGCTTACACCCTTCCATCACGTCCACGATCAGGATTGCGATGTCGGCAAGCGAGCCGCCTCTGGCTCGCAGCGTGGAGAACGAGTGATGACCGGGGGTGTCGATGAAGAGCAGGCCGGGCGAGTCGAATGACTTCCCTCCCAGCAGGGGCGAGCACAGCTCGTTGAGGACGTCCGCGGGGACCTCTGTGGCACCGATGTGCTGGGTGATGCCGCCAGCCTCGCGATCCATCACCGAGGCGCGACCGTACTCGCCCAGGGAGCGCACGTGGTCGAGCAGGGAGGTCTTGCCGTGGTCGACGTGCCCTAGCACGGCGACGATGGGTTGCCTGCGTCCTGCCATGTGACCCACCTCATGCTACTCACTCTTTTCAGTCCTCGAGACCATCGGGGAACCAGAGCCCCAATTCGAATGCTGCGGTGTCCTCGCCGTCCGAGCCGTGGATGACGTTGTGGTCGATGCTGCGGGCGAAGTCCGCTCGGATCGTGCCCGGTTCGGCCTCCTCCCAGTTAGTGGCACCAATCAGCCTGCGCGAGGCTGCGATCGCGTCTTCGCCGTGCCACGCCATGGCCACTACGGGCCCAGAGGTGATGAACTCGATCAGGTCGGGGTAGAATGGGCGCTCCTTGTGCACCGCGTAGTGCGCCTGAGCGAGCTCCAGGGGGGGCGTCAGGTCTCGCCTGCCCAGCATCCGCAGCCCGATGCCCTCGAAGCGTCCGATTATCTCGCCAGCAAGGCCACGCTCTACGCCGTCTGGTTTGACCATGATGAATGTGGTTTGCACACCTCCCATGGAGCGGCCGACTCACCACCCCTATTTCAACGCAAAGCACACAGGCAAATGCTTGATGGGCTACCGGGCCCACGTGCGCTCATGAGGGCGTTGGCAGCACTCCTGCTCTCCTCCTGCCTGCTAATGCCCGGATGCATGGACAGGGTCGGCGACACCGTCAATCCAGAGCGGGAGCTGTTCGACGACAACACCTTCGTCAACGAGGACGAGCACATCAAGCTGACTTGGACCATCGACTCGATTGCGACCATCAGGATCGCCTTCGAGAAGGAGGAGGGCCCCAACGTGGATCTCTACACGATGACCGAGGTCAACTACGAGAAGTACAAGAAATGCGCTGAGGGAGAGCAGGAGAGCTTCGTCTACCTAGCCGACCTGAGCGACCCCGACACCGCGGCAGCGAGCCTGGAGGCGACGGTGGACTCCGGCACCTACGTCACGGTGATCGACAACACGGACTGCGGGGAGGCCCAGCCTCCCGACCAAGGCGGTCTGCTGACCAGCGACGAGAACGACAGGGCTAGGGTGGACTACAGGGTCACCGCACAGTGACCGCCCGATGCCGGGCCAATCTTGAAGCATTCACGATTGCACCAAACCCCGTGAGCACTGGGCATCTCGGCTTTGACCTTGTAATAATTGCAGCCATTGCAGTCTTTTGGGTAGTGGACCAAATTTTCAACGAAGGCAAGCTCTTCGAATCCGTCGATCCCGATGAGCCCGTCAAGCCGAAATCGGAGAAACTGGTGAAATGCAACTTCGAGGGATGCACATCGCTGTCCTTCAGATCGACTGAGTACTGCTGGAAGCATAAGGATGGGAAGCCCCATCAAACCGACAAGACGGCGAAGCCGAACTGGTGGGAGGAGGGCGGGGACGCCTCCTGATTACTTGATGCCGCCCTTCTCGTATCGGCGCGTCCACTTGAGCCGGCGCGGGTTGCGCTTGAGCTTGAGCATGTTCTTGCGCGCCTTGCTGTCCTTGAACCAGAACACGCTGCCGTCGCGCTTGATGTACATCATTCCGGTACCCGGCTCGATCTCCTCGTGCGTGAAGCTGCAGATCCTCTGCTCTGGCATTCGATCGCCTCATCGAGTACCGAGACGTCGCGCCTCGCGACCGGTGTCCCTGAGCATCAGGACGTCACCCTCTCGGACGGGCCCGAGTACGTTCCTCGTAATGATTCGCCCAATGTCCCGCGGGTTGTCGGAGTCGAGGACCCGGACCTTGACCTGCGTGGCCTCTCCGGTCAGACCGGTGCGACCTACTTCCTCCACTACTTCAGCAGGCCAGGACTCGGTCACCATCTCACTTCCTCGCTTTGCATGGAATTATTCAGGAGGATAGCGTCTCGTAGTGCCCCTTGACCTCGTTGAAGCGATCCATGCCGTCCTTCTCGATCTGCATGACTGCGATGGCCGCGGTGCGCGTACCCGAGCTCATGCCTGCAGCCTCAGCCAAGTATGCCTGGTCCTCGACGTAGATGAACGGGATGCTCTTCTCACGGCAGATCATCGGAATGTGGGCTAGCAGTTCACCAGGGTTCACGTTCTCCGCCATGACTACCATCTGGGCAGTGCCGCGCTCGGCCGACTTTGTCACCTCGTTGGCGCCCTTCTTCAGCCGCCCGCGCCCGTCCTTGCCAATGACCTTGACCATCTCGTAGACCTGCTCTTGGACGTCTTGGGGCGTCTCGAACGCTATGTGTACACTCATCTGAACAACTCCTCGTGTTTGGTAAGCCGCCGCATGGCATGACCGATATAAACGCAGCGTGTCCGCACCTGATTGCCTTGTACCGGTCGCTCATTCCATGAGCTTCCTCACGCCTCTTGCGAGGGCGGGCGCAGCGGACACATTTGCCCTCGGGTTGGGCAGGGAGTCGGTGGTGTGTACGCCATCTACGTGATTGGCCAGGCGTGACAGCGCACCACCCGTGAACAGGCCGTGCGTGCAAGCGGCGTGGACCTCCTTGGCGCCTTGGCGACGAAGCGCGTCGCTGGCCCGGCAGATGGTGCCGCCAGTGCTGATCATGTCATCCACGATGGCGACCACCTTGCCGGACACATCGAGGTCCTTCGGGGTGTGCTCGATGGTGTGGGCGTCAATTCGGGTCTTCTCGAGGTAGGAGAACTCGCACCCAATCAGGCCGGCGACCTCTGAGGCCCTGGAAATCGCCCCCTTGTCGGGACTTAGGATGAAATCCGGAGAGACGTCGTTTTGCAGACTGTCGGCGATCTCGGGCATTGAGCTGACGAACTCGATTGGCAGGCTCATGCCTTCTAGGGCATCAGGAGCGTGGAGGTCTAGGATGACGATACCATCGCAAGACTCGGCGAGGACGTCTGCGATGACCCTGGCAGATATCGCTTCGCCAGGGGAGAAGCGCTTGTCCTGACGGGCATAGCCATAGTATGGAATCGCGAGGATCACCCCTTGGCCGACGTCATCCATCTGCTGCTCCCCTTCTCCCTTGAGGTTAGAGAGGTCCCCACGGCGAACGTCGTTGATGGCCCCCAGCATCAGAACGGTCTGCATGATCCCTGAGTCTGGGTATGTGTTCGAGACGAGGATCACCGTCTCCGATCTGAGTGATTCGATGGCGCCCGAAGGCACCTTCACATAGGCCTCCCCATCCGGGAACCTCCTGCTCTCCAGATGGCAGTGATCCATTCCGAGGATTGATGCCAGAGACTCGGCTATGTCCCCGCCTGAGGCCCCGCTCAGAACCGGCATTTGAACCGAGGGGGACAGCGACCCCTTCATGATGCTTCTTGTCGATGCCAAACGCACGCTTCAGCGAGAGGATTGGTGGGCATGACAGGATTTGAACCTGTGACCTCCCGGTTATCAGCCGGGTGCTCCAGCCAAACTAAGCTACACGCCCCTGAGCAGTAACGCCACGCTGGGTGATGATTTGAAGGCTACTCAAGTCACTCGGTTTTACCGTCTTGGAGATGTTCGTTCAACTTTAGGAAACTGGGCAGGGTCCTCAGCCTCGAGAACGTGCACTTGAGGATGACCTCGTCCAATCTGGCAGTGGTCCTAGCGAGCTGGCCGCACGGGACCACTATGGTCTCGGGGAGATTGTGCCTGGCCCTGACCATGAAGTGCGGCTTGATCAACAGGCCCTTGTACGTGCGCTTGATCTTGACGAGGTCGACGACGTTGCCGATGTCCATGCCGTCGTTGTCGAGCACGGCCCGGTCCAACAACTCGTCTGTGGCATAGAGCTGGTCCTCTATTCGGACCGTGTTCCTCCAGCGTCTCTGAAGCTCTCTCATCGACTTCGATAGCTTCACGCAGCCGTCTGGTCGGATGCTGTGAACCAGCTCTTTGGCCAACGGTGCGTACTCAGCCGGCTTGCGCATGAATTCGCTCGCGACGTCGTCGTCCACCTCGATTCTCATGGATATGACGAACTCGTCCCTCGGATGGAACCTCTCGCCGACGATGACGCCCACGAGCTTCTCCCCAACGTACACTTCCCTTCGTATTAATTCCTGTATTTCGTAGTCCTCTACCATTGTCTCCCTCCCGGGAGTAGAGTGCATCCCCCTTGCTATCTCCAGGGGTTGAGGATGCGGAGAAGCACTTATAATATTCGACTACTAAGACTGATAATGCAATTGAAAATTTTTATTATAATATAATTTTTCAATTTAAAAATTAAATTTAGTTTGATTTATTGCTACATTATCAGAAATTGGGATTTTCACCTTTCCGGGCTGTTTCGTTGGCTTTTTTTCACGATCTGACCCCTGAGAACGTTGATGTGAGGCCTCGACATCGCTGATGACATGGGGCTGGGGGCCGACCATGTCCATTCCATCTTGAGTCGTCACATACTTGCCGACGGGTACGACTTCGTAATCGACTTGGACAAGTCGGCTGGCTGCTACTTCCACGATTCTAGGAGTGGTCGCGACATCCTCGACATGTTCTCCTGCTTCGCCTCGCTTCCGCTTGGTTGGAACCATCCAGACCTAGTCGCAGCCAAGGACGAGCTGGCCCGAGTCTCTGTGAACAAGGTGGCCAACTCGGACCTCTACACGGAGGCCATGGCGGAGGCTGTGGACGCCTTCGGCACCATCGCCGCGCCTTCGTACCTACCTCAGCACTTCTTCGTCTCTGGTGGCGCGCTCGCGGTCGAGAATACGATGAAGGCGGCTATGGACTGGAAGTCGCACCAACGCGAGGCAAAGGGGATAGATGCGCCCGGGGGGTTCGACTGGGAGGATGACCAGCAGAAGTCGTCACACCTGTCGATCGGTCACCTAAGAGAGGCCTTCCACGGTCGCTCTGGTTACACTCTCTCAGTCACCAACACCGATCCAAAGAAGACTGCACGCTATGCCAAATTCGACTGGCCGCGCTTCGAAAACCCGAAGATCAACTTTCCACTGAATGATTCGGAGAACGCGCGATTGGACGCCTGCGAGGCATCTACATTGGACTCGATCAGGTCCCATGCGGAAGCGAATCCTGACACGATGGCTGCAATCATCATGGAACCCATCCAGGGCGAGGGCGGAGACAACCACTTCCGCGACTCCTTCCTACGAGACATGAGGTCCGTTTGCGACGAGGTCGGTGCTCTGCTCATATTCGATGAAGTGCAGACTGGAATGGGCGCGACCGGCAGGATGTGGGCTCATCAGCACGCCGCAGTCGAGCCTGACATGATCGCCTTTGGGAAGAAGTCTCAGGTTTGTGGGCTGATGGCGAGCACACGCCTCAAGGAGTTCGAGGACAACGTCTTCGAGGTCTCGAGCAGAATCAACTCGACCTTCGGTGGCAACATCACCGACTTCGTGCGTGCTCGTCTGATACTGGAGGTCATTCGGCGGGACGACTTGGTGAGGAACGCTGAGCTCGTCGGGGCCGAGTTGATGACCGGCCTGGAGGAGTTCGGTAACTCTCACGACATGGTGAGCAACGTGAGGGGACGCGGTCTCTTCGCCGCTTTCACTCTGCCCAGCACTGAGCTCCGCGACAAGTTCAACTCAGCCTGCCTAGGTTCGGGCATGCATATGCTCAACTCAGGCACGGACAGCATCAGGCTGCGTCCGAGCCTAACTTTCTCATCCAACGAGGTCAACGAGAGCCTGAACATCCTCGAAGACGTAGCAAACAGTATTGAGTCCACGGTTGTAGCCTAGTAGGTAGAATGCCCAGGATTGTCCACATCGACGGAGTCGTTGACGAGTTCCGAGTAGCCCTTGCCGATCGTCTGCAGCGTGCGGGTGCCGACCTCGCGCGGGACATCGAGCAGGCCGATGTCACAGTAGGCTTGGGAGAGGGTGCTAGTGGCGACATCGTCGTCGTACCTTCGGATTCGCCTCATGGGGCTGCCAAGCTGGTAGTCCGCGTCCACGACCTGATAGTCCCTTCAGGTGGTGGAGAATGGGGGACTGGAATCCTCAGCGGTTGGGTCGAGGGAGTCAAGAGAGGTGATATCAAAGACCGCCCAAAAAATGCCAAAGCACGTTATTGGGTCCACGTCAGGGACGTCGTTGACGCTCTGGCCATCCTCACTATGGCAGAAGGGGGTTTGATTGCCAAGGGTACGATAGACGTGTGCGGTAGGAGGGCATGGGCGGAGCACGACGTAATCGAGGAGATCGGGCTGTTGTGGCAGCGCTACCTCAATGCCATTCACCACTCCCACACGCTGGAATCGCTTTCCGACGTTCCAAGTCCTGTAAGGGCGAGCAATGTGACCCATTCCAATAGGCCAGACCTAGGGCCGTTGCACAACGCGCTCATCGATGCAAGCGGTGAGGGCTGGCACCCCCTGGTCCCTATGCGCACGGCCTTGATGGAGATGATCGCGCTTAGCGGGGGATGACAACGTTCAGCGGCTGTTCTTGTCGCCTTGTACCCTGACGCGAACGTCTTGGGCCAATCCCTTGGCCGCCTGCATCACCTTGCGTACACGCGTTCCGGCGGCGCTGTTGCCGTTATCGTGCTTCTCGGCGTCTCCGAGGGCTTCTGTTAGGTCGTTAATCATGCCTTGTACCATGTCCTTCACTGACATGAGCCGGCCGAGTTGAGGTCCGTTATTAGCCGTTACCCCGGAATTCAGCCTATTCAGCCAGCATAATTGAACAGATCCGCACCTAATATGGGGAGGAGGACGCTGGCCTCCCCCTCCACCACGACCTGGGGTGCTTGGGGCTGGATTTTACCCCACGAAACCGCCTCGCGGAGACGCGCCCCCGATAGGGAGCCGTCGTGTTCGGGGGCAGTGGTTATCGAGACCGCCGAGTCCATCCCCCCTCTGAACTGGTTCCACCAGATTACGTGATGCTTCGAGATCCCCCCTCCGACCATGAGTCCGTGGCTCTCTTTCGCAGTCCACGTCAGATCGGAAAGCACCTGCTCGTCGGCTAGTAAGTCGATCATGAAGCCAGGACTCCTCTGCCGATGCATGAACAGCTGGGATCCGATCGATCCGTCGGTCAAGCCTGGGACGACCATCGGGATTCGGTTCTTGGCGACCCAGTGGAGCAGTGACGAGTCGTCCTCGATGCGATCCCCCATGGCCCAGCAGAGCTCTACTGAGCCGAAGCCAAGCCAAGGGTTACCGCTAGATGCAGTCGAGCGTCCAGCTTCTATTTCCGCCAACCAAGGAAGCACGACCTGCTCTAGGATCTCACCGTAGCAATCGTTGGGAATGATGACGTTGCCGAGCCTGTTTAGCCCCTCCTCCCCCAAGGCGACGTCGTCGAGACTGAAGTCGCCGTGGAAGTAGTCACGGTAGGTACGAGCGATGTCGTGGTCAAGAGTGCCGCAGGTCGTGATGACCACGTTGAACGCCTTGCGCTTGAGTGCCTCGATGAAGAAGCCACGCGTGCCGGTCGCGCACAAGCATGCTGGGAAGGAAATCCAATTGAGAACACCGTCCTCTTCGACCTTGTCGATGGCCTCGCGCAGTATGTCGCGAGCACGAGCAAGCTTGGTTGCCGTGAAACCACCAGCTCGCCCCATCTGGTCGATGAGGGCGCCTACGTCGCCAGCAGCTGAGAAGTCGTAGTCCTCGACGGGGATGTCGAAGTCATCCCGCGAGTAGTCGGCCATGGCTCCTCGCGGCGCTCATTTACCTTCAATTGGTCGCATTCTGCAGTTTGAAGATCCTGTCGCGCAGACTAGCCGCTCGCTCGAAGTCGAGCCTGGCAGCGGCTTGGCGCATCTCCCGCTCAAGGCGAGTGATGAGCTCGGCAGCGTCTCCTTCCTCGCCCTCCAGCGCTTCGTAGGCGGCCTCCACCCATTCGGGCTGGCTTACGTTGTCGAGCACGGAGTCCGATGTGTTCCAAATGCCAGCTCCCAGCTTGAACTTCTGAGCGAGGCCCTCCAGGCCCTTCCTGCCGCGAGGCTTGGCCACCATGCGACGACCTCCTCCCTTGCCAGTTCCTGCGACGCCAGAGAGCAGGTCCTCGAGCTCGGCCCCCATCACCGGAAGCGCCTTCTCTATCGTCTTGGGAACGATGCCGTTCTCCTCGTTGTAGGCACCTTGCATCCTCCTGCGCGTGATGGTCTGGCTGATGGACGCCTCCATCGCCGGCGATATAGAATCGCCATACAGGATGACCGATCCGTTCGAGTTCCTAGCAGCCCGGCCTATGGTCTGCAGCAGCGAGCGCTCGTTGCGCAGGAATCCCTGCTTGTCGGCATCGAAGATCGCCACCAAGGAGACCTCGGGGATGTCTATGCCCTCACGCAGGAGGTTGATTCCCACGATGACGTCAATGTGCCCCAATCGAAGCGCCTTGATTATCTCTGTGCGCTCGAGCGTGTCGATCTCGCTGTGCAGGTAGTGAGCCTTGACGCCAACTCGCTCGAGGTACCCTGCGACCTCCTCTGCGAACTTGATCGTCATCACCGTAACGAGCACGCGCTCGTTGCGTTCGACGCGCTCGTTGATCTCGCTGAGCAGGTCCTGCACCTGCCCCTCGGTCGGCCTGACCTCGATGCTCGGGTCTAGAAGACCGGTGGGGCGGATCTCCATTCTAGCCACTCCTTGAACCTCTCCCAGGATCGTCTCCATAGTGACCCTCTCGCGCGGCTTCTCCTGCTCCGCGGTCCGTGCACCACCACCGCCCTGAATGTGCAACAGTCCCTCCGGTATCTTCTGCCCAGTCACCTCGGCCAGATGCCTCAGTTCGCGCTCGCCCGGCGTTGCGCTGACGTACATCATCTGGGGCACGAGATCTTGGAACTCGTCGACGCGCAGTGGTCGGTTATCATAGGCTGAGGGTAGGCGGAAGCCGTGGTCGACGAGGTTCTTCTTGCGCGAGAAGTCGCCACCGTGCATGCCGCCGACCTGAGGCAGGGTGACGTGCGACTCGTCCATTATGACGAGGTAGCGCTCGGCACCTCCGTGGAACTGCGCTGCGTTGCTCGCGAAGAAGTCGAGCAGGCAGTATGACCGCTCGCCACGGCTGCGCCCGTCGAAGTGCATCGAGTAGTTCTCGACGCCCTTGCACGAGCCGACCTCGTTGAGCATCTCGAGGTCGAACTTGGTACGCTGCTCGAGCCGGTGCGCCTCGAGGCCCTTGTCATTTGACTCGAACCAGTCGGTGCGAGCGTCGAGCTCGGCCTCGATGTCCTCGAGGGCCCGGTTGAAGTGCTCCTCGCTGGTCATGTAGAACTCCCGTGGGTGTATCCAAGCCTCCTCGAAGTCGTCGAGCGGCTCCCAGGATACGGCCTCGCACACTTGGATGCGCTCGATGCCCTCCCACCCGAAGCGGATGCGCAACGGATCGTCCCTGCTGGGCATCCAGATGTCCAGAACCTCACCGCGAAGCCGGATGTCGCCGCGCGTGATTTCTCCTGTCGTGCGGCGGTACTGCAGGCCGACCAGTTCGCGGACGACCTCCTGTGGGTCGGCCTGCTGGCCAACGTGCAGTCGGAGGTGGTTCTGCTGGAACACCTCGGGAGGGTTGAGCCCGTAGATGATCGAGACCGTGCCTATGGTGATGACATCGGGGCGCGAGACGAGCGATGCCACCGTGGAGAAGCGCTCCTGCTCGATTCGCTCGTTCATCTGCAGTTCCTTGTCGATGTAGAGATCGCGCCCGGGGATGTAGGCCTCGGGCTGGTAGTAGTCGTAGTAGCTGACGAAGTATTCCACCGCGTTCTCTGGGAACAGCCCTGACATCTCCTGCCATATTTGACGTGCCAGCGTCTTGTTGTGCGAGAGTATCAGCGTTGGGATTTGCAACCGTTCGATTACCTTGGCCATTGCGAATGTCTTGCCCGAGCCGGTGACTCCGAGCAGCACGCAGCGCTCCTGACCAGCCTCGAGCTGCTCGACCAGCAGGTCGATGGCCTGTTGCTGGTCCCCAGCAGTGTCGTACTCTGCGTGCAGTTGGAACATCGTAGCACCTCAACCAATCAAACTCCGACGAATGCGAGGCTGCCTAGCAGCACCCAACCGGTGAGCATAGAGGTTCGGAAAAGCACCTGCTGAAACCGCCGCATCGCCTCGTCAGACTCCGTTGCAGCCCGCGCTCCCTTTGTCATCACGAAGATGTTGATCAGCGCCATCAGCACCACAGAAGGGACCCAAAGGATGTAGCGAAAGTTACGCCCGTCTGTGAAGTCGTGCAGACCTGTTAGTAGGAAGCACGCTAGCCAGCCGATGGTTAGAGCCACACTCAGGTTCATAGTGGCCCCATGACCGTAACTTGCGGGGAACGAGCGAACTCCCTGCTTGCGATCCGCGTCCTGGTCCATCAAAGCGTAGTTGATGTCGAATGCTGCGATCCAAAGCGCCACTCCGAAGGAGATGAAGAACAACTCTGGATACCACAGGAACTCGGTGTGCCCACCCAGCATTCCAGTGATAGCAGTCCAGCCGTGGGTATCGGCTGCTATGGCGACCCATGCGCCGGCTGGAGCGAGTGCCAGGCACAGCCCCACCCAGAAGTGACATATCCAGGAAATGCGCTTTGTATACGGGTAAATCACGAAAACCAGCACCGGTAGCCATGCCATTTGCAGGGCAACTATGTTCAACCTCCATGCAGCAAGAAGCAACATCGAGAGGAAGGCTCCGGCAAGAATCCAGGCAGTTTTCACGGACATGGTGCCCGAAGGAAGGTGCCTTGCAGCAGTACGTGGGTTTTCTGCATCGATGTCACGATCGATTATCCGGTTGAGTGACAAGGCCAGTCCCCTGGCCCCAACCGCGGCTATCAAGATCCACACGATGTCCATTTGCTCAGAGCCGAACTCCTTGTCAGCGAGAACGAAGCCAATCAGGACGAATGGCAAGGAGAACAGCATGTGCTCTATCTTGACGAAGTCCAGTATCTCCTTGATCCCCATTAGAGCCCAACCTCCGCTAGCCATTTGTCGACCCGCTCCGCGAGTTCTGGGTCGTGCAGGGTGACGGCGGGCCAGCGGCGAACTGGAAGCGGACCGTCGATGGATGGAATCGGTGCGGTTGCGTCCCATGCGACTCGTCCTCCGGTCTCATCGAAGTGCAGGTCCCGCCCGACATCGAAGCGGCAGAAGAGCTGCCACAGCAGGCGCCTGCGCCAACCCTCGCTTTCTAGGTCGGCATCAGCGTCGGTGATGAACAGCCAACGCAGCCCCCTTGCTCCTTCGAGGTCCCAGATGACGTTGCAGATGGAGGCGATACGCTGCCGCTGCTGAGCAGCGAAGTACTCGTCCGCCTCCTCCATGCTCTCCTCTGGTTTCGGCCCACCCTGAATGCTGGTTGTCACTACCATCATGGACGGCCGCAGCATTCTGGCTTGCTCGATTCCGTCAATGGCGGATGCCGAGGTCGCAATCGATTCGCTAGTCCCTAGTTGCTCCGCCTCGCCTTGTGGGTCGCCGGAGGCAGGGGTGGTCGCGTCGATGAGCAGCTTCGTGTGTACGTTCTCCCAAGGGGCTGCGTGCGCAAGCGTGTCTGCGACCATGCCTTCGAGGAGGACCAGGCCACCGGGTATTCTCACCTTGGTGTCCAGGGCGTCTAGTAGTGCCTCGAGGTCCTTGACCGGGTGATCCTCGTCGACTGCCACGATGACCTTCTGGAACATCATCTGCCCTGCGCCCAGAAGTCCTAGCGCGGTCTTGCGCGCCTGCCGTGGGTAGCGCTGCTTGGAGGCAAGGATGGCCAGGTTGTGGAAACCTGTCTCAAGCGGTAGGAAGAGGTCTGCGACATCCCTGTGCTGGAACCTGAGAACGG
>JAYZFV010000066.1:0-6993 GCA_036336595.1 Thermoplasmatota archaeon | reverse complement strand
GGAGATGAATGACATTCCGAGTGCGGTGGAAAGGGCATTCCTGAAGTCCATCTGGCCACGCATCAGTATGCCAGTCTCCAGCATCACGCTGGTTATCAGGACATTAACGAGAGGGAGACTAAGTAGTAGGAAATAGAGGTTGGAGCCAGTCACGACCGAGGCGCCTATCGAGAATGCGGAATAGGCGGCCAAAGTTCCGAACTCGCCTATGGAGCACCCAATCCGGCACCACTTTGTGTTGTGAGCCGACTGTAGCCACATCGATCCATCCCCCCAACTAAACTCTAGGTCCATGGACTCGCCATCCGCGGAGTAGCCAACATTCGTGATGGCCCCCACTAGGGCCGGCCTGCCCACCCCATCGTGAGTCACTATCGCTTGCCCCGTCTCGTGAGAGACTTCAGCGCCTAGAACCCCTTCCAGCGATTCTAGAGCCCCCCTCACCCTCCCCGAACATCCAGTGCAGGTCATTCCACTGACAGATATGGTTGCAGTGTCGGACACGCTCTGACCGTTCAGACGGCCATTATTGAAACCTGCTAAACGATAAATTCGCCCTATGGGCAAACGAGGCATATTCAATACAGCGCCATTGGTCGAATGACTCGATGGGCGTACCCAATCCACCCGGTGACCTCGATCCGGTCGCCTTGGAGAATGCCTTGATGGAGACCTGGAACGAAGAGGGGACATTTGAGGCGACCATCGAGGCTCGCCGAGACCGCGCCAGCCCCTTCACCTTTCTCGAGGGACCGCCCACGGCCAACGGCCGGCCTGGCATCCACCACGTCATCTCGAGGCTGTTCAAGGACCTGGTATGTCGGTGGAAGACAATGGAGGGGCACGTCGTCGAGCGAAAGGGAGGATGGGACACCCACGGCCTTCCTGTAGAGATAGAGGTGCAGAAGCAGCTCGACCTGATGTCCAACGAGGCGATCGAGGCCTACGGCATGGAGGCCTTCAACGAGAGGTGCAAGGAGAGTGTCTGGACCTACGAGGAGGCGTGGCGTGAGATGACCGAGCGCATGGGCTTCTGGATCGACATGGACGACCCCTACGTCACCCTCCACGACGAGTACATCGAATCCGCATGGTGGTCACTCAAGCGGATGTTCGACAAGGGCCTGCTGTTCCGCGGTCACAAGGTCCTGCCCTACTGCCCCCAGACCGGAACGAGCTACTCCAGCCACGAGGTCGCTCTGGGCTACAAGGAGGTCTCGGAGCCTGCTGTCTACATTAAGTTCAAACTCATCGACGATGATGCTTCCGTCCTCGCTTGGACGACCACGCCGTGGACCCTACCAGGCAACGTGGGGCTCGCCGTCGGCTCCGATGTCACCTACTGCCGCATCCGCATCACTGAGCCACCAGCAGGCTCGTGGGAAGGGCGCGGTGGTGCCGAGGTCGGAGAGGAGTTGATCCTCGCCAAGGACCTGCTCGCAGACGTCCTGCGCCACCAGATCGAGGTCATCGACGAGTTCCCGGGCTCACAACTCATCGGCAAGCCCTACCACTCCCTGTTCCCCGACGCGGTCGAGCGAGGCGACTCCGAGAGCGCCTGGACGGTCGTCGCAGCCGACTTCGTGACCACCACTGACGGGACTGGCGTGGTCCATACCGCTGTGATGTACGGCGAGGAGGACTACAACCTCGGAATGGAGGTGGGCTTCCCGTCTCAGCACACCGTCGGCATCGACGGCAACTTCGTTGCCGGGACCCATCACCTGCTCGACGGTCGCTACGTAAAGGACTGCGACTCCGACATCATCGACCACCTTGATGACGAGGGCCTGCTGTACCGAGAGCACACCTACACCCATGACTACCCGCACTGCTGGCGCACCGACCACCCACTGCTGTACTACGCGATGGACAGCTGGTTTGTCCGCATGACTGCTGTGCGCGATGAGATTATGCAGTACAACTCTGAGGTCGAATGGGCTCCCGAGTGGACAGGCACCAAGCGCATGGGGGAGTGGCTCTCGAACATCAAGGACTGGGCAATCAGCCGCGAGCGCTACTGGGGCACACCCATCCCAGTGTGGATTTGCCCCGACTGTGGCCACGAGCACTGCATCGGCAGCATCGAGGAGATGGTTTCGATGAAGACCGATGGCTCGCCGGTGCCCCCCGAGCTGCACCGGCCCTACGTGGACGACGTCAGGCTGCACTGCCCCTCGAGCGGCTGCTCGGGTGAGATGGTGCGCGAATCATACGTGATGGACTGCTGGTTCGACTCAGGCTGCGCGACCTTTGCTCAGTGGCACTACCCGTTCGAGAACGAGGACAGGTTCGACGGCTCGTTCCCGGTCGATTACATCTGCGAGGCCGTCGATCAGACGAGAGGCTGGTTCTACTCGCTGCTCGCGCTTTCGACGGCGGTGTTCGACGCTACCTGCTACCGCAGGTGCCTCTCACTGGGCCACATTATGGATAAAGAAGGCAAGAAGATGAGCAAGTCGAAGGGCAACGTCGTCGATCCGTGGAATCACTTCAACAAGGAGGGTGCCGACTCCATCCGCTGGTACATGACCACGCAGAGCGCGCCGTGGTCTCCCACCAACTTCGACCCCAATGGGGTTAGGGAGTCCTACGCCAAGATGTTCCTCACGTTATGGAACGTCTACCGCTTCCACTCCGACTACGCCGCACTGGACGGTTTCGATGCCGACGACGGGGCGGGCTACGTCTCTGTGGCTGAGCGCAGCCCGCTAGACCGATGGGTGCTGTCGAAGGCGAGTGAGATGGCCGACGCGTACCACGAGCACTTTGAGTCTTGGGACTTCCACAAGGCAGGGCGCGGGCTCGAGGGCTTCGTCGTAAACGACCTCTCCAACTGGTACGTCCGACGCTCGCGCAGACGCCTTTGGGATGAGGTGGACAGCACCGACAAGCGAGCCTGCCAGCATACGCTGCACGAGGTGCTGCTAATCGTGTGCCGCCTGATGGCGCCTGTCGCTCCATTCATGCCAGATGCCATCCATCGAGGGCTAGTCGGCCCCTCGGTCCACCTCGCCGACTGGCCCGTCGGCTCGTCGCTGGCCGAGCGCGACCTGCCACCACGTGACCACGCGCTCGAGCAGGAGATGTCATTGGTTCGCTCGCTGGCCGAGGCCGGCCGCCGCATCCGAGTCGAAGCGGGCCGCAGACAACGACTTCCCTGCCGCTCAGGATGGGTCGTTGGCGGGCCAGACCTCTCGCAGTTCCATGATATCCTCGCCGATGAGCTCAACGTCGAGACTCTGACCACAGAGGATGACCTCGACTCCTTCCAAAAGGTCGTGTTAGCTCCAAATCGCAAGACCCTCGGTGCCAAGTGCCGTGCTGACCTACCCGCCGTGCTGGCGCAACTAGACCTCGCTGACCCAGAGTCCCTGTTGCTCGAGATAGAGGCTGGGATCGCCGCCTTAGCCGGGTATGAGATCACGTTGGATGACATCGAGGTGCGACGCGTCGGAAAGGATGGATTTTCGGCTCACACACTCTCGCACGACGCCGGCGACGTCTCGCTCGTTCTTGACATGGATATCGATGCCGAACTGCTCTCAAAGGGGCTGGCCCGGGACATCATCCGACGCGTACAGGCCAAGCGCAAGCAACTCGACCTAGAGGTCGAAGCGACCATAGAACTCTCGGCATGGGTCGACGGGATGCAGCTCGCCGACGACGACTGGGAGCACGTGAAGTCCGAGACCAGAGCGGGCAGAGCCTCGCTCAATGAGGGCAAACCCCCAGCTGATACGGAGACCTTCGAGGTCGACCGAACGAATGTGACGTTCTACCTCTCGTAGCCGAAGGTGTCGAAGTCCTTCTTGAAGCGCTTGTAGATGAGTCCCTTGACCTCTTCAGTCAGCGGCTCATCAGTGCTCGTCCCCTGTGACTTGTTGAGGATCTTTAGTTCATGGAACCCGTAGCGCTGGCGTATCCCCTCGAAATCACTGGGGAGATCCTCGATCTTACCCACATGATCCATCTTTGCACCACGGGAGAAGATGATGCTGTGCTGCGTCTTGAAGTGCCTGTCACACAAGAAGTTTGGAAGCCGGGTGACCTTCCTGACAAAGTCCTCGAACGAGTCATCATTTCGAAGGTAGCCGAACAAGTAGTTGGAGTAGAGGAATCGTGTCTCGTCTTCCTTGTTGAACTTGTTTCGGTAGCTAGATGCTAGCCTCTCATAGGGATTCCTGACGTATGAGAAAGAGAAGTAGGTGCGCTTGTTCCTAGGGATTCCCTTGTACGAAAACTCCCGGGTGTGATAGTGGATGGAGCGGTCCCGAGGGAATTCCCCGGCCATCGATGTCTTGATCGAGGAACACGCTGACTTGGCCACGCTTGCGAAAACAACCTCCTTGTCGTCGAGGATGAAGAAGTCCGACGAGTCTAGGTTGCCGTGCAACAGTACGTGCCCCAAATCCTTGGTGAACTGGACGAGATTCCTAAGGGTCAGTCTCATTCGTCATCCCTCAATGAGAGTGGCCTACCATGTACAACTGGGCTACTGGCTCGTAGGACTTTGGAATAAGCAGCTCCACACCGAACAGCGGGTCCGGGTCCGTCGAGTCGTGGTAAGCGATGAAGGCCCCTCCGTCTGGCAGAATTCCCATGCTGGCGAAGTCGAATCTGATTTCGTTTCCGGCGCCTGAGGTGGAGTCCAGGTCACCCAGTCCCAAGTAGGTCAGCACATCAGGCTCGAGGCTTTGGGAGAACTCCCTGACGTGGAACGCAACGTCTACGTCGGGCCCCTCGGCGCTCTGGTATCGGACGTTTAGGACGAACAGATCGTGGACCCCGTTGCTGTGGAACTCCCACTCCTCTAGCTCGGAGGCCACCCCAGAGAGGTTGTAGGTACGGTTCTGCCATGTCTCCCCCCCGTCCCAAGACAGCATGTGCTGGACGGCGGTCTCCCCTGCGATTACGCAGTGCAGGGCTGTCGACGAGTCGAGGGCACAGTACTCGGAGGGCAGGGATGAGCCGTTTGCCGTGGTCGCGGTCCACCAGTTCAGGGAGGTGTCGAGGTATGCGTCGCTACCGTCGTCGAAGTAGCTCGGGAAGTACAGGCCGCCGCTGGGTACCGGGAAAGCCCGCATCTCCTTGTGGGGCTTGGTGAAGTCCCACTCCATGCCAAGCTGTTCGAACTTTAGGTCGACCTCAATCTCGGCGAGCTCTTCGTCCCTGTCAGGGAAGTCGAAGTTGTAGTAGTTCAGCCCATCCACTGAAATCTGCCCGCCTCGGTTGGCCACTTGGTGCCAGAAGTTGCTGATTACTAGGCTTGCATATTCGCCACTGCCGTAGATCGTATTGACCGGTCCGACCACCTCGACCTGCCACGAGCGGTCGTAGAAGGCCTCCGGCGGGCGCGCGTAGCACCACTTCCACTCCGCATCGTCCTGATCGTAGAGGAAGGCGTAGAACTGGTCAGCACCAGTGACGGAGGGATAGGGAAACCAACCCATGGCGATGATGTCTCCAGTAGTTGTCTGGACTATGCTGCCCTCGCCCAATCCCTCGGTTCCCGGCAGAGTCAACTTCACGTTGCGGCACTCTGGCCACGTAGGGGTCACTCCGGGCACGTACTCCTGCCAGGTATGGCCACGATCAGTGCTCCAAGTTGGGTACTCGCCTCCGAAGTTGAGGATCCAGCCCTCCTTGGTCGCAGCCAGATAGTGCTCGCAGCAGTTTCCCCCATGCGCGTTCCCGTAAACGGTCCACGAAGAGTTGCCCCAGGTTTCGTTGTTTAATGGGTCTGCAACGGTGAAGTTCCTCGCATCCTCGTAGGTGTGTGGGGGGTCGATGTAGTAGTAATCGACATCCCACGGGATGGCGTCATCACCCGTCCCTCCCCCGCCTAAGCATCCTGCCAGGGTCATTACCGCCGTCATCGCAATCGCGGCCAGTGGCCGGGTCACTCTCGCAGATGGCATTGCATACCCGTCACAAAGGGCCTATATCGCACTTTCACAGATTCGGGACGGGAGGCGCAGTGTGGTGACGTTCAAGCCCCAAGGCGCCAAGTCGGCCCGTCCGCCCCATCCACGACGGTTACCCCCATCGCTGCAAGATCATCGCGAATCGCATCAGCAAGTTCCCAGTCCTTCGACTCCCTAGCGGTCTCACGTTGGGAAAGCAATGCTTCCACCCGCTCGGCGACTTCCGAACGAGCGCTCTGCCCCTCCTTCACGGTAGCAGCAATGGCCCCCTCATCAGGCAGCAGCCCCAGAACCTCACCCGCGAACTCTGACAGCCATCCGACTATCGCTGATACGCCCTCCTCTAACTCGTTCGAGTCGAGTAGGCCTCGCAAGCTCCTGACTACTGACTGGACCTCCACGATTGCGATTCGAGTGTTGAAGTCGTCGTCCATTCCGGCAGACAGCCTATCTGCGGCGGCAGACAGATTTCCGGAGCCTGCCCAGTCGCTGCTGCCGAAGCGGGACAGGCCTTCGCTGAAGGCGGCGACAAGCTTCTTCTGGTGGCCGCACGCATCTTCCAGCATGACGGAATTAAACTCGATCGGCTGGCGGTAGGGAGCGTTGATCAGGGCGTATCGCAGCTCAAGTGGGTCGACTTTCTCCAATGCGTCCCTTATCGTCCAGAAGTTGCCAAGTGACTTGCTCATCTTCTCGCCGTCGACGTTGATCATCCCGTTGTGCATCCAGTACTGGACCACCGGCTCGTGCCCCAGGCAGCATTCGGACTGGAAGATCTCGGCCTCGTGATGGGGGAACATCAGATCCGTGCCACCACCGTGTATGTCGAAGGACTCACCTAGGTGGCTGAGCGACATAGCCGAGCACTCGATGTGCCAGCCGGGCCTCCCTGCCCCCCATGGGCTGCCCCAGGAGGGCTCTCCTGGCTTAGCCAGCTTCCACAGTGCGAAATCTCGGTGGTCCCGCTTGCCAGATCCAGTTTTGGCCACGCGCCCACTGGCCCCGGCCCTGACCATCTCAAGGGTCTGGCCGGTCAGCTGCCCGTACTTCTCCGGGGCGGTGTCAA
>JAYZFV010000065.1:0-11609 GCA_036336595.1 Thermoplasmatota archaeon | reverse complement strand
GCTGGATCTCGACCACCCCGACATCGAGGAGTACATCGACTGGAAGCCGAGCGAGGAGGAGAAAGTCTCCGCACTGGTGATTGGCAGCGCGATTCTGCAGAAGCACGCCAACGGTCTGATGGAAGCGATTTGGGAGCACGGTGACGACGAGGGCAGGTTCAGTCAGCAGACCAACCTAGGGCTTCGCAGAGCGATGGTGCGGGCGATCAAAGACAACGTGCCTGAAGCGCACATCCAGAGAATCGTCGATCTCGCCAAGCAAGGGTGGGAGGGCCTCGAGTTCCAAGTGCTCGACACCGACTGGCAGGGAGAGGCCTACATGACCGTCTCGGGCCAGAACAGCAACAACTCCGTCCGCGTTCCCAACTCTTTCATGGACGCTGTAAACTCCGAGGGTGATTGGAGTCTATTCTGGCGAACCGAGAAGGAAGCGGCAGCGGCAGAGGGGAGGAATCCGTTGCCTTGCAAAACTCTCGATGCGAGTGCGCTGTGGGACAAGGTGGCCTACACTGCCTGGACCTGCGCCGATCCCGGGGTCCAGTTCGACACCACGATCAACGAGTGGCACACGTGCCCGACCGCAGGTCGGATCAACGGCTCGAATCCGTGTTCGGAATACATGTTCCTAGATGACACTGCGTGCAACCTCGCGAGCATCAACCTCCTCCCCTACTACGACCTAGACACACACACCTTCCAAATCGAGGACTTCCGTCACAGCGTTCGCCTGTGGACGACGACCTTGGAAATCAGCGTGCTCATGGCACAATTCCCTTCAGAGTCAATCACTCGGAAGTCCTACGATTACAGAACTCTGGGACTCGGGTATTGCAACATAGGCTCGCTGCTGATGCACATGGGTGCCCCCTACGATGACGAGAGGGCCTACGCCATCTGTGGGGCCATAACCTCCATCATGTGCGGTGAGACCTATGCCACCAGCGCCGAGATGGCTTCCATCCTAGGGGCGTTCCCGGACTACGAGAGGAATTCCGAGGACATGCTTAGGGTGATGCGCAACCACCGGCGTGCCGCTTACGATGCCCCGAACGATGAATACGAGGGCATCACCGTGCCCCCAATAGGAATCAATGCCAAGAAATGCCCGAAGGACCTCCTCGATGCGGCCCGCAGCTCCTGGGACCGCGCCTTACGGGAAGGCGAGGAGCACGGGTACCGCAACGCTCAGACCACGGTCATCGCTCCAACCGGGACCATCGGTCTGGTAATGGGTGCGGACACCACAGGCGTAGAGCCGCAGTACTCACTGGTCCAGTTCAAGACCCTAGCCGGCGGCGGCTCTCTCAGGATTGTCAACAAGGGCGTGCCGAACGCGTTGCGTCGTCTCGGCTACTCAGACAGCCAGACCAAGGCTATCGAGGAGTACATCATAGGGACTGGGCATCTGAGAGGCTGTCCCACGCTCTCAGTCGAGCGATTGAATAACGCAGGCTTCACCTCTAGGCGCCTGAAGAGCATCGAGGGCAAGATGAGCGACGTGTTCGATCTACGCGCCGCCTTCGCCCCTTCGATTCTCGGCAGGAAGTTCTGCATCGAAACCCTCGGGATGTCGGAATCAGATTATGGGGACCCCTTCTTCGACACTCTCGGTTTCATCGGTTTCACCTCGGATGAGGTAGATTCGGCCAACGTTCACGTCTTCGGCTACAACACGATAGAAGGCGCGCCCGGATTGAGGGACGAGCACCTGGCGGTCTTCGACTGCGCCACCCCCTGCGGCAAATACGGCAAGAGGTCGATTGCCTGGCCCGCCCACGTGAAGATGATGGCTGCAGCGCAGCCATTCATATCAGGGGCGATATCCAAGACCATCAACATGCCATCCAACTCTACGGTTGAGGACGTGAGGGAGGCCTACAACCTTAGTCACGTCACGATGAACAAGGCCTGCGCGGTATACCGAGACGGGAGCAAGCTGTCGCAGCCGCTGATGAACCAGCTCGTGGACAAGCCCGATCTCAAAGATGAGAGCGAGGAAGTGGTCGAAAAGATGGTCGAAGAGGCAGTCAAGACGTTGCCGCTTCCCGAACCGACGGCCAAGCCGGTGGCTGAGGCCTTCGTACAGGATTACATCGCGACTAGGCGACCCCTTCCGGACAGGAAGAACTCTGAGAACATCAAGGCCAAGGTCGGTGGACACAGTGTTCGTCTGATTACTGGGGAGTATCAGGACGGCAAACTCGGGGAGATATTCTTGCTTACATCGAAGGAGGGGGCAGCTTGGAGGGCCATGCTGTCCCAGTTCGCGATAGCCGTTTCCATAGGACTACAGCACGGGGTGCCGATTGATGCCTTCGTAAAGTCGTTCATATTCTCAAAGTTTGAGCCGAGCGGGATGATTGAGGGCGGTAGCGGCCGGGTCAAGATGTCCTCGAGCATAGTCGACTGGGTATTCCGGGAGCTGGCTATAGAATACGCCGGCAGGGATGACCTAGCTCACGTAGCGGAGGAGGATCTCGACCAGTTCTCCATCAGCAAGCCCCAAATCTCCGAGGTCGGCGTGGTCCGCAGCCAGGGCGAGAAGAGGGAGGTCCAGATGACCCTGGAAGCATCCGTCGCCCCTCTGGGGAGTCTAGAGGCGCGAGCACGCCAAGCCGCCAAAGAGCGCGGTTTCACCGGTGACATCTGCGACGACTGCGGTGGCAGCCAGATGGTTCGGAACGGGACCTGCTTGAAGTGCAACGAGTGCGGTGCCACCACAGGGTGCTCCTGATCTGTTGCTCATATCTCAAGCTCGATGTTGAGGTTCTGAATCAGTTCCTTGTACCGGTTCCTAATTGTGACCTCGGTCACTCCAGCCACCTCAGCGACCTCGCGCTGGGTGCGACGCTTGCCGCAGAGCACGCTCGCGATGTAGATGATCGAGGCGGCGATGCCCGTCGGGCCGCGTCCGCTTGTGAGCTCCTTCTCCTGAGCCGCAGCAATCAGCTCGTAGGCCTTCGCTTGGACCTCGGCGTCGAGATCCAGTCCCGAGCAGAAGCGCGGGATGTAGTCCTCGGGCTTGGTCGGCGGAATCTTCATCCTCAGCTCGCGGACCATGAAGCGATAGGTGCGGCCGATCTCCTTGCGGCCGGTCCTGCTCGCCTCGCCGATTTCGTCTAGGGTTCGTGGGTTCTCGCAAATCCTGCAAGCAGCATACAGGCTTGCAGCAGCGACGCCCTCGATGGAGCGGCCGCGAATAAGGCGCGCGTCGACTGCCTTGCCGTAAGTCACGGCGGCAGTCTCCCTGATGGTCTTGGGAAGTTCCAAACGGCTGGCCATCCTGTCCAGCTCGGCAAGCGCCATCGCCTTGTTGCGCTCAGTGGCGTTGCTGACTCGGGAGCGCTTCTGCCACTTCCTCATCCTGTAGAACTGGCTTCGGTACCTGCTTGAGATCGACTTGCCGGAGTAGTCCTTGTTCTGCCAGTCTATGTCCGTAGAGAGTCCCTTGTCATGGAGCATGACAGTCATCGGTGCTCCGGTACGGGCACGCTGATCCCCTTGCTCGGGGCTGAAGACTCGCCACTCTGCACCCTGATCGATGACCTTGTCCTCGAGAACCAGGCCGCAATCATCGCAAACGACCTCCCCCCTTGATTCGTCCTTGCTCAGATTTCGGCTTCCGCATTCATCGCACTTCACTGTGTCTTCAACGAGATATGACATAACATCCTCACCCCCTTTCGCAGAAAGGTATTAAATTCCCAAAAGACTACCTATTTAAGACTGTAAGGTCGCAAAACGTGATCTCAATCATTCGACTGTACTGCGTCAAGCAAATGCGAGAATCGTGATATACGGCGCGACCGTAGCAGAGATTGAGGAAGAGGGCGATGTCGGACGTTCAGTGGCCCCCAGAGCGCGTGGCTCTGACGCCAGGCAAGCGCGTCCTCTTCCTGACCAAGGACCTCGATCTGCTTCGCAAGCAGCTGTACGATGGCCTTAACCTTCGGATGGAGGACCTCTCGGTAGATGGCTTGCTCGATGACATCAACACCGATGTGATGACGCCGGCGTGGGTCTGCTTTGACCACGATCCCTCTGTCATCGCGGAGAACGCCTACGCCGGACTGCTGCACGAGGGACGACGGGTGTTTGAGCCGCGGGCACTGTTGGACGGGGGCTTCGAGGCTATCGTCTCTGGGCACCGCAAGGGCACTGGTTCGAGCCGGGAGACAGCAGCCCAGTGCGAACGCTGGTCGGGAATCAGAATCGTCATAGCTGCCTCTTTCGCACCCATTCACGAGCGAAACAACATCAACCTTGGACAACTGATGGGCGACCACTCGATGCTCAAGCGCCTGCAACACGGAGAAAGCATCTCGCTGGCCGAGTTCACCTCGAAGTACGACTCAGTGACTAGGCTGATAATCGAGAGCGGGGGCATCTTCCCCTTCGCCAAGAATCTCAAGGCGGGGGAGATCGGACTTCCGGAACTGACGACTGGAGCCCGCCCGATGACCATGGTCGAGAAGATGATTGCGGGCAAGTTGCTGACTCAGAACGGAGCGCCTCGCTACGTTAAGCCGGGTGACGCTGTGCTGGCTCAGGTCGACGGTGGCTACTCCCACGAGTTCACAACAGCTCAGGTTCACGAATTCCTGAAGTTGGAGTATGGTGATGGCTACAATCTCCCAAATCCATCGAAATACGCGGTTTTCGAAGACCATCTCCTGTACGCCACCGACGTGCCCAAGTACGGTAGGTTCACCGAGAAGATACAAACGCTGCGAGAAATGCAGAAGATGTTTCAGAAGCGCACGGGAGTGCGCGATTACTCGGCCGAGGACGGCATCAGCCCGGGCATCTGCCATCAGGTCGCACGCGAGGAGTTCATCGATGTTGGTGACTTCATACAGTCGACCGACTCGCACACCTGCATGGGTGGGGCGTCCAATGCTCTGGCCTATGGCGTCGGCTCCACAGAGTACGCCAACCTCGTCCACAACCAGTTCGCCTTCGTCAACGTACCTGAGAGCATCCGCTTCGAATTGGTCGGCGAGCTAGATCCGGGCTGTACTGCCAAGGACGTCATACTGCACATCCTGTGGCGCTATGCGGCGAACTCTGAGACTCTCGATCGCAGCATGGAGTTCGGCGGACCCGGCCTTGCCAGCCTGTCAATGGACGAGCGAGCGACTCTGTGCAACATGGCAACGGAATGTAGCGCCAAGACCGGTATCTGCGAGCCCGACGACCTCACCGTCGAGTGGCTGCTGGCGCGTCGTGATGACCTGAACGAAGAGGGGATGCGCGCACGCTTCGTTCTGCCTGATGAGGGAGCAGTGTACGATGGGGGCGTGCACACAATCGACCTCACTGGGATTAGGCCCATGGTCGCTCACCCAGGAGACCCAGACAAGGGCATCCCCTCTGACCCGACCAACGGGGCATACATCGACGAGATTGGCGAAATCGCCATCGACATCGCCTACGCAGGCTCATGCACGGCGGGAAAGGACGACGACTTCTCCTACTACGCCAGAGTGACCGAGTCGGCCCTAGACGCAGGGCTGTCCATACCCTCGGATGTTGACTGCTACATCCAGTTCGGCTCAAAGACTGTCAAGGAGCTCTCAGCTCAGATGGGATGGACCGATCTGTTTGAGCGAGCTGGTGTGGAGCTGATCGACCCGGGGTGCGGGGCGTGCATCGGTGCCGGGCCAGGCATCAGTGATGACCCCAACCAGGTCACGATCTCTGCGATCAATCGCAACTACCAGGGGCGTTCGGGTCCGGGTAGGCTGTACCTCGCGAGTCCGCTGACGGTTATGACCAGCGCATTCACCGGGAGAATCACGGCTTGGCATCCTGACATCTTCACCTGAATTCTTCTTCATTCACCCATCGATGGGGGGATTGTTCAAGAGCGGTCTGCGAGCCGTCGAAGGCTACCAAAGCAAGCCCCGTGTCATCAGGACATGGGAGGACTTGATGGAGGGATGCGCGTGGACACTGCAGAACAGTTTTCAAACAAACAGAAGCAGATCTCCATAAGCGAGTTCTTCGAGAAGAACAAGCACTACCTCGGCTTCGATACCCTACAGAGATCCATCATCACAGCCGTGAAAGAGGCGGTGGACAACTCCCTAGATGCCTGCGAGGAGGCACGTATTCTCCCCGATATCAGAGTCGAGATCAGACGTCTGAAAGGTGACCGGATCGAGCTAATCGCTCAAGACAACGGACCAGGGATTCCTCGGGACGACATCGAGAACGTATTTGGCAAGTTCCTCCTAGGCTCACGCTTCCACGCCATTCGCCAGACTAGAGGGCAGCAGGGCATTGGAATCACTGGAGTCGTGATGTACAGTCAATTGACCGCCGGTGTCAAGACTAACGTCGTCTCGAAGATTGGCAGTGACTCCTCTGCGGTGTATGTCGATCTAGGCATCGACACGAGGAAGAATAAGGCTACTAAGTCTGGGGAGCGTCGTGACCTATGGATTGACGATCGTACAGGTGAGCCCATATCGCATGGCCTTAGAATAAGAACAGAGATGAGATCGAAGTACCAGCGTGGCCGTCAGTCCGTTCACCAGTACCTTAGAATGACGTCCATTGTGAATCCCCACGCCAGCATCTCGCTAGTGGTCCGCGACAAGAAAGGCGAGATCATCGAACATGGGGATTGGGCAAGAACCACCGAGAAGCTGCCTAGGGAGGTCAGCGAGATCAAGCCTCATCCTCATGGCATCCATCTTGGTTCGCTCCAGAGGCTACTCCGAGAGGCAGAGGAGCGGAAGATGACCTCGTTCCTGCGGCACAATTTCTCAGGTGTGAGCATGCGCGCCGCACGTGAAATCCTCGCAGCGGCGGGCATCGCTGAGAATAGGACACCCAAACGAATCAGGGCAGAGGAGGCGCAAGAGATGGTCTCGGCCTTCCAGAAGATCAAGCTGCTCGCTCCCCCGACCGACTGCCTCTCTCCTATTGAGGACCTGCTAATCAAGAAGGGACTCTCAAAGGCCATCGACTCCCGATTTGCTTCCACCGTCACACGCGATCCCAAGGTAACCCAGGGCAATCCGTTTCAAATCGAAGTCGGTCTGGTGTTCGGTGGAAATCTCAACGCTGAGGGCCCCATTGAGGTCCTAAGATTCGCAAATCGTGTCCCGCTGATGTACCAACGGGGCGGATGCCTACTCACAAAGGCCCTAGAGGCGGTCGATTGGAAGCGATACGGGTTGGATCAGCCAGGCGGCCGCGGAATCCCAAAGGGACCCGCTGCAGTACTCGTTCACCTCGCCTCCACAAACGTCCAGTTCACAAGCGAGGCCAAGGAGGCCGTGGCAGACAACGAGGAGGTATTCGAGGAGATTCGTCTGGCGATGCTGGAGGTAGGCAGAGGTCTGAAGAATCACCTTAAGAAGAACTCCCAGAGGAAAAAGGCCCGCGAGAAGTTCGAACTAATCAACATCATTCTACCCGAGATTTCCAAGAAGTCTTCACAGCTGCTGTCTAGGGAGGAGCCGGACCTAGCCCCAGTGATTACGAGGATCATGGATGCTGTGTTCTGCGAGGAAGAGCTCGATTGGGACGACGAACGCAATCTAGCCACCTGCTCCATCACTGTCTTCAACTACACCGCCAGAGCGCGTGCGTACACGATTCTCGCTAAGTGGCCTGAAGGCGATGACGTGCGAATAGCCGTGAACGCACTGGGTGGAAGAAAGGAGGCTAGGGGATTATGGGCATGGAGGCTGGACACCTTGAATCCCGGTTCATCGACGACAATTCACTTCGGCGTCTCTGGCCTTACCAGGGGTGAATGGACTGAGGCCGACATCTTCTACAGAGGGAATGGAGAGATTATAGGAGCGTCGAAGATCGACGAGAGGCTGCTTGAGGAGTTGCGCAATACGGAGGCGCTAGCTGCTGCCGAGTTGGAGTTGAAGCAACCAACAGAGTCGATGGATCTCTTGAGCGACAGGGCCGAGCAGAATACCTCTGATTCAACGCCAGTACCAGTCGAGGGAACGCAGCTCACCCTCTCCGAAAGTTACGAGGCAGAAAAATGACGATCAACAAGCAGAAATCGAAGGATGAGGTGATCGAAGCCTTGCATGGAGTGGCCTCGGAGATGCACGACAGGATGACGAGGGGGGACCCTCCGAGAATGACGCTCCCAGTGCGATCGAAGAGCAACATCAGCTTCGACAAGAGGCTCGGCGTCTACAAGTATGGAAAGAAGCGGACTGTGAGAGACGCCACTGCCCTCGGTTCTGCGAGACAACTGCTGAGAGCGCTGCACATTACCGAGTTCGTCGAGACCATGATCACCGATGGCAAAACCTCCACATTGAGAGAGATGTACTACATCTCGGAGGGCTGGGGACATGGCAAGTTCTCGACCCAGAACGAAAGCAACAACCTTGCCGAGGACCTCGAGATAGTCACTAAGTGCCTGAGGGAGGACTTCGGCCTCAGGCCAGAGGAGGATGGTGCGAGAATCATCGGCAACGTGACCTTTGAGGAGCGGAACCGCAAGGGCGATTGGATGCGCATCAACTGCCGTGACGACGTCGGCGACTCTGGTTATGGGGTTCCCTACAACGTCGAATCGGAGAAACTGAGTCTCGTCGAAGAGGATGTCGACTTCGTGATGGCGATCGAGACTGGTGGGATGTTCGACAGGCTCGTCGAGAACGGCTTCGACGAGGAGGCGCGGTGCGCTCTCGTGCATCTAAAAGGCCAGCCGGCGCGTTCCACACGACGCATAATGAGGCGCATGAGCGAGGAGTGGAGCAAGCCCATCCTGGTATTCACCGACTGCGACCCGTGGTCCTTCAGGATATTCGCTAGCATCGCCTACGGCGCCATCAAGACTGCGCACATCTCGGAGTACCTCGCCACCAAGGAAGCGACCTATCTGGGAATTACCGCAGACGACATCCTAGCCTATGACCTGCCTAGCGACGAGCTCTCCAAGCAGGACTCAAACGCACTTTCCGCGGAGCTCAGCGATCCGCGCTTCTCGACGGGGTGGTGGCAGGAACAGATTCACCTCATGCAGGAAATCGGCAAGAAGGCCGAGCAGCAGTCGCTGGCTAAGTACGGTCTCGACTTCGTGACTGACACCTACCTTCCTGAGAAGCTCTCCGCCATTGGACTGGGATACTGATTACGAAGCCTGATAGATGACTGGCTTCAGGCGGGGCTGTGACTAGTAAGAGGAGGAGGTGGGCCCGTTGGACCACTGGCTCCTCGTTTCTGCTACTCGTGCTGGCCGTTGTCTCGCTGGTCCAAGTGTACCCCCTCCTAGTCAGCACCTTCGACCCAGAGTCCAACTACGTGGTCAAGATGGGACCGGAGGAGGAAAAGGGCTTCGAGCTGGAGGGCCCGACTGTGCTGACGGCTCTCCGAGTGACCGATGGGGACACTCCCACGGCGGAACTGAGGTTAATCGACCATAGCGGAAGCGAAATCATCGGCAGAGCCCCCGGAATCTTGGACTCCGACCGCCCGGGATCCGACAGCGAGACGTTCTATGCCCCAGTCAGGATTTTCGACGTAGTCGGGTCGGGCACTTACACCCTGCACAACGACGCCGAGGAATCGCTGCTTTGGCTGGTGGACGACGGCGACCTAGCAGCCAAGATCGACAGCAATCCATGGTTGTACATGTTCTACATCGGTTGCTGCCTAGGCCTCCCGCTGGGCCTGATCGGCTTGGTCCTCGCTGTCATGGTGTGGAGCGACAAGCGCAAGGCGCCCGACCAGTACGTCGTTATCCAGGACGGTAGCGTCATCTTGACCGACGTGGACAGCGTACAGGCTATGCAGGCTCAAGAGGGGGATATCATCGAGACCGGGGCCGTTGGTGACGTTCCAGGTCCCTTCATCGGCGAGGATGCATCGGTCCAGAAGGCGGAGGCCGGGGGGGCCGAACAGGAATGGAAGAAGTGGGACGAAGGCTGAAAGCGATACTGTAGGTTATCCGCAACCGGGCCAATTGGGTTTTTAGAGGACTCTGACTACCCAACCTCGAGTTGGTAAGTCGATGGTCGGGTTCGACGAGTCTCTGAGTATACTCGAAAACACGACCAGAAGGAAGATTCTGAGGTGTCTCGTCAAGGAACCCCACTACCCCCTGCAACTCTCCGAGTTGCTTGACGTAAGCCAACAGGCGGTCGTGAAGCACCTCAGGGTGCTCGAGGGCGCCGGCTTCGTGGACTCCGAGATGACGAAATCCAACAAGGGCGGGCCCCCGAAGAAGGTCTACAGGGTCAACCAGTCATTCTCGATCCGCCTTGACCTAGGGCCCGACCTGTTTCGAGCCGAGCACAGGAAGATGCCGAAGGGGGGTGCGATTAGGCTCTCTGGCAGACTCCCTAGTGAACTGGGCAGAGTCGTCGAGAGGATTGGGACACGCAGGAGGCTCCCGATGGTTGATGCGATGAGCATCCTATCAGACCTAGATGCCGCTTTGGAGCGAATCGATGAGCAGCGAGATGCCATAATCGCGCTTCACCAGCAAGTGATGCACAAGGTGTCGCCCAGCGTTGAAGAGCATTCCGAATCCTATGAGGAAAGGCAACTCGCGCACGCGATGATGAGCCACCCGAGGAGGCCCCTCGACCTCGATGCGTTCTCCAACGGGCTGCGAATCCAATCCATGCACGCTGAGAAGATGATGGACAGCCTGCGAGATCGGCTCATGAGGGATTTTGCATCCACCAGAGGAGCCTTCGTTGCCGTCAAAGAGAGCACGCCCCTGCCTTGGTGGATGGCTCGTTAGTCAGAAGCGCAGGTTCTCGTCTTCCACTCCTGGGAGCAGGCTGCTCAACTCGGCAAACCTGGTGATAGCGGCGATTCTCCTACCGTAGATTACGTATCCGGCGACTCCAACTAGGGAGAAAGTCGCTCCGAGGATAATCACTGGGACGGAGTACGTTGCAATCGCATCGACGCCGACGTCGACCACCCCGAGCGTCGAGCTCATCTTTCCGCCGGGAATTTTTCGCATGTTGCTTTCAATTGATTCGTCGGTCTCTACAATGACGTTATCAGGGTCAACGACAACTACGATGTCGTGGTTGCCGGCTAGAACCATGTACAGGAGGGTTATCGAATTCGGTTCCTCGGTATCGGCTTCGGATATCGGCATTATCGCCTTGACAATCTGTCTGTAGACGATGTTGGTCTCATCGCAACCTTTCCGCTTGATGTCGGTCATAGACTGGTCTTTGCAGAGAATGATGTTGACGTCTGTCGCGTGAGCATTGCCACGGTTGACGACCTTCACATTAACAGATAGCATCTCTCCAATCTCTCCTTTTGTACGGTCTGAAGTAACTTCCAAGATCTGCAGATCCGGAGCCCTTAGACGCAGTTCGAGGATTTGCTCATTGGTGTCACAATTCGGGGGATAGTTGTCCGGCAGGCTGTCCTTGTTCGCATCTAGAGTGCAAGAGTCGTCCCATATAGGCGTCTCATCGTGGTCACCTCCTACCTCCGAGGAACCGAACATCGATAGCGTCTTGATGCCGATGAAACGGTCCTGGAGGGCGGCATCGGGGGCAATGGTGACTATAACAACCACCTGAAATGTTGTATAGGGCTCCATGAGGGGTAGCGTCACTGTCAAATCCGGAGTGACGAAGCAT
>JAYZFV010000064.1:0-6567 GCA_036336595.1 Thermoplasmatota archaeon | reverse complement strand
TCGAGTGCACCGTGGCCGAGCGCCACCTGAACCTCGGCGGCGTGGCCCACGGGGGCCTGCACGCCACCATGCTCGACACCGCGATGGGCGGGGCCCTGGTCTCCACCCTCGCCAAGGAGGAGTGGTGCGCCACCGCCCAGCTCGACATATCATACCTGAACGCGGCCACCTCCGGCACGCACCTGACCGCTAGTGGCAGGGTGGTGCGCAGGGGGCGCAGCCTTGCCCACATGGAGGGCGATATGGTGGCCGACGACGGCTCCGTGGTGGCCACCGCCAAGGGCACCTGGGCTATCTGGTCCAGCCGCCCTCCCAGCCAAGGCGGGACCGAGTAGCGCGTGCCGGCAATACATTGATGAGTGACCTCTCGGTCATTCCACCATGGCACGTAGAGACTCGATTACCTGGTTCATGCTGGGCGTGGCGCAACTTCTGCTGGGGGAGGCCCTGCTGGAAGCGGGCTCCTCCGAGTTGCTAGCGCAGGTGATCCAGCTAAGCGGTGGCGGTACCATAGCGCTCGGCATCTACTTTCTGATATTCCTCGCACGTCACGAGTCCGAGTTCTCCGAGGCATACAACAGGGCCGAGAAGATGGTGCTGCAGGTCAACCCGGAGACTGGCGAGAAGCAGTTGGTCGACGACTCCCCGAAGGCCCTCAAGGCCGCGTGGTACGCCATCCCAACCGGGATGACCCTCATCGGGCTGCTGGCATGGCTGGTTGCCTGAGGGCGCAGCATGTCGGACGATGAGGAACCCGAGTTCCTCGACAGGGTGATTGGCAACCCCGCGTTCGAGCAGATGGGCGGCTACCACATCTTCTTCCGCAGGGCTGCGATCCCGATACTGCTGTTCGTTATCGGCCTGTTCACCTACACCGTCCTCGACGGCTTCCTGTCCCACAGCACGAACCTGGTGGTCTCCTTCGCCGTGGTCGGGCTCTCGATCGGCCCGATCCTCAACCTAGAGCGATACTACGGCACAATCAGGTCAAAAAAATGAGCACCGTTACCAGAGAGCCGCCGAACAAGTCAAATCGGACATGCCCGACGCCCATTCATGGGCATACTCGGCTTCGACCTGTTCGACCTTGTCGGGCTTGGGGGCGCAACCGGCCTCGAGCTCCTGTTCGGGGTCAGCGCGCTGGTCGGGGGCATCCTCTTCGTGCTCTACTTCTTCCTGCTGATGATCGGGGGGATAGCCACCGACGTCTTCGACGGCCTCTTCGGCATAGATGTCGATTTGGGCGCCGACGCCTCGTTCAAGGCACTCACCTTCCAGGGCATCATGGCCTTCATGATGTTCTTCGGACTGGGTGGGCTGTACGTCCTGAAGACGCCCAGCGGCTCCGCCAGCGTAGCCGTCATAGTCGGGGCGCTGACCGGAACCGCATCGATGTACGCCACTGGCAAGCTATTCTCGTTGTTCGTGGGCCTGCAGGCTGACGGCACCACGGAGACCTCGGATGCCATCGGCTCGAAGGGGCAGACCTACCTGAAGATCCCCCATGGCGGCGTCGGGCAGGTCACCATCGAGGTGAACGGCGTACAGCGGACCTACAACGCCAAGTCCCACGACGATGCCGAGATAGACACGGGCGATTTCATCGAGGTTGTCGGATTGATGGGGGACATCCTCGTCGTCAAGAGAGCCTGAACCGCGGTACCCCTTGTTTCCGTACCCTTCAGACTGTGTTCTGTATCCGTGCCGGCAAAGCATTCTTGAGGGGGACAGACCCCACTTCGCTCAAGAGTCGAGCCTATGGCAACTTCTACCGATATACTGACGATAATGATATTCGCAACCGTATTGATACTAGTGGCTGCGGTGATGTTCTTCGCACAGCGCTACAAGAGGTGCCCGCCCGACCAAGTCATGGTGATTTACGGCCGCACCACGGGGAAGGTGACCAAGGCCTCCAAGACTCTGCACGGCGGTGCAGCGTTGGTCTGGCCGCTGATCCAGGACTACGCCTTCCTCTCGCTGAAGCCGATGACGATCAAGATCGACCTCAGGAACGCGCTGTCCCAGCAGAACATCCGCATCCACGTCCCCAGCACCTTCACCATCGGCGTCTCCACCGAGCCCAACATCATGGCCAACGCAGCCGAGCGCCTGTTGGGCCTGAAGCCCGTCGACATAGAGGAGACGGCGGAGGAGATCATCTTCGGGCAGCTACGTCTCACGGTCGCCTCGATGACCATCGAGCAGATCAACCAGGACAGGGACGAGTTCCTGAGGCATATCCAGGACAACGTCAGCGCCGAGCTGAACAAGGTCGGACTGTTCCTGATCAACGTGAACATCGTCGACATCACAGACGAGTCAGACTACATCGAGAGCATCGGCAAGAAGGCGGCTGCCCACGCAGTCGAGCAGGCTCGAATCGACGTGGCCAACGCCGAGAGGGACGGGGCCATCGGTGCGGCAGAGGCGAACAAGACACGAGAGATCCAGGTCGCGGAGAACATGGCCGAGGCAGAGAAGGGCCGCAAGGCCGCGGAGGCCGACAGGCGCGTCTACGTCGAGAACCAAGAGGCACTGGCCATCTCTGGTGAGAACACAGCGCAAGCGGAGATCGCTTCGGTGAACGCAGACCTCGATGAGGCGAAGGCCTCTGCGAAGCAGAGGGCGGACATCGCCACGGCCCAGGCCGAGGCAGCCATCCAGCGTGCATTCTACAGCGAGGAGGAAGAGCGGCTGAAGGCCAGCGAGATCGTCCGCGAGACGATCCAGAAGCAGCAGATCGAGATCGCTGCGGAGGCCGAGGCTGAGCGCCAGCGACGCATCGCCCAAGGTGAGGCGGATGCCATCCTCGCGGTGTACAAGGCCGAGGCTGAGGGCATCCAGAAGGTCCTCGACGCAAAGGCGGATGGGTACAACAAACTGGTCTCGAGTGCCTCCGGGGACCCCAAGGCCGCAGCGACCCTGCTCATGGTCGAGAAGATAGAGAGCATGGTGTCGGCGCAGGTCGAGGCGATTCGAAACCTCAAGATCGACAAGATCACCGTATGGGACAGCGGTAACAACGACGACGGCTCGTCTGCCACCAGCAACTTCGTGAGCAGCCTCGTCCAGAGCCTGCCACCGATCCACGACGTCGCCAAGATGTCGGGCGTCGAGCTCCCCGACTACCTCGGATCAATGACCGACGAAGAGGACGGCTCCTGAGCCAGCGCACCCGGACAGTCATGCTCTTGAGGCGGTCCCCGGTGGACTGCGCGTGGCACGTGAAGACGTCGTCGTGGTGGGTGGTGCGCGGACTCCGTTCTGCGAGTGGCTGGGCGGCAAGCGCGGTGACGGCGAGCCGGGCGGCAGGCTGGCATCCATCACTACAGAGGACCTCGGCGCGATCGCCATCATGGGCGCTATGGAGCGCACAGGCACCGACCCCGGTAGCATCGACCACGTCGTGATGGGCCACGCCCTCCAGACCTCGGGCCAGGCGATCTTCGGAGCCCGCCATTCCGGGCTCAAGGCGGGAATCCCCCAGGAGGTGCCGATGCTGACGCTCAACCGACTCTGCGGCAGCGGTGCGCAGTCGATTATCAACGCCGCGCAGATGATCATGCTCGACGAGGCCGAGGTCGTGGTCGCCGGAGGCATGGAGAACCTCAGCCAGGCTCCGCACGTTCTCAGGGACATGAGGGGCACCTACCGTCTCGGTCGCCCTCCCCGAGCGGGAGAGGAGCTGGCCGAGGACATGGAGGACTACCTGTTCACCAACCTCCGCGACGGCATCTGCGGCTCCTTCATGGCCCAGACCAGCGACGAGCTGTGCCGACGCAACGGCGTGGTGCGCGAGCAGGCCGACGAGTTCGCCGCCCTCAGCCACCAGCGCACAGAAGCGAGCATCGACACTGGCTTGTGGACCCGTGAGATCGTCGAGGTCGAGACTCCCGACGGCACTGTCGGCGCTGCTCAGGAGGACCACGTCGTCCGAGGAACGACAACGGAGTCTCTGGCCGCGTTGCGCACGCACTTCGGCCCCGACTCGCTGGTGACCGCTGGCAACGCCTCGGGGGTGGTCGACGGCGCTGCGGCGGTCGTGGTCAAGTCAGCCAGCCGGGCACAGACCGATGGCGACCAGCCGTTGGCCAGAATCGTCTCGTGGGGCATCGTCGGACTCGAGCCTGCGATCATGGCCCACGGGCCGGTACCTTCGAGCCTCAAGGCGCTGGGGAGCGCTGGCCTCACGACTGGCGACATCGATCTCTGGGAGATCAACGAGGCCTTCGCTGGCCAGGCCGTGGCGTGCGTAAACGAACTCGGCATCGACTTCGAGCGGGTAAACGTAAATGGCGGAGCGGTGGGCCTGGGCCACCCCCTGGCAGCCACAGGCACCCGGCTGGTGCTGACGCTGGCCCACGAGCTCAAGCGCAGTGGTGGCCGTTATGGAATAGCGACCGCCTGCATCGGCGGCGGGCAGGGAATCGCGGTAGTAATCGAGTCGATCTGACCGTTTTTTCATATTTTTTCCGTAGGAGGAGTTATCCTGCATAACTCTCTGCAGAGCACAGTGATACCATGACAAAATACATTGAACAAATTGTGATTGACACTCCAGACGGTGAATTGCAAGTGGATGCGAAGTTGCCAGACCACATCGAAGGAACGGGGCACGCAAACAGGACGCGCAGCCTAGTGAAGACCCTGTCGTGGAGGACAATCGCGACGACCGACACTATCCTAATCGCCAGATTCCTAACTGGGAGCTGGACAATTGGTTTGGGGATAGCTAGCATTGAGGTGGTGACGAAAATGGTACTGTACTATCTGCATGAGCGAGGTTGGAGCTCGTTGGATTGGGGTCTTGAGGACGTCGATGTAGAAGTAAAGCGAGTAGAAATTCGCCCCGCTCATTGAGATGCTCCGCCGATGGCGTCTATTTGAGGGGGTGTCAAAACTGCGATTCGCGCGATTTGACGACCGTTCAGGTTATTTGTTAGACCTGTACCGTCGCCCCCGTTGGGGATGGGACAGACCCGCTCACGGAGCTTTATCAAGGCGGTTAGCTGGAGGGCCATTGCGACCTTCACGGGGGTTGCGATCGTCGTCGCCATCACTGGCGAGTTCGAGCACGGCGCGCTTTTCGCTGGAGCTGATATCTCCCTCAAGATGCTGTTCTACTACATGCACGAGAGGGGCTGGGAGCTGGTCAACTGGGGCAAGATGACCGAGGCCATTTGACCCTCACTCGGGCATGAACCAGTGTTCCTTCCTAGGGGGCAGCGGCCTCTTCATCCACAGCGGACGGCGCTCGCCCCTCGGGTGCGTCTCGCGCTGCTTGGCCATCTCGTTCCAGCGCTTGTAGTACTCGAATGACTTGTTGGTATCGACTTCGACGTCGCCATACCTCTCGTCTGGTCCGGGTTGGCTCAATCGAACCTTCTGCAGCCAGCAGTGGGCGCCGCTGATCGGGTCCGGCTGCACTGCGTGCGTGATGTTCTGGTGGACCCCCCCGTCCCTCCACCAGACTCTGTTCGTATCGGGGTCGTCAGACTTCCAGGGCTCTACGCCCGAGACCGTCCTCATCCGCATCCTGCCCTCTCCGACGTCCTCTATGGCGACCTCGTTGGTCAGGAATCGGTTCCCACGGTCCTGACTGCGCCTCCAGCGTCCGATGTGGTGCGAGCAGCCAACCACTCCAGGCTTGATCCCCTCCGTGACCCAGACCTTGTCCACGAACCAGCCTATCTCGGTCTCGATTTTGAGCAGGTCTCCTTCCTCCACGCCTAGTTTCGCAGCGTCCTTAGGATGAATCCAAATCGGGTTTCGGTGGGCGATCTCGACCAACCACTTGGAATTGGCCGAGCGTGAGTGGATGTGCTGGGGGAGCCGGAAGTTGGGGAGCAGGCAGTATTCGTCATCGCCCTGCAGGTTGTCTGGATGGACGTGACTGCGGATTCGGTAGTGCGGGATGGCGTGTTCGGGATAGCCGAACTCGACCATTGTCTGCGAGTACAGCTCCTGCTTGCCGCTAGGTGTCGGCCACCCCTCCTCCTCGTGTTTCGAGTATGTCGCATCATCAATCAGGAAGGCACCGTGCTTGCGCATGTAGCCGAGCGCATCCAAGCCCTCTTCGGCAGCTGCCTCAGGCAGCCCGGGGACGCGCTCGAAGGTGTACTGGTAGTACTCGTCGATGGTAATCCGCTCGCCTTCGCGGTACGGGCTTTCGAAGTGCTCGCGAATCCCCATCGTGCCATCGTCGATACGCCACGACAACTCGTTCCAGAACTCGTCCTCCTCCCACACCTCACCGGGATTGACCTCGTGGGTGAACTCGACCTCGCGCCCCTCGCGCCGGGCGTACTCGCGCAGCACCGGCTGGCGGAACGCCACCCACTTGCCAGCCGAGGTCGCGTAGGAGTTGATGTCATGTCGCTCGGATGCATGACCCATGGGCAGCACGTAGTCGGCGAAGAAGGCAGTCTCGTTCCAAGTCGGCGTCAGGGCGATGTGGCAGCCGACCGCCTCCTCGTTCTCCAGCATCCCTATCCACGAGAAGCCATCTGGGTAGGTCCATACCGGGTTGAAGACGCGGGTGAAGTAGACGTCCATGGTGCCGCG
>JAYZFV010000063.1:0-8712 GCA_036336595.1 Thermoplasmatota archaeon | reverse complement strand
GAGTTAGTCAGCGAGACAAACCTAGAGCGATGCAAGAGGAACTGCGGCCTCGGAAGACTTGCCGTCACGGGCCCCTTGCCCGGGAGGGAGGCGTCCTACGCCACCAACGGACCCGGCGAGTGCGAGCGCAGTGCTCTGGAAGCCACCGACCTGACTAGCGTCAACTGGACGGTGTCGAGAATTCCCCGACTAACGACCTCAGGGACCCGGAGGGCGCTTTCGGTTCCTTTCAGAGACCTCAGCGTGGAGCAGGCCCCCGAAGTCTCCAACTCTCTCTTCGAACGCTGGACCTCGGGCCCGAGCAAGGGCGAGAGGTGGCATCCCGAAGGGGCCTGCCTGCGATTGCGATTCACCCTCCCACCGGGGGCCTACGCAACGGTGATGATGCGAGAGTTCATGAGATCGCCCTTGGATCACTACTGATTAGAGGCGCCCCATCTCGAGGGCCTCGATCTGGCCGATGAGGTCGTCAGATTCCCTCACTCGGTCCTCGAACCCGTCGACGATGCCATCGCCCTCGCCCAGTACCACCTGGACCTCGATGAACATCATCCCGAAGGCCAGTGGCTTGACCTCGACGGTTTGGACTTCTCTGAAGCCGGAGATCCGATCGGCGATTTCCTGGTAGTCTGGAGAGCCATTCTCGGGCTGGTCGAGGGTCACCTTGTACTTGATAACGACCTCACCCACTCAATCACCTCAGGGCCCTTCGAACCTGCACTTGGGACAAATGTACTTGACGGATTGCACCCTACAACGCTGGCTGCGTCCGATGGGGGTGCTGCATCCTGGGCAGGGGAACGATGTGCTCTCGCTCTCGATTAGCGGTGCCCCCGAGGACGCGCATACGACTGCCCTTTGTGCCAACATCGTCCCTCTTGGTCTGCGGGCGTGCGATGCCCCCTTTTTAGCGTTGATTGTGGGACCGAGGGAGAGGTTGGCCGCAGTACCATCTTTTTCCACTTCCATACTTTGAAAAGCCGATCTGCCATAAGCCCGCCATGGCCGAGGAGGAGCTCTCACTGACTGGTGAAGAGGTGGATCTGGAGCGATTTGTGAGTGACGAGGGGGGCATCTGGAGTCTCAGAGAGGTGGAGAAGGTGCGGGGCTGGAACAGTATCGAGTACGGTGTCGGGCTGTCGGGCAAGAACACGCCATCGACTGGACTCTCGATGAACCGCGCCTACATCCCCCCAGGGGGAGTTGCCAAGGCTCACATCCACGTCGACTTCGATGTGATGATTTACCTCCTCAAGGGCAGCGTTCGTCACGAGTATGGGCCCGGATGCAGAAAGTCGGTTGTCCACAACGCAGGGGACATGTTCTACATTGAGCCGGGACTGCCTCACGAGGTGTTCAATTGCTCCGATGACGATTGGGTCCACGCCGTAGTGTCACGTTCTGATGCCTCAGAGTGGCAGAACATCGTGCCGTACGATCGTGACACAGGGTGACCACGCTAACCATTGAGCGAGATCGCACTAGGAGGGGGTTCGTGCACAGACCGGGGAGTTGCCCCCCCGGCCTGCTTGCGTATGTCTGTGATACAGCTTTCTTCCTGTGATCTCAGAGTGCGTTGTCGATCTCAGCGCCGATTCGGGCACCGAGGCCGACCAATAGGCCGTCAACGATCCACGCGGGGACAACATCTGCGATGCCGTCTCCTGCGCTTGCCAACGAAGCGCCCATCTCGTGGGCCCCCGTCAGGGTCATCCAACCACCCAGTACCATCAGGCCGAAGGCGCTAGCCCAGGCCGAATCGCATCGGGTGTGCACCTGCCACCAAACCGCACCAGCGGCAATCGTACTTAGGAGGGCCCAGGTCTCGGGCACCTCAAAGGCCGTCGCAGCCCATCCGGTCTCGATGGCGCCAGCCTCAGTAGCCAGCATTATAGCCAGCACTGCACCTACAGCCTGAGCCAACAGCCGCATGCCGTTAGGCATGTAGTTGCCGTCGACATCGCCATCACCGTCGTTCAGCATGTGACACCAGGTCACTACAGGCAGAACGTGGGCTCCGCCAAATGCCATCCAGACCACTGCTAGGGCAACAGCACCCTCAAGGGTGCCGAGGCCCATAGCAAAAACGGCCCAGGACAGCACAAAGGCGCCGCCAAGTTCTGCTTTCATTGCGTTCATATCTACTTCCATCATTTCATCTCCTCGTTTTCACGAGTGATGCTAGCTGCCCTCCCGGGTCTATATAATGGAGCAGGTACCGAATCTTGCAGAAATACTCAAAATCGCACATTTCCTGATTCTCCGGTGTGCCTGGAAACACCTGCTATTCCGAGGTAAATCAAGTGGTCCTGATTGCTTTCAGGGCACCGTTCCTGCGGAGCGATCATCCCTCGCGCCTGTCCAGCTTCCTGAAGCCGACCTTGGTGCCCTCTTCGACCTCGCTCTGGCCCTCTACGACGACCCCTATCGACGCCAGATGCTCGCGGACCTGCTCGAGCGCGGTGGAGTCAGCGGCCGAGCCTAGTGGCTTGGGCCGCTTGTTCTGGCAGACCAGGTAGGTCTCGGAGGACGCGCTCCTGCTTGCCGTAGGGGAGAACCGACCGACTGAGGAGAATCGCTGCTTGGCGGAGTCCACCAGTCCCTCGATCCCCGCCCCTTGGAAGACCTTGGTCACGAAGCTGCCACCGGGGGAGAGAAGGGCCATTGCGGCATCGAGCGCCGTGGTCGAGAGCTCGAGCGAGATGGCCTGGTCGGTGTCGTAGCGCCCAGTGAGCCCCGGGGAGATGTCGCTGACCACCGCATTGAGATCGCGCTCGCCCACGAACTCGGCGATGCGATCGATTGTGCTGCGTTCGGTGATGTCGCCGATGAGGATCTCGGCTCCCTCGACAGCGGAGGTGGCGAGCAGGTCGACCGCGATGACCAGTCCGTCCTCGCCGACCTCCTCTACGAGCACCTGCGTCCAGCCCCCCGGGTGGCAGCCGATGTCGAGGACCGCGTCGCCTGGTCTCAGTATCCCGAATCTTTCTTGGATTTGCTTGATCTTGTACGCGGACCTCGCCCGATAGCCCTTAGAGCGAGCCTGACGCCCCCACGAATCCCGGCGTTTCTCCTGGTGCCAGCGCTTGCTCATGCTCTCTCGCTAGGACGTTGGGTTATGAAGGGGGGGCGCTGAGGGGGAACCGATGGCACGGTTGACCGGGCGTAGAGCGGCGTTGGCGATGGCCTTACTGGCGATTTCGCTTCCTCTATCCTCTTCCCAGGAGCAAGTCCAGAGCGAGGAGTGGTCTGCTGAGGGGGGCCACTCGGTCCTGATGGAGCAGTACACTGCGACTTGGTGCGAAGTGTGCGCTTCGGTGGATGTTTGGATGCCCGACTTCACCAGTGCTAACGGTGACAGGGTCGCGCGCGTGGCCGTTCACGACACCTTCGATGACCCCTTGGGCACGCCAATAACTGCCCACAGGGCGCAGTACCACTCGACTGCTCTGGCAGCCCCCTCCTTCTGGTTCGATGGTTCACTTCTGTTCGGGGGCGCGCCGGACAAGGCCTCGCTCCATCGCGCGCTCCTCTCCGCCGAGGGACAGCGCGCTGACGACACGAGGATGGTGCTGGTCGTGCGACCGCTCTCGGCAAGCCAGATATCGATCAGCGTCGAGTTGAGCGACATCGCCTCTTTAGACAGCACGCAGGTCTCCTTCTTCGCGCTACGCGCGAGCGCTTCGATTGGGCCGGAGCAGGCGGCCAACGGCATCACCGAGCATCATGACGTCGCGTTCGCTTACGCCGAGACGTCGATTGAGGGGGACTCCAAGTGGTCCTACCCCGATGCTTCATGGGGAGATGCGACCGGGGCAGGTCAGTCGGTGGAACCAGGGGGGAACGTCGTGCTGACCCGGACCCTCGAGCTCCCTGAGGGGGTGCCCGTCGAAGAATTGCGAATCATCGCGGTGCACGAGGCCTCTTCCGCAGAGGGGTCCGAGCCATCAACCATGGGTGCGGTGGCGGTCTCGCTCGGTAATCAGAGGGATTCTGATGGGGTCGGACTCCTGGTCCCCCTGTCTCTGATACTCGCCCTCTCGACCCTAGCCATCACAGCCCGATCTCGCCGATGAGGTCGCGAGCGGTTTCCCTGATGGCCTGCTCGGACATGGTCGTAGGCTCGAAGCCCGTGGCGAGCAGTTTGCTCACGTCGAGGTAGGTCTTCGGCACATCTCCTGCCCAGCCTCTCTTCCCGCCGGTGTACTCGATCGAGACGCTATCAAGCCCGCTCTCCTCCACTACGATCTCGGCGATCCTCGAGACCGAGCAGGTATCGCCGGTGCCGAGGTTGTAGAGATTGGCATCGCCATCGTCGCTGTCCATCAGGTGAAGCATGGAGCGGACGCAATCGTGAGCGGACATGTACGACTTCTCCTGGAAGCCGTCACCCAGTACCTCGAGCCTCGCCGGGTCGTTCTTGAGCTTGTGGATGAAGTCGAAGATTACGCCATGCGTCCCGCGCGGGCCGACTATGTTGGCGAACCGGTGAATGTACGCCTGCGCGCCGAAGGTCCCGACCCATGCGGTGATGAGGGACTCGCTGGCGAGCTTCGAGGCGCCGTAGAGCGAGATTGGCATGATTGGCCCGTAGCTCTCGGGGGTCGGCATCAGCTCGGCCTCGCCATAGACAGCGGAGGAGGAGGAGAACGAGATTCTAGAGACTCCGTTGACCCTCATCGCCTCGAGCACGTTGTAAGTGGCAACGGTGCCCTGCCTGAGGTCCGTGTCTGTGATCTCCGTGCCCAGCCTTATGTCGGGATTGGCGGCCATGTGGTGAACGGCCTCAATGCCATCCATCGCTCCCTTCACCACCCCCAGGTCAAGCAGGTCGCCCCTGACCACCTCGACCATCCCACTCCCCTCGTGGTGGGACAGGAAGGACTCGCGACCGCTGCTGAAGTTGTCCAGGACCCTGACGCGATGGCCTCGCTCGACCAGCGCGTCGACGAGGTGCGAGCCGATGAATCCGGCCCCTCCGGTGACCAACTCCATGGCCGCGCGATTGACGAGACCGTCTTGAGGGCATCGGAAACCGAAGGCGCGTGAGAACGAAGGAACCGCGCTTGCGGATGACCGGCGTTGCGAACGCTTCATGTGGCCCCCGCAGGGGACCATCTGCGTGACAGGCCCCTTGAGGGAGGATGAGTTGGACGACGAGGCCCGCTTCTGGGCATGGTTCTTTGAGAGCCTGCAGCCAGCCAGGAACGCTGTATTGCGTGCCCGGGAGGCCGTTTACGGGAGCTTCCTTGGCGGGACCATCGAGACAGTCAGGCAACTATCGGACGACGTCTCCGACGGCGTCCACGCAGTCGCCCGGAGGGCTGCCGAGCTGACCTACAGCGGCATCCAACGCAGCCCCGGAGCAGTGGTCGCGCTGCTTCTGCTGCTGACCGCTTTGATCGGCAGGGACGCCATGGACTTCGAGCACCAGATTAACGGAGATGTCGAGATCTACCTCCCTGATGGGGCGAATTCGACGGACCTGCTCAACGAAGTCAGGGAGCAGTGGGCAACGGACATCGTGATCCTGTACGTCCAGACCAACAACGCCGCGACGGGCGGCGAGAAGGGGGGTGAGAACATCACCGATGTCGACATTCTCTCCCAGATGTCGTGGATCGAGGGCGACGACAACAACGCGGGCAAAGGGGGCCTCAAGTCTGGGCTGGACTACAACAAGGGAGACAGGGGCTCCCTGGCGTGCAACAAGCCCGGCGACGGGTGCGACGGCGTGATTTGGGTGCTCTCCCCAGCGCAGATCGTCAAGGAGGCCAACTCTACCGACCACAGGTTCAGTTGCGCCGTCGAGAAGCACGGGCTCCCCGTGAGCGACGGCGATTGCGCCTTAGCGTCCCTCAACCCGTACGTGGGATACTCTGTCCCCCAGGGTGACGGTTCCCAGGAACGGGTCGACCAGTACGTCGAAAACGCCGACGAGCTGATTTCCAACTTCGTCCGTGACACCAACGGTGACGGGATTTGGGACACCGGCGTAATCGTCATGGGAATCGCTTTCGACATGGCCAACACCGACATCACCCCTCGCAGCGACCCCAAGGGAATCTCAGATGAGAACCCCTCGGGGGTCCTTCGTGACCACAAGGCATTCGTCACCCATGCCAAGAGCCTCCTCGGCAACGCAAGCGCAAGCGAGTGCGAGATCTGCAGCAGGACCTACCAGAATCCGGTCTCGACCATGGACAAGGAACGCCTCGACGTCATCCCTCAGAGACAGGCGGTCACCGTCACCGGATTGACCCCTGTGTTGCACGACGTTTCTGACGCAATCTACCTCGAGCTGGTTAAAACCATGCTGCCATTGAGCCTCCTCCTTGTGGCGGTGGCGATGCTGATCCTCCACAGGAACGCCAAGGTCATCGTCATTTGTGGTCTCCCTATCGTGATGAGCCTCGCAATCACATTCGGCACTACCGTGATCCTTGACATAATGCTCACGCCGATGATCATCTCGGCAGGGCCGATCCTGGTCGGCCTCGGCGTCGACTACGCGCTCCATCTTACGAACCGGATCGAGGAGAACCGCACTGAGTTGCTGGAGAGGCGAAAGGAGGTGGAGTGGGCTGCCAATCGGGACGGCGTCGAAATCGGGGAGGTCGACCCCTTCGATCCCGAGATTAGCCTCAAGGCCACCGTGATGGCCGCTATGACCACCGGCAACGCGATCTTCCTCTCCGCACTTACCACTATAATCGGGTTCAGCGTCCTTACGTGGCCCGAGCTGGTGCCAATTCAGCCCATGAGGACCGTCGGTGTCACCCTTCTCCTGGGCATAGCCTGCACATTCGTGCTCTCGATGCTCATGGTGCCCGCCCTGATTGAGCTGCTGAGGTACCGGAGGGGCGCAGCGAGATCCCTGTTCAAGGCGAGGAACCTGGACTCGGCGAGGAGGCAGAGGAGGGACCGGGAGGGGTCTTCCACGGATGTTCCGTGGGGCCGAGACTCGGTTGCGCGTGGGGCAGGCAGAGCAGCGACGATCTTCGGGATAGACGCCTGGCTGTTCGCCGTCCTTACAACCGGGGCTTTCTCCGGGATTCTGTACTTGTTCGCCCCTCTCACTACCGGGGGGGCCATCATCCTGGGAATCACGATATCACTCACCCTCACACTCTCCTTGATGGAAGGGCTCTGGGAGTCGATAGGGAGGGTGCCCCTCAGAGCCACTCTGCTCGTCATACTGTTTTCGCTGGGTGTGACCATCGGCGGGGTCTGGATCTACAATGACGAACTGGGCAAGGACATCACGGGAGCATCGGACGAGGTCCCTCCGGGACTCGAGTCTTACGAGGCCCTCAGGGAGTACAGCATCGTATTCGAGGGCGGCCAGACTAACATGTTCATCGTGGATGCCACAGAAAGGGGGCCGCAGAATGACACCGCTCCAATCCGCGACCTCCCGATACTGGACGCCATAGACCACATGCAGGTGATGAAGATAGACAACGTCGCCAACACGACGACAATCAGTCTCGTGGACATACTGAAGGCGGTTCACGTCAACCTGGAGGCAGAGGGCCTCGAGATATACGATCGCAGTCTGTGGGAGCTGATACACGACGAGTGCTGGGACGAGTCGACCAACCCCCTCCGTCCGGACTGCTGGCCCTATGCTGCGAGCAGTCGAGAGGACATGGTCAACATCGCCTTCGACACGCTGAGCCCAGAGGTCCGCTCCATGCTGATGAACGCGGACCAGGGCCAGGGCGAGACCAAGACCCTGGTCTACGTCAACCAGCCCTACATCAACCTCGCAACGGCGGGCAGCCTTCGGGATGCCATCGACGACCATCTCGACGGTAATGGATGTGCAAGCGCGCTTGACTGCCCTGCCATGGGCATCGATGGGGTCTCGAACTCCCTGCTGACCGGAGGCCTGCCAGTCTCGCTTGACATCAACCAGGGGATTCACGACGCACAGTCCGAGACCACGATAGCCACGATGGCCATCCTTCTGCTGACGATGGCCGTCCTCTTCCGCTCACCTAGGCTGGCCATCTTCACGATGACCGCAGTCGGGGTGGTGGTGCTCTGGCAGCCTCTGCTGATGCGTGGTGGGTCGGTCAACGTCAACGTGTTCACCGCCATGATCGGAACTATCGTCTTCGGCATCGGGGTGGACGATTCGATCCACATCATCGATCGAATCAAGGACGAGGGAGAGACCCCGGCCGGCATCGCGAAGTCGGTGTCGCGAACCGGCCGTACCATCTTCGAGACGACCTCGACAACGTGCGCAGGGCTCTCAGCCGGGCTATTCGTGTCGGTGCCGGGCCTGCAGAACTTCTTCGTGCTGATGATGCTCCTTCTAGTGCTGGCACTCCTGGCCAGCTCGATACTGCTGCCTACCCTGATCGTGGCGTATCACGAGCTCAGCTCGAGGCTGCAGGGGAAGGGAACTTGGCTCGACTTCCAGGAGAGCGGCGCTCTGGCGCCGGGCCCTGTGCTCGACGCGGTTCTCACCGACTAGGCGGTTTATTGCGAGGGTGCAGGGAGTAAGCCCCTTTCTGTTCACCTTGCGGCTGGTCGCATTCAACTATGCATCCTACCCGGTCCTGTCGATGCCATACAGACCTGCTTGGACTTGCTCCGGCGGGGGTGCTCGTTCCAGCCGCGGTCAGGAAACCTCCCCCTTTCGGGTTCATAGTGCGCCTGGCGCGGTTCGTTTCTGTTGCAGAGCCGGCCCTCCCGGAC
>JAYZFV010000062.1:0-8886 GCA_036336595.1 Thermoplasmatota archaeon | reverse complement strand
ACTTGGAGGTGGGGGTGCTCGGTCCATTCGCAGCAGTAGTTTTGCTCGGGGGATTGGTGGGTTCGAGATATGGCTCGGAAGTGGCCTCGCAGACCGGAGTTCGCAGATTGCTGGTGGTGGTTCTGTGCGTAGCCGCGGCACGAAGGGTGCTGGGGCTCGCAGGGCTCTGGCCCTAAGATGCTGAGTCCCTGACGTGGTCGACCGCGTTGCGGAAGATGGGGATGCCCTCGCCCTCGCCGTGCTCTACCTCCTCGCGGGTCCAAGTGGCTCCCAGCCATGTGGAGTGGTTGGCCTCCGGGTGAGGCATGAGGCCGAACACGAGGCCCGTGGGGTCGCAAACCCCAGCAATGTTCCTCCAGCTCTGGTTAGGGGATACTGGGTATGGGAGTATCTCGTCGCTGGTGCCCGGGTACCCACTGGAGGGGTCGACGTAGCGCACGGCCAGCTGGCCGGACTCCGCCCACCCATCGAGGAGCGTGGGGTCGTCGGTGACGAACTTGCCCTCCCCGTGGCGCACGGGCACTCGGATGCGCCGCATCCCCCTGGTCCAGATGCATGGGCTGCTGGGGTCGAACTCGAGGGTGACCCATCGGTTCTCGTAGTGGCCGCTGTCGTTGAGCGCGAGTGATGCCGTTTGGGTCAGGCTGACCTCGTCGTCGCCCGGTAGCAGGCCCATCTTCACGAGGACCTGGAAGCCGTTGCAGATTCCAATGACCGGCTTGCCGGCCTTGACGAACGCCCGCACCTCCTCGCGCAGGCCGAAACGCAGGCGGTTGCCCAGCAGCCGGCCGCTGCCGAGGTGATCGCCGAAGGAGAATCCCCCGGGGATGGCCATGATGTGGTAGTCGGACAAGCTTGCCTCTCCCCCAACCAGCCGGTTGACGTGGACCCTGTCAGCGGCGGCGCCCGCCATCTCGAAGACCGCCATCGTCTCGTTCTCGCAGTTGATCCCGAACCCTGAGAGCACCGCGACCCGGGGCGTTCCTGACATCAGCGCGCACCCCCGTCCAACGTTCCCTTCCAGGCATCCCGCAGGGAGCTCATCGATGCGACCAGGGCGGTCTCGCCGTCGTGGTAGAAGGTGATTTCATCCCCTGGGGTGACTGCCCCGAGGAGATGGCAGGAGTGGTCGGCCATCGTTGACTCGAATGCCTCGCAATCCTCCGGTCTGATGCTCACGAGGATGCGTCCTAGGCTCTCACCGAACAGTGCTCCCCACGTGTCTAGGTGCTCGCAGTCGGACCAAAGGCCATTGATGGTCACAGACGCCCCGGCTCCCGCGCCGAAGCAGCACTCTGCGAGTGCGACGGCGAGGCCGCCGTCGCTGCAGTCGTGGGCGCTTGCCACAAGACCGTCGCTCATGGCGGTGGAGAGCGCGCGGTAGGCTGCCAGGTTTCGCTCAGCGTCGATTCGGGGGATTGCGCCGCCGATGCCTCCTCGCTCCTCCTCTCGCAGCATGTAGGAGAGCTCGCTGGCCCCCAGCTCCTGGTGAGTTTGGCCGAGCAGGTATATCGCGTCCCCGGTGCGTTTGAAATCGGAGGACACCGCCTTCCGGACGTCCGGGTGGTTTCCGATGAGGCTGAACAGGATGGTGGGCGGGACGCTTATCTTCTCTCCGCCCAAAACGACGTCGTTCTTCATCGAGTCCTTGCCGCTGATGCATGGCAGGCGGTAAGCCCTGCAGACGTCGTCGATCGCTCGGTTGGCCCTCACCAGCTGCGCGAGCTTGAATCGCCCGTCCGGGGTCTTCGCCGACTCCACCGGGTCTGGCCAGCAGAAGTTGTCGAGGCCCGCGATCCTGTCGAGGTCGACGCCCACGCAGACGGCGTTTCGCAACGCCTCGTCCACCGACGCTGCTGCCATAGCATAGGCATCGATGTCGGAGTATCGCGGGGCGATGCCATTCGAGATGACTGCGCCTTGGGTGCCGCCTTGTATCGGCGCGATCACAGCGGCGTCGCCCGGGGAGTCGTGGTTGGCGCCGCAGAACGGCTTGATTACCGTCTGCGCGATTACCTCGTGGTCGTAAGAGCGGACCCACCACTCCTTGCTAGCGATGTTCGGCCTGGCCCTCAGGCGGCTCAGGACCTCGCCCATTCCATTCGCGTCGACGACGGGGGTCTGAACTGGCATGTGCAGGGGGGGAATCCACTCGGACTCGAGGTGCAGTTGCGGGCATCCTTCGAAGAGGAAGTCGATTGGGAGGTGCGCGACGGGAATCTCGCCATGACGCACGACGAACGCGCCGGAGTCGGTGAAGGCGCCGACGGCAGTCGCCTCTACCTCGTGGAGGGCGGCCAAGGCCTCGAATGCAGCGCAATCCTCGGGCCTTACCCCAACAGTCATGCGCTCCTGGGACTCGGAGACGAGGATCTCCCATGACGAGAGACCGGCCTGCTTGAGGGGGACGACGCCGAGATCGAGTTCGGCTCCTCCTGTCAGCTCAGCCATCTCCCCGACGCTGCTGGAGAGGCCCCCTGCACCATTGTCCGTAATCACCTGTATCAGGCCGGCATCGCGCGCCTCGAGTGTCATGTCCAGCATCTTCTTCTGCGTGATTGGGTCGCCGATCTGCACCGCCGAGCTAGGGCTCTCCTCGGTCAGCTCGATGCTCGAGAAGGTCGCTCCGTGGATGCCGTCGCTGCCCACTCGCCCGCCGATCATGTACACGACGTCGCCGGGCTCGGGCGTCTTGACGTGGCTCTCTCTCCCGTCTGGGAGGCGCCGAGGCAACAAGCCCACGGTCCCGCAGAAGACCAGTGGCTTGCCGATGTATCGCTCGTCGAACACCATAGCGCCGTTGACCGTCGGGATCCCCGACTCGTTGCCCCCTGAGCGCACGCCCGCGTGCACCCCCCTGAACACCCGGGAGGGGTGGAACAGCCCTTCGGGGAGTCTCCCGGCGTAGTCTGGTGGGCCGAAGCAGAAGACGTCGGTGTTGGCGATCGGACGAGCGCCGAGGCCCGTGCCTAGGATGTCGCGGTTCACCCCGACTATCCCGGTGATGGCTCCCCCGTAGGGGTCCAGCGCGCTTGGGGTGTTGTGCGTCTCGGCCTTGATGCACAGACTCCAGTCGTCATTCCAGGAAATGACACCTGAATTATCGTGGAAGATGCTGAGAAGCCAGTCGACCTGCTTCTGGATGTCGAGCGTGGGCTGCATGATGTGGGTCTTGAACAGCGAGTCGACCACGCTGTCCTCGCCGGTCTCTGTGTCCACGTGGTGGATGCTGGCTGCGAATATCTTGTGTGAGCAGTGCTCAGACCAAGTCTGCGCCAGGCACTCCAGCTCGGCATCGGTGGGTGCTTCCGCAGGGAGTCCCAACTGCTCTCTCGCTAGCCTGACCTCCGGGTCCCTGTAGTGCTGCTGAATCGTCCTCATCTCCTCTAGGTTGAGTGCGAGCAGGCCCGTCTCGCTGATTTCCGACAGCTGCTCGTCGCCGACCTCCAGGTCGATGATTGCGGGCTCCGAGTAGTTTGCTGGTGGCTGCTCAGGGAAGTCGAGGGCGGGCCACCTCCCTTCAGCGCACTCCGCTGGCCCGGCGACCGATGCGCGCTCGATCATAGGGTTGTGGAGGGTGGAGGCCAAGTGCTTCGGGTCGATGTTCGCTGGCACGCCCCAGAAGGCGTATGTCCTGTACGTCGCTACCTTCGCCTCAGAGTGGTGCGGGAATAAGGTCAGAAGCCCGTCGAGACCGGCTTGGCCGGGGTTGTCCGTTACGCCCGGCTTGTAGCCGATCTGGATGGCGACCTCGGGTGCCTCGGGGAAGTCGTCGAGCAGACGCGTGAGCCTAGTGCCGAATTCGATAATGGGGTCAACGAACAAGTCTTGGACCATGCTATCGGCCTCCTCCTCGGCGAGATCGGTTCGTACCTGGTACCCCAGTATGACCCGGACCGATGCAACCTCGATCCCGTGGTCGGCGGCTAGCATTGCCCGCACGCTTTCTCCGCGCGCATCGGGCAGGCCATCGAGGTCCCTGTTGGTGACTTCGAAGAGGTGGGTCCCAGTTTCAACGGACACGGAAGAGCCCCTCGAAGAGAGGTGCCGTTCTCCGTCCATGAACAAACCGGCTTCATCGAAAGACTTGAACGGGGTCCTGAGGCGGGGTTGGGTGATGCAACCGCACGAGGCGTGGGGGGAGCGTTGGCGGGCGTGCGCTCATCCGCTTGCCCACCAGTTCATGGAGGCGGCTTGCGAGAAGCGGTCCTTGGTGGTGCTGGCCGCAGACCTACCGAGTGTGGGTGGTCTGGTCGATCTGATTGGGCAAGTCGGCCCCCACGTGACGGCCCTCAAGACCCATGTCGACATGGTCGAGGAGTTCAGCATGAGCGAATGGCATAGCGTGATCGCAGCAGCCCAATCGCACGATCTCATGCTTTTCGAGGATCGGAAGTTCGCTGACATCGGAAGGGTCGCCCAAACCCAAATGGGCGGGTTGTATGACATACGCTCCTGGGCCGATTTGGTCACCGCGCACAGCGTCAGCGGACCCGATGTCGTCGATGGAATCGCGGCGGCCTGGGAAGGGGCACGTCGCATTGGGGGCGTCCTCCTGCTCGCCCAGATGTCCAGCAGGGACAACCTGCTCTCGGATGACTACACTGAACGCACCATAGAGGCCGGGTCGTCGTCCCCCCACGTGGTTGGCTACATTGGGAATGGCAGCTCGCCGGTGAAGATCGAGGGGCTGCGTGCCAAGGCGGGCGAAGGGAGGATGATTTGGACGCCGGGTGTGAACCTCTCTGCAGCCGAAGGCGTCCTTGGGCAGCGCTACGGGCACCCGGGCGATGCTGTACGCGCTGGCTCGGATGCGATTATAGTAGGCTCCGGGATACACGGTGCAGAAGACCCGAGCGAGGCAGCCCAGGCCTACGCAGAGTCGTCCTGGAACGCCTTGCTGGAGAGGTAGGGGATGGTCGACCAGGGTATCGTCGCCTGGGTCTGCTCCGCTCTGGTTCTCATCGCTCTTGTCGGTAAGGTGATTTTCGAGGTCCTCAAACGATGGAGGGTGGGCCTCAGGCTGGCATCGCTGGACGAGGGGCTGCTAGATGACGATGGGATATCGGTAGAGACGATTACCGATGCGCCACCGGGCAGCCAAGTCATAGCCGGGCAGGTGCCCGCGGTCCTGATCACCGAGGATGAGGGGCGCTAGGATAGAGCTCCCAAAAATGCCAATGCCATCCGAGGTAGTACGCGTACGCGGCGCCAACGCCTATGGCAGCGAGGACGAGCAGGGCCAGAGTGAGGGGGAGTCGGCTTCCCCTTGGTTCGGGCGTGGGGTCGGTGGTAGGCGGCAGTGGGGCGGGGGGCATCCCTTCACCCACACCCGGAGGTGGGAAATCCGTGGGGGGGAAACCGGGTGATGTTGGTGGAACGGGGGGTTTCGACTCGTCGATTTCCGGGTATAGCTCATCGAGGTCGGCCAGCCCGGGGGCCTCTGGGATGGGGCCGTTGATGGCGTCCCAGTTCTGGTCGAAGTCAGCCTGGGTCAGCGGTGATGTCAGCACCGCCACAGCACCTGCGGAAAACGCTGCGTCCTCCGCCTTGGCGAGGCGCGTCCTGCTAGTGACGAAGACGATGCGGGCCTTGTGATCGCTCTCCCTCATCTCCAGCGCCGCGACGTGCCCATCCAATGTCGGTATGTCCAACCCAATGAACACCAGATCTGGCTTGAGGTTGACGTACTGGTCAACGGCCCTGTCGCCGTCCCCGCATAGTTCCGTCAGCCACCCCCTTTGATGGAGGATTGATTGAATCCGCCCCGCGGAAATCTGATTCCTCAACACGATGAGGGCCGTGGGCTTACTGGTCGATGTCATCCCAGCAACGCACATGGGCTATGACTCATGAACGGCGTGGTCTGAGATATCAGGCCAAGATGGTGTCTAGGAGCCATTCGGGGTCGAACGGCTCGAGGTCGTCGTAGCCCTGGCCCAAGCCAGCGAGGACTATTGGCCTCCCGGTGGCGTGGGATATCGAAAGCGCGGCCCCCCCTCTGGCGTCGGTGTCGAGCTTGCACAGGGCCGCACCATCGAAGGTTAGCATGCGCTGGAACTCCATGGCTTGGGTTACCGCGTCATTGCCCGCCAGGGCGTCTGCGACGAAGACAACGAGGTGGGGCTTGGTGACTCTGTGGACCTTGCGTAGTTCCTCCATGAGGTTGGCCTTGTTCTGCATTCTTCCAGCCGTGTCGATGACAACGACGTCCTCCCCACGGGCGGTCGCGCTCTCGATCGCGTCCCTTGCTAACGCCGCAGAGTCCCCGCCCCTCTGGCTTCTGATGCACCTGACACCGAGGCGTTCGGCGTGGATGGAGAGTTGGTCTATAGCACCAGCGCGGAAGGTGTCGGCTGCCGCAAGCACGACCTCGTACCCCTGATCCTTCAGGCGTTTGGCAATTTTTGCGGCAGTGGTCGTCTTGCCGGTGCCATTCACGCCAACCATCATGATCGTCACTGGCGTCTCTTCGGCGACGAAGGCGCGCACGGTTCTATCGAAGTCCCAGTAACCAGCCACCAAAAGCGACCTCAGCGCGCCCCTAAGGGCCCTTTCCACCACCTCATCGAGCTGGGCCTTCCTAGTGATGCGCGCGCCAGTTAGGTGTGCACGCAAGCTGGAAATCAAGTCGGTGGCCACGGCGTGGCCCATGTCAGCGGAAAGCAGGTCCGTCTCCAGTTCCTCGAGAATATCCTCCAGCTCCTGGCCTCCCTTCAGAATGCGCCCGCCCCTAGTCGGCGTGTCGTCGCCGAGATCGATTGCGAACGGTGTGGGGGTGGTCCCCACTAGAGTCCTCCCCGTGGTAGTCTCCATCGGCCCCCTAGTTGCCTTGGCCCTGGCCTTCTTCGCTGCCTTCTTGGCTGATCTTTGCCTAGTGGCCTTCTTACGGTCCTTGGCTGGGAGCGGGGCCGAGAATGGATCGTCCGGTTCGTCGTCTTCGATCTCGTCCCACTCGCTCCGCGCTGCTTGGGCCGGGATCTCAGCGCTTAGCTCCGGTGTTGCTCCGCGCCTCTGCAGCCTATCACGTTCTACGAGGGCTTCGGCGGCTTCGGTGGTCTCTTCCTCAACGGTGATTCCGTGAGCCTCTTCGGCCTCTTCCACCCGCCTCTTGAAACGGTCGAACAAACCCATGTCAGCACCTCAGTCATCGAGGGTTAGTTCAGTGCCGCGCTTCCTTCGCCTTCGCGCTTTCGGCGGCTTGGGTTTTTCCTCATCCTCTGCGGTGTGGTCCGCTTCCTGCTGCTCCTCGCCTTGGAGTTGTTCTACGGTGTCGTTGAATTGGTTCGCCAATGTGACGATGTAGTTCTCCAGATCGTCGTGCTCCTTCTTCACCGTCCCCATGAGAGTCATGAGTTCCTCATTCCTAGTCTTGAGGATGGCAATGGCTTCCTCCCTCGTTTTCTCTGCTTGGACCCTGCTGCCTATGTCGACCACAGCGCCAGCTTCGGGTGGGATGTCGGCAATTATCTGGACTCCGGCTCCCAATGGCACCATCACTCCTTCTTCACCGTCCTCCGAGATGGCATCTAGTGCTTCGATGGCGTGGGTCTGCTCGACTCTCAGACTCTCGAGGCTACGAACCTGCTGCTCGATTGCCTGCAAGCGCTCCCGGTTGGCCTCGACCAGTGTGGCTAGGCGTTGCAGATCGGCACTGTCGCCCAAGGTCATCGAGGCTTCGACGGTGCCGAGTGTCATGAAGCCGTCGCAGATCAAGACGCCACATCGAGATGTGAGACCAGGTCTTCTATGATGTCCTGCCTCCTATCAGCGACCAGTGATAAATGGCCGTGGCCCGCCTCCATCCTAGCCGTGGCAGTCGGAATGTGCTTGAGAAGCCACTCGCCGTGCGCGAAGGGGACCATGAGGTCCAGATCTCCCTGCCAAACTGTGACCGGGGTGGAGATTTCTGACACCCCGAAGCCCCAGTGGTTGCAGAAGGACAAGTCGTCGTCGATCCATCCGTCCCACCCGTTTGTGAAGCACCGGCGCATGCTAGCCGCCCATGTGGCTGCGAGGCCCTGCTCGTTGAGGGCGAACACGTCAATCTCGGGAACCAGGCCCCCCAGAGCCTCTGCCAGTTCCTCGTCGGCGATAGTCCTGTATGGGCCGGCGTGCTCGATCATCCAAGTTCGTATGGCCTCCTCGCCTTGGAGGACTATTCCGAACTCCTCGACGTTCTCGGGGCCCATCCCCTCGAGGAAATCCAGGTCCGGCTCACCGTAGGGGCCGACGCCAGCGAGGGAGGAGGAGGCCTTGCAGCGATTCGGTAGCAGCGCGGCGCAAGCGAGGGCGTGCGGGCCACCACCAGACCATCCGATGGTTACGAATTCGGAGATTCCCAGAGCGTCGAGCACGTCCTCTACGTCCTCGGCCACGCTAGCCACGCTCCTTCCCCCCCGGCGATCGGACAACCCGTAGCCAGGCCGGGAGATGGCTACCAATCTCAGGTTGTTGGCCAGCGCGTCCTCATGCCAGTCTGACCAGAGAGTGGCGTCGCTGGGGGTGCCATGGTGGCAGACCAGCGCTGAGGATGCGGATGCGTCGCCAGCGACCAGCACGTCGAGAAGTCGGCCGTCGCGGGCTTGGAGGATGCGAAGCATGGGTTCCGATGGTCGGTATGCGACTTATGCGTTGCTGGCTACTCGCCATCCCAAATTCCTTCCTCGATCATGAACTCCATGACCTTGGCGGAGACGTTCGCGCGGTTGCCGCCACGCACGCCGGTGGCAGAGACCTCGAAAACCTCAGAGGGAATGTCGTCGGCCTCTCGGACCTCGTATCCGACCTTGCGCCCGAAGGAGACGGCTTCGATGTCGGGCATCACCCACGCCTCGACGTTCTCCCCTTCGTACCGGTGCTCTATCATCCGCTTGCGCACGTCTG